>DCKU01000147.1:3782-23652 GCA_002320455.1 Salinisphaera sp. UBA1666
CTTGCCGCCCCTAGTCAATTTTTAGGGAGCGCTTGGCGCGGACTCGTTTGAAGCGTCAACAGGCCCTAGCGCCGCCAGAAGGCGGGCGTCATAATGACCAGCAGAGTAAACACTTCAAGCCGGCCCAGCAGCATGGACAGACACAGCGTCCATTTGCCGGCGGCGGGGATGCTGGCCATGTTGGACGAGACTTCACCCAGCCCCGGGCCGATATTGTTGATGGTGGCAGCCACGGCAGAAAACGCGGTGATTTCCGACAGGCCGGTGGATAACAGAATCAAGAACATCAGCCCGAAGACGCTGACATAGACCGCAAAAAACCCCCAGACCGCCTGTACCACCCGATCCGGGATGACTTTTTCGCCCATCTTGATGGGAATCTCGGCGTTGGGGTGGACCAGACGGCTGATCTCGCGCACGCCCTGCTTGGCCAGCAGAATCGAGCGCACCACCTTCATGCCGCCGGTGGTCGAGCCCGCGCAGCCGCCCACGAAGCCGCCCAGCAGCAAGAACATGGGCAGAAAACTCGGCCACACCGAATAATCCGTGGTGGTAAAGCCCGTGGTCGTGCCGATAGACAACACCTGGAACAGCGATTTGATCAGCGCATCGTCCAGGCCGACATAGGTGCCGGCCACCATGAGCACCAGCGTAGAGATGGCCGTGGCGGCGGCGATCATGAGGATGAAGGTCCGGGTTTCCGAGTCGCGCCAATAGATGCCCGGGTCGGCGTTGCGCCAGACCATGAAGTGCATGCCGAAACTCACCGAGCCAGCCAGCATCGAAATGATGGCTACCAGCTCGATCGCCGCACTGCCGTGATAGCCCAGCGATAGATCGTGATTGGCAAAGCCGCCGGTAGCGATCGACGAAAACGCGTTGCCCACGGCGTCGAACACGCTGGTGCCTGCCACCCAGAACAGAAACGCCGAGATGATGGTCAGCGAAACGTAGAGATACCACAGCGCCTTGGCGGTCTCGCGGATGCGCGGGGTGAGCTTGGAATCCTTGATGGGCCCGGGCGTTTCAGCGCGATAAAGCTGCATGCCACCCACGCCCAGCATGGGCAGCACCGCCACGGCCAGCACGATGATGCCCATGCCGCCCATCCAGTGCAGCAGTACGCGCCAGAACAGAATGGCATGGGGCAGGGTGTCCAGACCCACCAGCACCGTGGCCCCGGTCGTGGTCAGGCCCGAGACCGACTCGAACGTGGCTTCGGTGAAGCTCATGTCCGGCCGTACGGCCAGCCACAGCGGTATGGCCCCGAACAGCGATAGCACCATCCAGAACAGCACCACGACCAGGAAGCCGTCGCGGATCTTGAGCTCTCGGCGTACGTGTCGTGTAGGCGCCCAGGCCATGAAACCGGTGGCCAGCGTGACCGCAAAGCCTACGAGGAAAGCTTCGAGCTCGCCGTCGCCGTAGAGGCCGCCCACGGCCACGGGCAACAGCATCGATCCGGAAAAGATCATCAGCAAAATGCCCAGCACGCGTTGCACGCCGGCATAGCGATAGGTGACGTGACCTTCGACCAGGCTCACGAACGGGCCCGGCTAGACATATGACACCCCCACCTGGAACAGCTGTTCCACGGCCGGGGTATAGCGCTTGTCGATGATGAAGATCATGACGTGATCGCCCGACTCGATCACGGTGTCGTGATGGGCGATGATGACCTCTTCGCCGCGGGCGATCGCCCCGATCGAGGCGCCCGGAGGCAGCTTGATTTCGTCCAGGCGCCGGCCGACCACCCGCGAGTTGCCGCGCTCGCCGTGGGCGATGGCCTCGATGGCCTCGGCAGCCCCCCGGCGCAGGGTATGGGCCCGCACCACGTCGCCGCGGCGTACATGCGCCAGCAGCGCCGAAATGGTCGACTGCTTGGGCGAGATCGCGATATCGATCTGGGTGCCCGAGGACTCGATCAGGTCGACATAGGCCAGCCGGTTGATCAGCGACATGGCCTTGCGCGCGCCCAGACGCTTGGCCAGCATTGCCGAGAGGATATTGGCCTCGTCGTCGTCGGTGACCGAGCAGAACACGTCGATCGACTCGATGTTCTCCTCGCGCAGCAGCGTTTCGTTGGCCGCATCGCCTTTCAGCACGATGGCCCGATTGACCCGCTCGGACAGCCAGGCCGCGCGCTCTGGATTGTGCTCGATGACCTTGACCTGGCACTGATTTTCCAGCGCGCGCGCCAAGCGGGTGCCGATATTGCCGCCGCCGGCCAGCATCACGCGTTTAACCGGGCGATCGATCTTTCTGAGCTCGCCGATGACCTGCTTGATGTCGCGCCGGGCGGCCACGAAGAACACTTCGTCGTCGGCCTCGATGACCGTATCGCCTTCAGGAATCAGGGGCTTGCCGCGCCGATAAATCGCAACGACCCGGGTATCCACGTTCGGGATATGGCTGCGGATGGTGGCCAGCTCGTTGCCGACCAGCGGGCCGCCGTAATAGGCCTTTACGCCCACCACCTGAACGCGCCCGCCGGCGAAATCCACCACCTGCAGCGCGCCGGGATACTGGATCAGGCGTTTGATGTAGTCGGTGACCAGCTGCTCCGGGCTGATCGACATATCGATGGGGATGGCATCCTGATGAAACAGCCGGTCCTCGATCAGATACTCCGACGAGCGAATACGCGCGATCTTTGTTGGGGTGTGGAACAGCGTGTAGGCGATCTGACAGGCCACCATGTTGATCTCATCGACCGCGGTGACAGCGATGATCATGTCGGCGTCGTTGGCGCCCGCGTCGCGCAATACCGCCGGATGCGCGGCGTAGCCATGTACCGCCCGGATATCCAGGCGATCCTGCAAGGGCCGCAGCAGCGATTGATTGGTGTCGACGACGGTAACGTCGTTGGCCTCGTGCGCCAGATTCTCGGCGAGCGTGGCCCCGACTTCACCGGCCCCCAGGATGATGATCTTCATGCGCGGCAACACTAGGCCGAGTTGGGCGTTCGTACAAGCCAGATTTATGCGCGCCGTCGGCTTCGGCGTAGGACGGCCGCGACTGCGCGGCGTTTCGACAAGGCGTAGGATACGTCCGTGCGCCCCCACGCAGATTTGACCGGTTTCACGATGGATCGACTGCTCAACGGACCAATCTCTTGATGGACAACAGACGCTCCGACGCCTGGCTAGACGACGTAGCCTGGAACGATCAGGGACTGGTGCCCGTGATCACTCAGGCGGTAGACACCAAGCGCGTGCTGACGTTGGCCTGGATGAACCGCGAGTCGCTGGCGGCCACGGTGGATTCGGGCTATGCAACCTATTGGTCACGCTCTAGGGGTAAGCTCTGGCGCAAGGGCGAGAGCTCGGGCAATCTACAATCCGTGGTGTCTATCGCCCTGGACTGCGACGCCGATGCGATCCTGCTCCAGGTCGAACAGATCGGCGGTGTGGCCTGTCACACCGGGCGGGAATCGTGTTTCTATCAGGTACTTACGGCTGGGGCGTGGACGACGGTGGACCCTGTCATCACCGCCCCGGAAGACATGTACGGCCCATCGGCCAGCAAAGGCGACGAGTAACGTGACCGAAACCGCTTCGACCGCCGATATCTTTGCGGCCCTGGACCACGCACTGGCCAAGCGCCGGGACGCCGATCCGGCGACAAGCTATACCGCGGCCCTGTATGCAGGCGGTACGCCAAAGATTTCGGCCAAGATCACCGAAGAAGCCGCTGAAGTCGTTGATGCCGCGGGCGAAGACGACACGGCCCATCTGGTGCACGAAGTCGCTGATCTGTGGTTTCACTGTATGGTGTTGTTACAAGCTCGCGGCCAGGATGTATCGGCCGTACAAGACGAACTCGCGCGCCGTTTCGGCGTATCCGGCCATGATGAAAAGGCCGCACGACCCAGCGGGAATTCTGCGTCCCGCGACTAGCTGGAGGAAATCATGCTCAGCGGTATCAGTATCTGGCAGCTTTTGATCGTTCTGGCGATCGTATTGCTTTTGTTCGGTTCCAAGCGTCTGCGCAACCTGGGCCCTGATCTGGGCTCGGCACTTAAGGGCTTTCGCTCGGCCATGAAAGACGAAGACAAGGACAAGGAAGATCGCGACGACGATCCGCAGGTGGTCGAGCACGTCAACCGCGATCAGGCTGACTCCAAGACCCACGACCGCGAGCGCTCCAACTCCTCGCGCGATTAGTTCGTCGTCACCGCGGTAGCGAGCGTTTATGTTCGACATCGGTTTCTGGGAGCTGAGCGTCCTGGCCATCATCGGTTTGATCGTGCTGGGCCCCGAGCGTTTGCCGGTGGTCGCCCGTACGGTCGGGCGCTGGGTGGGCCAGGCCAAGCACTACATGAGTGCTCTGACCAGCGAGCTTGAGCGCGAGGTCAAAGCTGACGACATCCGTCGCGAAGTACGCGAAGCGCGCGAACAGATTGAGGCCGAAACCCGTAACGCACGCGACAGCGTGGATCGCAACGTTGAGGCCACGGCTCGTCCGCTCAAAGAAGACCTCGAACGAGATGCAGCCGCGCCACGGCCCTCTGAAAACCACTCATCGACTGACAAAGACAAATCCTCGTGAGCACGCCGGACGAAGAAGAACAGCCGTTGATGGCGCATCTGCTGGAGTTGCGCACGCGTGTCATACGGATCGTGCTGGGCATTGCCGTGGTTTTTTTGCCCTGTTTCTATTTCTCGCGCCCGCTGTTCACGTTCTTATCCGGGCCGCTGCTGTCGCATATGCCGGGCACCAACAGCCTGATCGCCACCGGCGTGACCGCGCCGTTTCTGGTGCCGGTGAAGCTGGCCATCATGCTGGCTTTCGTGTTGTCGCTGCCCTGGACGCTGTATCAGGTCTGGATGTTCGTGGCGCCGGGGCTGTATCTGAACGAGCGCCGGTTGATGACGCCGCTGCTGGTGTCGTCGACGCTGCTTTTCTATTTCGGTATGGCATTCGCGCAGTTCGTCATCTTTCCGATCGTGTTCGGATTTTTCGTGTCGGTCGCTCCGGCCGGCGTGTCGGTGATGACGGATATATCCAGCTACCTGGATTTCGTCTTGAAGATGTTCATGGCCTTCGGCATCGCGTTTGAAATGCCTGTGGCCATTTTCTTGATCGTGTGGGCCGGCTTCGTCACGCCGAAGCAGCTGGCCAGCTATCGGCCTTACGTATTGGTGGCCTCGTTTGCCGGGGGCATGTTGCTGACGCCGCCTGACGTGATCTCGCAGACGCTTTTGGCCGTGCCGGTCTATCTGCTTTACGAGCTGGGTATCGTGACCGCTCGAACATTCGCCCCGGGGGCTCGCGAGCGCGAAAACACGTCGTCCTGACGTCGTTCGACGACGGCGAAACACTGGCTCGCCTTGAACTGAGTTAAGCCGTGATTCATACCCCTGGCGTAGCGTCGAGGCCCTGATTCAAGACGTCCCAAGGACCTCTCAAATGTTCAAGAAAACAGCAATTGCCTTCGGCCTGGCTATCGTGACCGGCTCGGCTTTCGCCGCTCCTGCCTCCGGTGCGGCCGGCGCCGACGTCAGCGCCAATGCTTCCACGTCGGGCATGAGCGCCAGCGCCAACACCAACGGTTCGCTGACGGCCCAGTTCAAGAAGCTGGACACGAACGGCAACGGTGTATTGAGCATGAGCGAGGCGCAGGCCAATCCGGCCGTGGCAAAGCTCTATAACTCGCTGAAGACCAACGAGTCGATCAGTACCGATCCGAAAGCCAAGCGTTCGGATGCCAAAACCAATGGTGTAACGCTTGAGCAGTTCAAGGCCGGCATGCACGCGGCCTCCGGCGGAACAGCTGGTCCGGCCGTTAGTGGTGGTGACACCTACACCGTGATGAAAGACGGCGCCAAGAAGACAATGGAAGACGGTGCGGCCCGTGCCAAGAGCGGTATGAAGAGCGCCGAAAGTGGTGCGAAGGACGCCGGCACTGCAACCAAAGATCGCATGAAGACGATGGGTGCCAGCGCTGAGACGCGTATGAAAGACGCCGGTCAGCGCATGAAGCAGGATGGCGCCAAGATGCGACAGGATATGGGCAGCCGTATGGATCGCGCCAAAGCTGATATGGCCGGTAAAACAAACACCATGACGTCGGGTATGAATGGCGGCGTGCAGACCGAGGCCAACGGGAGCGCGAATGCGAGCGGTGGCACCACGCAGATGAGTGGTGAGGCCAATACCGACACCACGACCGACATGAACACGACGGACGAGTAAGCGCCCGCAAGGTCTGGCAAATTATCGATCTGTTGGCCCCGTCGCTCTGCGACGGGGCTTTTTTGTGGGCGCCGGGTGACAAATAAGCGCTTTCATCCAGACCGGCGATTGTGTAAAAAAGCAGCCACAGATCCGGCAACACATACACTGATCGTTCTGTCCTGCTCTTCTCTACCGCCGCGCGCGCCGACAGCGACGCTTTCGGACGGTGCCGGTTGGCGCGCCTGCCTGGAGCTCGAAGCCGGCGTTGCCCACGAGCGCAGCGTGCTGCTGCGACGGCGCCACAGCGGGCCGCTATACATCCAGCGTGCGCTCTATCCCGAGTCCGATTACACGGCTCACGTGATGATTCTGCATCCGCCCGGCGGGCTGGTGCAGGGAGATCAGATCGATATCCGCGCGCGCGCTGCCGCCGGGGCGGGCCTGCTCGTGACGACACCGTCGGCCGGCAAGTTCTATAAGACACCGGCCGGCGGCACGCGCCAGGCGGTACGTCTTGCCACCGGGCCCGAGGCACGACTGGAGTGGCTGCCCCAAGAAGCCATTCTGTTCGACGGTGCACACGTGCGCCTGGCATTGGCAGTCGATCTTGACCCGACCAGCCGGGCGATCCTGTGGGACAGCGTGGTTTTCGGACGGCCGGCGATCGCCGAGCGCCTCGTAGACGGTGGTCTAGACACCGATCTGGCGATCGCGATCGACGGTCGGCCGGTCTTCAGCGAGCGAACGCGCGTGCCGGGTCTGGCTACGTCGCATCTTCAGGACGCAGCGTGGGGTTTAGACGGGGCAGTCGCGATGGGCACGCTTGTTGCGTACTGTCCGGAAGGCTTTGATGAACAACAGACGCGCGTGCTTCGTGAGGCAGTCGTTGCTGAGGGTGGTCGCTGCGCGATCACGCGGGTCGATGAATTGATGGTGGTCCGGGCGCTTGGCTTGTCCGCGGCTTTTGTGCGCCAGACGCTCGCGCGGGCCTGGCAGACGCTGCGGCCCTGGGTGATGGGCAAACCGGCGGTGGCGCCGCGGATCTGGTCGACATGAGATAACGCGGCTCAGGCTATGCTGGCTCGGCCGGCTGATGAACAGGCATTGGAGATCATGGAACTCACGCCCCGAGAAAAAGACAAACTTTTGATCTTTTCGGCCGGCCTGCTGGCCGAGCGTCGCCGCGAGAATGGCTTGAAGCTGAACTACCCGGAAGCGATGGCCTATATCGCTTCTGCCCTCATGGAAGGCGCGCGCGCCGGTCACAGCGTGGCGGAGATGATGGAGCACGGCCGCACACTGTTAGGCCGGGCTGATGTCATGGAGGGCGTGCCTGAAATGCTGACCGAGGTACAGGTTGAGGCCACGTTCATCGACGGTACCAAGCTTGTGACCGTTCACGATCCGATCGTTTGAGAGTGCCCATGATTCCCGGACAGATATGGCCCGCAGAGGGCGAGATCGAGATCAACGCAGATCGCACGAGGGTGACGCTCGACGTCGCCAACACCGGCGATCGGCCGGTGCAGGTGGGCTCGCACTACCATTTTGCCGAGACCAATCCGGCGCTGGTGTTCGACCGGGCGGCTGCTCGCGGCCACCGGCTCGACGTGCCGGCCGGCACCGCGGTGCGCTTCGAGCCCGGCGACACGCGCCGCGTTACGCTCGTCCCCTACGTCGGCGCCCGGCGCGTAGTGGGGTTTCGCGGTGAGGTCATGGGCCCGCTTAACGCGCCGGAGACGCCATGACTAAGATGGATCGACGCGCCCACGCCGAGATGTTTGGCCCGGGGGCCGGCGATCGATTGCGCCTGGCCGATACCGATCTCGTCGTCGAGGTCGAGCGCGATATGGGTCAAGCCGGCGACGAAGTCTCGTTCGGCGGCGGCAAGGTCATTCGTGACGGTATGGGCCAAAGCCAGGCAGCCAGCGATATCGCGGCCGATACGGTCATCACCAACGCTCTCATCGTGGACTGGTGGGGCATCGTCAAGGCAGACGTCGCGATCAAGGACGGGCGCATCAGTGGCATCGGCAAGGCCGGCAACCCCGATATCATGGACGCCATCGATATCGTCATCGGCCCGGGCACCGAGATCATCGCCGGCGAAGGCCAGATCCTGACGGCGGGCGGCGTCGATTCACATATCCACTATGTCTGCCCGCAGCAGATCGAGGAAGCGCTGGCCTCTGGCGTGACCACCATGATCGGCGGCGGTACCGGCCCGGCCACTGGCACCAAGGCCACCACGGTCACGCCTGGGCCGTGGCATATGCACCGCATGCTGGAAGCCGCTGAAGGGTTTCCCATGAACCTGGCGTTTCTGGGCAAGGGCAACGCCAGTCGCCCCGAGCCGCTGGTCGAGCAGATCGTCGCCGGCGCCGCCGGTCTGAAACTGCATGAGGATTGGGGCACCACGCCGGCGTCCATCGATAACTGTCTGAGCGTGGCCGATGCCTACGATGTCCAGGTGGCCATCCATACCGATACGCTCAACGAGTCCGGCTTCGTGGAGGACACGTTCGCGGCCTTCGGCGATCGGGTGATTCATACCTATCACACCGAGGGCGCCGGCGGCGGACATGCTCCGGACATCATCACCGCGGCCGGCAAGCCCAATATCCTGCCGTCCTCGACGAATCCAACCCGGCCTTATACCGCCAATACGGTCGATGAGCATCTGGACATGCTCATGGTCTGTCATCACTTGAACCCTGCCATCGCCGAAGATGTCGCCTTTGCCGACTCGCGGATCCGGCGCGAGACCATCGCGGCTGAGGATATCCTCCACGATATGGGCGTGTTTTCCATGATCGCCTCAGATTCCCAGGCCATGGGCCGGGTTGGAGAGGTCATCACCCGCACCTGGCAGACCGCCCACAAGATGCGCGCCCAGCGCGGCCCGCTGGATGGGGATACCGAAGACGCGGACAACACCCGGGTCAAGCGTTATATCGCCAAATACACCATCAACCCGGCCATTACTCACGGGATAGACCACGAAATCGGCTCGGTCGAGGTCGGCAAGCTGGCTGATCTGGTGCTGTGGAAGCCGGCTTTTTTCGGGGTCAAGCCGGCCACCGTCATCAAGGGCGGGCTGATCGCGTTGGCGCCCATGGGGGACCCAAACGCCTCGATTCCCACGCCGCAGCCGGTCCATTATCGGCCGATGTTTGCCGCCTATGGCCGGGCTGCCGCGGCCAGCGCCGTCACTTTTACATCCCAGGCGGCGATCGATGCCGGCATCGGCGATGCGCTGGGGCTTGCCAAGCGATTGGTCGCTGTTCGTAACACGCGCCACCTATCCAAGGCCGACATGAAGAACAACGCCGCGTGCCCGCACCTCGAAGTCGATCCGCAAACATACGAAGTGCGTGCCGACGGCAAGCTGTTAACCTGTGAACCTGCTATTGACCTCCCGCTGACGCAGCGGTATTTCCTGTTCTGAGGTCGCTACACGTCGCAAGCCGCTGTCGTGTCCCGATACCCATAGACATGAGTGAGACGGACACGATCCGGTAACCGGGCCAACCGCATGATACGACTGACCAGAAAACTCGACGCACTCGTCGCGCCCATCGATACCACCGTGACGCTCGACTTCGATGCGCGTCAGAAATCGCGACAGCGCGTCACGCTCGACGACGGGCGCGATGCGGGCGTGTGGCTGACGCGCGGCACGGTGCTGGCCGACGGCGACATTCTCGTCGATGCCGAAGCCCGGCTGCATGTGCGCGTGGCCGCGGCGCCGGAGGCGCTGTCGTATGTCCACTGCCAAGACCGTCTGTTGCTCAACCGCATCTGTTATCACCTGGGCAACCGGCACGTGCCCTTGCAGTTGACCTGTGAGGCCGTGGCCTACCGGCGCGACCACGTGCTCGACGACATGGTCGCCGGCCTTGGCGTGGTGCCGAGAGCGTGCTGTTGTGCGTTTCATCCGGAGGCCGGCGCTTATGAAGGCCACGGCCACGCACACGGTGCCGGGCATGATCACGGCCATCACCACGCAACAGAATCACATCACAATCATCCTGCCGAGGATCTAGAGGCCGCGCCCCGACAGGCCCATGGCTGACGCCGCGCCGGGCCTGGCCCTGCAGCGTCTGCTCCAGCTGGCCAGCCCGTCGTTGCCGGTGGGCGCTTTTGCCTATTCCGAAGGGCTGGAAACCGCGGTCGCCGATGGCCGTCTCACTGGTGCAGATAGCGTGGCCGACTGGTTGCGCGGTGTGTTCGACTACGCGGTCGTGCCCGTGGATCTGGCGATGAGCCAGCGCCTGCACACTGCCTGGGCCACCGATTGCATCGCCGACGTCAGCGCCTGGAGTGCGGCTCTGCTGGCGACCCGCGAGTCGGCCGAGCGCCGGGCCCAGGAGCGCCATCTCGGCCACGCGCTGGCTAACCTGTTAACAGCCATGGATATCCCCGATGCCGGCGACTGGCGGCTAGGGCGCACGCATGCCCCGGCGGTCAGTTTTGCCGCGCTCTGGTCGCTGGCCGCGGTGCGCTGGCAGATCCCGCTGGCCGACAGCCTGTCTGCGATGGCCTGGGCCTGGCTGGAGAACCAGGTGCTGGCCGCTGTCAAGCTGGTGCCGCTTGGCCAGACCGCCGGCCAGCGGTTGTTGTTTGAGCTGGCCGGCGACATTCCGGCCGGCGTGGCTCGTGCCATGCATCTGCCCGACGCGGCCCTGGGCGGCTCGCTGCCGGCGCTGGCCGTGGCCAGCGCGGCCCACGAAACCCTATATTCGCGTTTGTATCGTTCTTGAGAGGAGGCCGTGACGATGACCGATAAAACCCCGCTGCGTGTCGGTATTGGTGGGCCCGTCGGCTCGGGCAAGACCGCGCTGACGGATGCGCTGTGCAAGCGCCTGCGCGATAAATACTCGATTGCCGTGGTCACCAACGATATCTATACCCGCGAGGATGCCGATTTCCTGATCCGTAGCGGGGCACTGCCCGAAGATCGTATTCGCGGCGTGGAAACCGGCGGCTGCCCGCATACCGCGATTCGCGAGGATGCCTCAGTGAACCTGGCGGCCATCGACCAGCTCACGGCGGAATTTCACGATCTGGATATCGTGTTCATCGAGTCCGGTGGCGATAATCTGGCAGCGACTTTCTCGCCCGAGCTGTCCGATCTCACCCTGTATGTCATCGATGTGTCGGCGGGCGACAAAATCCCGCGCAAGGGGGGACCGGGTATCACCCGATCGGATCTGCTCGTCATCAACAAGATCGATCTGGCGCCTATGGTGGGGGCCTCGCTGGAGGTGATGGATCGCGACGCCAAGACCATGCGCGGCACGCGGCCCACGCTGTTTACCAATCTGCGGGCCGGCCAGGGCCTGGACGAGATCATCGGCTTTATCGAGCGTGAAGGGTTGCTACTCTGAGCTAAAACGGTGCAGGCGGCGCATTCAGTGCACTGTTATCTTGCGCTTTGTGCGCCATGGGTTATGCGCCAAGAGCCACACGTTGTTTGCCGCGCTGGCACGGGCCTTGCTTGAAGCTCGTCATCGCTTAACCATCGTGAGCATGACGTGGCGACCACTGCCGACCAGATCGGCCGTTCCATTGATACAGAAACGGCCGACAAAAACGCTGAGAAAGACGCCCGCAAGGACGAAACACTCGAGGATTACACCCTGCGTTATGCGCCGCACTCGTTTCGGCGCTGGGGCAGTGGCACGGTCGCCATCACCGCACTCGGCGGTATCGCTTATCTAGCCGATTTCTCGATTGGTGCGAGTATCGCCATCAGTTTCGGCACGGCCAACGCGATCCTGGCGATCCTGTTTGCCGCGGCCGTGATCTTCATGACCGGCCTGCCGGTGGCGTATTACGCGGCTCGCTACAACATCGATCTGGATCTGATCACGCGCGGGGCCGGTTTTGGCTACTACGGCTCGGTGATCACCGCGGTCATCTTTGCCTCGTTCACATTTATTTTCTTTGCCCTGGAAGGCTCGATCATGGCCCAGGGCCTGCTCGTGGGGCTGGGGGTGCCGCTCTGGGTCGGCTATCTGGCCTCCACGCTGATCGTGTTGCCGCTGGTCATCTACGGCATGAAGGCGCTGTCCAAGCTCCAGCTTTGGACCACGCCGTTTTGGCTAATCCTCATGGCGGCGCCGGTCATCTATCTGCTCTCCAGCCAGCCCGGCGTGGTCGGCGACTGGCTGGCCTACACCGGCACCGAGGGGTATGGCGGCGTCAGCCTGGCTGCCGTGATGCTGGGGGCCGGGGTCTGCCTGGCGCTGATGGGCCAGATCGGCGAACAGATCGATTACTTGCGCTTCATGCCGGCCAAGACCCGTGAGAACCGCGGGCGCTGGTGGGCCGCGGTGCTGGCCGCCGGGCCGGGCTGGGTGATTCTGGGTGCTGCCAAGCAGATGATCGGCGCGCTGCTGGCGTTTTATCTGATGTCCAAGATGGCCGACTCGGCCGCTACCGAGCCGGTGCGTCAGTTCTTGGCCATCTTCTCCGAGATGCTGCCCCTGTGGGCTGCACTGGCGCTGTCGGTCATCCTCGTGGTGATCAGCCAGATCAAGATCAACGTGACCAATGCCTACTCGGGCTCGCTGGCCTGGACCAACGCCTTTACCCGCATCACGCGCCACTACCCGGGGCGGATCGTGTTTGTCGTGGTGAATCTGGCCATCGCTCTGGCGCTCATGGAAGGCAACATGTTCGCCGTTCTGAACAATATTCTGGGTTTTTATTCCAACTGTGCGATCGCCTGGGTGGTGGTTGTTGCCACGGATATCGTGGTTAACAAATATCTATTGGGGCTATCGCCGAAAGCGCCGGAGTATCGCCGTGGCATGCTGTATGCAGTCAACCCGGTGGGTACGATCGCCTTCACGGCGGCCGCGGGCCTGGCCATCGCCGCATATTTCGGACTGCTCGGCGCCTTCCTGTCGTCGTATTCGCCGCTGATTGCCGTGGCCGTCGGCGTGATCCTCCCGCCGATCCTGGCCGCGCTGACCGGCGGCCGGTATTATCTGGCGCGCGGCGACGACGGCATCGCCTCGCCGCGTTTTACGCCCGACGGCACGCCCTCGGCCGAGCGTTTCACCTGTGTCTCCTGCGAGGCCGAGTTCGAACGCCCGGACGTTGTGTACTCGGCACATCACGACGGCGTGGTCTGTTCGCTGTGTCGTGCGGTCGAGCCGCTGGGCGTTCGCTCCTGATCCAATAGAAAGGCCTGTTTGTTCGTGAACGACGCGCAGAACGCTCCCTCCAGTCCGCGGCTGATCGCTGCGATCGTCGGTCTGCATCTCGTCGGTCTGGGGCTGCTCTTGGCCGGCGCTGCCGAGGGCACGTTGTTGTTCGGCTTGGGCGGGCTGGCCTATCTGCTGGGCCTGCGACATGCCTTCGATATCGATCATATCGCGGTCATCGATAACGTCTCGCGCAAGCTGGTGCGAGAGCGGCGCTCGGCGGCGTTTGTGGGGTTTGCGTTTTCCGCCGGGCATTCCAGCGTGGTGTTTCTGCTTTGCCTGCTCGTCGTGCTCACTTCGGGCGCGCTGGCCGGCGAGTTGGAGGGCATCGCGGCCTTCGGCGGGGTATTCGGTACCGTCGTCTCGGCGACGTTCTTGAGTGTGATGGCCGCACTCAACGCACGTCTGGTCTGGCGCTTGTGGCAGGGGTATCGCCATGCTGAATGCCGCCACGATGCACGCGCGCGCGGGCTGCTCTCGCGGATGGTGACCAAAAGCACGGCGTGGATCGATCGCGGCTGGAAGATGTATCCGCTGGGTTTCGTTTTCGGTTTGGGCTTTGATACGGCCACCGAGGTGGCGCTTCTGGGCCTATCGGCCGGTGCCGCGCAACACGCCGGCTGGCCGCCGTGGTCGGTCATGGCGCTGCCCGTGCTGTTTGCTGCGGGCATGACCAGTCTGGACTCGGTCAACGGCTGGCTCATGCAGCGGGCTTATCGCTGGGGTACGGACAGCCCCAAACGTCTTCGCTTCAACCTAGCCATTACGATGCTGTCGGTAGCCGTGGCCGGGCTCGTCGCAGCCATGGAATGGACGGGGCTGGCGCTGGATCATCTGGCGCCGGGCTCTTGGCTGGGCGACCAGATCGCGGCGTTGCCGAGTGCTGCGCTGGGGGTGGCCGTGGTGGCGGCCTGCCTGCTGCTTTGGGCGCTGGCGCGCTATCGCGGCGCCCGGCGACCGATTTCGTGAGGCGTCTGTCCTAGTACATCGGCTGACTGCCGGCGCGATATTGCGACATAAAAAAAGCCGAAGCGTTAAACGCTTCGGCTTATAGGGTGTGTTTTACGACGAATCGCCGCTGGGCGTCATCTGGGCGTCGTCGCTTCTATCCTGTGTTAGCCGTTCTGTTCGGCTAGTGTTGGATAGTCGGTATAGCCTTTTTCATCACCGCCGTAGAACGTGCTGGGGTCGGGCTCGTTAAGCGCTGCGCCTTGCCGGAAGCGCTCGACGAGATCCGGGTTGGCGATATACGGACGGCCAAAGGAGGCCCCGTCGGCTATCCCTTTCTCGATGAGCGCCTCGGTTTTTTCGGCGGTGTAGTGGCCGTTGAATAGCAGGGCGCCCGAGTTGAAGCGCTCGCGCATGGCCTGGCGGAAATCATCGCTCAAGGAGACATCGCCGCCGGCCCAGTCGGGCTCGGCAACATGCACATAGGCCAAACCGCGCGCGTTGAGCTGCTCGGCCATGTAGAAGGCCATGGCCTTGGGCTCGTCATCGGACAGGCCGAAGATTTCGATGAACGGCGACAGCCGAATACCCACGCGATCTGCGCCCATCACTTCGATGACCGCGTCGACCACTTCCAGGGCCAGGCGAGCCCGGTTTTCTAGGTTGCCGCCGTAGGCATCGGTCCGCGTGTTCGAGCCGGTCGCCATGAACTGCTGGAGCAGATACGCATTGGCAGCGTGGACCTCGACCAGATCGAAGCCGGCGCGCTTGGCACGAATGGCCGCCTGGCGGTATTCGTCAATCACCCCCGGAATTTCCTTGGTTTCCAGGGCGCGGGGCATGGCGGTGTCGTGTAGGCCGGAGCTGCCGTCTTCGAACTCGACGTACGACTGGGCGCCCTCGGCCTTGATAGCTGACGGGGCCACCGGCTTGCGTCCGTCGGGATGGACCATCTCATGGCCGACCCGGCCCACGTGCCAGAGCTGGCAGCACATCCGCCCACCGGCGTCGTGTACCGCCTCGAGCACGCTTTTCCAGCCGGCCTCCTGGGCATCGGTGAAGATTCCCGGCGTGTAGACATAGCCGCGTGCCGACTCTGAGATATTGGTGGCCTCGGAAATGATCAGGCCGGCACCCGCGCGCTGGGCATAATAGGTCTGCTGCATTGTGCCGGGCACCTGGTCCGGGCAGCGAGCACGCGTCAGCGGCGCCATGAAGACCCGGTTAGGCAGTTCCACGGCACCGACCTTGAGCGGTGAAAGCAGGCGTTCGTATGCCATCGATGGTCCTTTAGCTGGATAGACGGGACGAAATTGGGTGCAGCACGGGCTGTTCGCAAGGCCCTGGCGGATCGCTTTAGCGAACGGTCAGCACGCCTTTCATACCGGCCGCGAAATGGCCGGGAAAAGTACAGATATAGGTGTAGTCGCCCGGCTTGTCGGGAGCCGTAAACCGCACCGTATCGCTCTCGCCGCCGGCCACCATATCGGTATGCGCGAGCACCTGCTGTGCACGGCTTTTCGGGAAATAATCGTTAGCCGCGGCGCTTTGTGCGGCGTCATCAAAAGCATCGGCATCCGCGCCAGCTTTTAACAGCACCCAGTTGTGGGCCATGGCCTGGGCCGGGAGATGCGATTTGTTCACCAGTTTGACGGTCACCGTTTCTCCGGGGGCGACCGTCAGATGATCCTTGGAATAGCGCAGATCGTTCTGGCCCACGAGGGTAAACGACTGGGCAGAGGCGCCCATCGCCGTGAACGACAGGCCGGCCACGGCAATTAACATCACGAGTTTACGCAGCATGAGCGGTCTCGGTTTTAAACAGTGACCTCGGATATGAGGGGTAGGACAGCCGCAGTCAAGAACGCGCCAAGACATTAATCGAACACAACGACCTGGCGTATCGCCTCGCCGGCGGCCAGGCGCTCGAAGCCGGTATTGATTTCGTCAAGGGAAAGGCGATGGGTGAGCAGTTTATCGACCGGCAGCCGCCCCGCCTGATAAAGCGCGATATATTCGGGAATATCCAGCTTGGGCACGTGTCCGCCCAGGTACGAGCCCAGTAGCGCACGCTCTTGGGCCACAAGCGTTAGCGCCGGCAGGGCCATGCGCGCGTCCGGATGCTGCAGGCCGGCGGTCACCGTGGTGCCACCCTTGCCGGTGGCCGCGAACGCAAACTCTAGGGCCGCAGCCACGCCAGCGAACTCGGCAGCAACATCGACGCCGCCGCCGGAGAGCTGGCGAACCTGCTCCAGCGCGTCGTCGTCGGTCGTATTGATCGTGGCGGTCGCGCCCAGCTCGCGCGCTTTCGCCAGTTTGTCATCGTCGATATCGGCCGCGATGACCTGGGCGGCGCCGCCGGCAATCGCGCCCAGCACCGCCGACAGGCCGACCCCGCCGAGGCCAACCACCAGCACGCTCTGGCCCAGGCGCATGCGCGCTGTCTTCAACAGGGCACCCACACCGGTCAGCACGGCGCAACCGAACACGGCGGCGACGTCAAAGGGCAGCTCGGCATCGATCTTGACCAGGGACTCGGTGGCTACGACCGCGTGCTCGGCAAAGCCTGAGACCCCAAGATGGTGATAGATATCCGCGCCTTGCTGGCCCAGACGATACGCACCGGACAGGAGCGTGCCGGCATTGTTGGCCGCTGCCCCTGGAGTGCACAGCGCCGCGCGCCCGTCGGCGCAGTATTCGCAGTGCCCACAGCTGGGCACGAACGAGCAGACTACGTGATCGCCCACGGCGAACTGGGTGACGCCCGCGCCTACGGCGATGATTTCACCGGCGGCCTCGTGGCCCAGAACCATGGGGGTGGGCCGTGGCCGGTTGCCGTTGATACTGGACAGGTCCGAGTGGCACAGACCGGCTGCGCGTATCTTGAGCAGTACCTCGCCCGCCCCCGGCTCGGCCAGGTCGAAGGTCTCGATCGTCAGCGGGTGGGACTGGTCATAGGGCCGCTCGGCGCCCATGGTGCGTAAAATGGCGGCGCGGGTCTGCATGACGGGCCTCGACAACATATGAGTTCAACACGCAACTGTAGCGCCGTCGACGCCGGCGTGCGATACGCGATCCGTCGAACTCGGCGCCGGCTTGATGCACAATGCGCGGGTCAATTCAGAGCCAACCGACGCATGCAACCGACCCGCCAGACTTATGCCGTGGATATCGCCGGCTTGAAGCGCGAGCTGCCGCTATTCGAAGTGGCCGACGGCGTACGCATCGCCGTGCTCAACGTGTTGGGCGACACGGCGCTCGTCCAGGCGGCCGCCACGGGGCTGGCCAACAAGTTGGCGGCTCTCGACTACAGCGTGCTCGTCACGGCCGAGGCCAAATCGATTCCGCTGGTGCATGCGCTGTCGGTGGCCACGGCTCGGCCCTACGTGGTACTGCGCAAGTCTTATAAACCCTATATGGGCGACGCTCTATCGGCGACGACGCATTCGATTACGACCGGCGACGAGCAGACGCTGTATCTGGATGAAAAAGATCGATCCCTGGTCGAGGGCGCGCGTATCGTGCTGGTCGACGATGTCATCAGCTCGGGCTCCACGCTTCGGGCCATGCAAGCCATCATGCGCGAAGCCAACTCGATCGTCGCGGGCGAGGCCGCCATCTTCACCGAGGGCGACCGTGCGGACTGGCAAGACGTCGTCGCGCTCGGCCACCTGCCGGTTTTTGGCCCCTCAGACGAGTAAAGACAGCGTCACGCCCAGCACGTATAGCGCGGCGATCGAGGCACTCTCGAAGCCGACATTGCCCAAGCCGCGCTTCTCACGCCGAATCAGGCCCAGCAGCAGCACGCCGGTCATCAGTACCGATAGGGCCACCCAGAGTAGCGTCGGGTCCGAGACTGCGTGATAGATCGAGCCGTCGCGATAGGCGACATCGGCGGCCCCGGCGAACAGGCAGTCGAAGGCATTGCCGCCGATGATGCCGCCGACCGCCAGCTGCAGGGCGCCGCGGCGCACGGCAGCGATCGAGGTCACCAGCTCCGGCAGCGACGTCACCACAGAGGTCAGCACGATGCCGACCGCTGTCTCGCCCATGCCGGTCTGGTGGCCCAGGCGCGAGGCGATATTGGTGAGAATATAACCGGTCACGCCCAACACCGCCGCGAGTCCGATAAAACGCGTCCACAGCGGGGCGACTGGCTGGTTCAGCGCCTGACTATCGGGTTCGTCTTCGCGGGTTTCCTCGGTATTGCGCGGCGTCCACATGCGTAGTTGTTCGGCATCGTTGGCCACACGCAGGCCAAACGCATAGCCGGCGAATAATACGATCGTGGCCGGGTGGATGCCGGCAATCGTCAACGCCGGCGAGTAGGGTGCCACGAGCAATATCGCCAGCAAGATGATGAGCAGCGCGCTCTGGGCCAGGTTGGCGGTCGAGGCCGCGGCGTGCTCGAGATTGGCGCGCCGATAGACCACATCGGCCACCGCAAGAAACAGGGTTTGCACGGCGATACCGCCCAGCGCGTTGCTCATCGCGAGCTCGGCCTCGCCGCGCCAGCCGGCCGTCACCGACACTACGATGCCCGGCAACGAAGTCGCCGCGCCCAGCAGCACCGCGCCGATCACGGCCTCGCCCAGCCCGGTCCGATCGGCCAGGTTATCGGCGACCTCGGTCAAGCGCGTGCCGACCACGGCGATGACCAGCGCGATGACCGCAAACACAGCCAGATTGGGCCCAAGCGATAGATCGGGTATCAGGTGCATATCGTGGCCTGTGGGCTGTCTGCGTTGGGTAGGATCGCTCGTCGTGGCGGCATCAGTGACCGGCCACGCCGTAGCGACATATAGCCAGCGCAAATTCGCTTGACATGCTAACCCGCGCTTCGTGTGCGCGCGCAATGCGAGAAAACACGCAGATTGTGGGTGGCCGCGCGCGGCGGCAAGTGCTTGACGGTGTGGAGAACTTTTAAAAAAACCGCCGCCGCGGGCATGACCCGGTTTTGACGCCTGCGAGGGCAATGCGCCACAAACGAGGCTGGCTTCACAACGGCAACGCGCGTGACATCGCACCCCCACGTTAGACACCGCGGGTTTACGCTCGTCGAGCTGCTGATCGTTCTTGTCGTGGTCGGCATTCTTGCCGGCGTGGCGATTCCGGCCTATCGCGATTATGTCGTCCGCGCCCGGGTCAGCGAAGGGCTCGGTTTGATCGGGCCGGTCAAACAGGCGGTGGCCGAGTACTACGCCATTCACGGCCGCCTGCCGATTGTGCAGAACAACCAGATGTCCAACGTGCTGGCCGCGCTCGGTCTGCCCAACAGCAGCGATACCGGTGCGGCAAGCGGCACCCACGTGAAGCGGATCTGGTGGTACAACAACGCCGATGACCCGGCGATCAAGATCCGCTACGCCGGGGGGGATATAGAAGACAAGCTATTGCGAGTCGAGGCGAACTTCGACGGTGGCGCTATTGTCTGGCGCTGCCGGCCGGCGCCGGGTACGGCGGGCGTGCCGGTTGATTATCTGCCGTCGAGCTGCAGGCCTTAGGGCGCGTCGTCATAAGATATG
>DCKU01000131.1:0-1708 GCA_002320455.1 Salinisphaera sp. UBA1666
CGTGATTCGGCGCGAGGCCAGTCAGGCGGCCGTGGCACACGGCGCCGACCCGACACGTATCCGCTTCAAGTTCGCCTATCAGTACATCGCCGCCCAGCTGATCGTCATGGCCGGCGCGCAGCCGATGTCCAAAACCGGAGCGCGCCTGTCCGAGCTTCGATCGGGGATCGCGCAGCTCTGTCTGGACAACCGCTCTCGGCCGGCACGGCCGAGAGCGGTCAAGATGTCGAAGACCCGTTATCCGGTGCATAAACGAGCCTCGCCGCTTAAGTGAACGGCATTACGCCGAGAGCGGGCCTTTTTTATGGGCGTGAGCCTGGCTCTAGTGGCCGCTCGCCCGGCTATCCAGATCGTCTCGCAGCGCTGCGACCAGTCCGGCAACACAGCGATCGATCATCTCGAAGACCTGCGTGAATCCGTCGTCACCGCCGTAATATGGGTCACCCACCGGCCGCCCGGCATCCTGCGGGCTGAAGTCGCCGAGCAGGTGAATACGTCCCTGCCGATCCGAGTGGCCCTCGGCCATCGCCATCAGATCGTCGTGATTGTCGTGGTCCATGGCGATCACGTAGTCATAGGCATCGAGATCGTCGACCGTAATTTTCTGGGCGCGCAGATCGCTGATGTCGATACCGTGTTCGGCGGCCGTGGCCTGTGCCCGCGGATCCGGCGGCGCGCCGAGATGCCAGGTGCCCAATCCCGAGGAGGCCACTTCGACCGCATCACCCAGCCCGGCGGTGACCAGGCGCTCGCGCAACAGCCCGTGGGCCGTCGGCGAACGACAGATATTGCCCAGACAGACCATCATCACGCCTAGAGGGCGCTCGCTTGTCGTCATTGCTGCTGCATCCTGTATTCGACTTCGATCAAATCGGCTTCGGTGTCCACGCCCGGGCCCGGCAGGGCGACGGCCTCGACGAGCGCGATCGGCACACCCAGTTCGAAGGCGCGCAGCTGCTCGAGCGACTCGCGCTGTTCGAGCGCGCCCGGCGCGGCGGCGGCAAACCGAGTGAGCGCTGCCACCCGATACGCATAAATGCCCAGGTGTCGCCGGCCGGCCGAAAAATCGGCGTTGGCGCTGTCGCGTTCGTAGGGAATCGAGGCGCGCGAGAAATAGAGTGCGCGGCCGCCCGCAGCCACGACCTTCACGACGTTGGGATTGTGCCATGCCTCGTCGTCGGTGATAGGCGTGGCCGCGGTCGCGATGCCGGCCTCGGTATCGCGTGCCAGTTCGGCGCCGACCTGATCGATCAGCGCCGCCGGCATCATGGGCTCATCGGCCTGGACGTTGACCACGATGGCCGTTGCATCCAGGCCGAGGATGGCAACCGCTTCGGCGATCCGGTCGCTGCCGCAGACATGATCGGCCCGTGTCATGACGACTTCAGCCCCGGCCTCACGGGCGACGTGCGCGACGTCGTCATCGTCGGTGGCCACCCAGACCCCGGCCGCGCGGCTGGCACGCGCTGCCGCAATCACGTGGGCAATCATCGGGCGACCGGCGATCGGCCGCAGCACCTTGCCCGGCAGGCGCTGGCTGGCCAGGCGCGCCGGGATTACGACATGAAATGACATAAGGGCCTGCTGAGGTTTCATACGAGTCCGCGCTAAGCGCTCCCTGAAAAATTTACTAGGGGCGGCAAGACGAGGCGTAGCGTGCGCCGCGCAGTCACTCTGCACAAGCGCGCTAGAACGCTGGATTGCCGCA
>DCKU01000131.1:2033-19437 GCA_002320455.1 Salinisphaera sp. UBA1666
AACAGCGCTTGTCCCGAAGGGTTGGGCCGCCCATAAAACATTGACTAGGGGCGCCCTGCGGCGTTGCGAGCCTTGATCGTGGCACGCCACGATGCGGCGACTCGCGCCTTGCACGACACACTGCGGACTCTCGACGCAGGCGCTCGTATGAAACCTCAGCAGGCCCTATCGCCTCTTCTCCGGCGAGTGTTCAAGCAAACGATCGATCAAACCATCCACGCGCGCGGCAAACCCCGCGGCGAGTTTGGCCCGGGCGGGAACGGCCCACAGTCGGGTATCTTGCATACCGCGACACTTGATCGCGTCTTTCTCGGTCATCAAGACCGGCCGGTCATCGGCAAACGTCAGATCGTGTGGCTGGTAGGCATGATGGTCCGGCATGGGGTGCCGATCGAGGGTGAGTCCGGCGGCCTCGAGCGCGCTGAAAAAGCGCGCCGGGTCGCCGATGCCGGCCACGGCGTGTACCGGCCCGTCAGCGAAATCGGAAAGCGCTGCGGTCTGGCCGTCACATAGCCGATACGCGCCGTCGAGCGTCAATCGATAATCCGCGCTGTCGCCGTGCACGGCCTCTATATCTACCGCGCGCAGGCGCGATACCGGCTCTCGCAACGGGCCGGCCGGCAGCATCCAGCCGTTGCCGTAGCCGCGTGTTGCATCGCGTACCGCGATTTCGCCGTCGCGCGCCAGCCGATAATGCTGCAAGCCGTCGTCGGCCAGGAGAATATCGACTTCAGGATGTGCTTCGCACAGCGCACGCGCTGCGGCCACGCGATCCGGGGCGACCACTACCGGAGCGCCGGTGCGCTGTGCGATCAGGACCGGCTCGTCGCCGGTCTGCCGGGGGTCACTCGTCGCCTCGACCCGCAACGGATAATGCGCGGCCTGGCCGCCATAGCCGCGAGCTACGACGCCGGCCTTGAGCCCGCGCTCGGCCAGGCGCGCTACCAGCGCAATGACAAGCGGTGTTTTACCGCTGCCGCCGACCGTGATGTTGCCGACCACGAGTACTGGGCGGCCGGCTCGGCGAGGCGATAACACGCCACGCGTATACAACCCGCGGCGCGTCGACACGATCGCCCGGAACACAAGCGCCAGCGGCATGAGCGCAGCATACGGTCGGGGCGCATACCAACGCGCCTCGATTTTGCGGGCCAGCGTTTGCCACACGCGCCCTACCCCTCCGGACGCGAGAACTGGATATCGTGCAGGCTACGATAGTGCCCGGCGCGTGCCATGAGCGTGGCGTGATCGCCCTGCTCGACCAGCTCGCCGTCGTGCATCACAACGATGCGATCAGCGTCTTGGATGGTCGAGAGCCGATGCGCGATGACCAACGTGGTGCGATCGCGCATGAGATTGTCCAGCCCCTGCTGGATCGCTCGCTCGGACTCGGTATCGAGCGCCGAGGTGGCCTCGTCCAAAATCAGGATCGGCGCATCCTTGAGCAACGCGCGAGCGATGGCGATACGCTGACGCTGGCCGCCTGACAGCATGATGCCGTTCTGGCCCACCTTGGTGTCGTAGCCTTCCGGCAAAGCCTCGATGAAGTCGGCGGCGTAGGCCCGGCGGGCGGCGTCTTCGATCTGGGCCCGCTCGATCCCGCCGAGCGCGCCGTAGGCGATATTGCCGGCGATGGTGTCGTTGAACAGCACCACGTTCTGGTCCACCAGGCTGATCTGGCGGCGCAGGTCGGCCAACACGTACTCCGTAATCGGATGGCCGTCGAGGCGAATCGCGCCACGATCGTAATCGTAGAAACGCGGCAACAGCGACAACAGCGTGGACTTGCCGCTGCCTGAACGCCCCACGAAGGCCACCGTCTGGCCCGGCTCCACGGCAAAGCCGACGCCGCGCAACACATCGTGTTCGGCCAGCGGATAGGCAAAAGAGACATCGTCGAACACGATCTCGCCCCGGGCGCGCTCGATGGTGCGACGGCCCTCGTCGGACTCGCCTGGCTCGTCGATCAGCTCGAAGATCGCTCCGGCCGCGGCCATGCCCGACTGGATGGTGGCATTGACGCTGGTCAGGCGCTTGATCGGGCCCATCATGCCCATCATCGCGCCGAAGAATGTCGCCAGATCCCCGGGCGTCATCACCCCGCCGCCGGTATCGCGCACCGCGATCCCCACGACGAAGGCGATCGCGATTGCCGCGATGAACTGGATCACCGGCACGCTGGCCGCACTGGTCGTAGCCTTGCGCATGGCCATGCGCTGATTCTTGCCGTTGACCCGCTCGAAGGCCTCGCGCTCGTGTCCCTGGCCGCCAAAAACCTTGACCACCCGCTGGCCGATGAGCACTTCCTCGCTGATATGCGTGATATCGCCCATCGATTGCTGGATGCTCACGCTATAGCGCCGAAAGCGCTTGGACACGCGATTGACCACGAGCGCGATGACCGGGCCAACCAACAAGGTGATGAGCGCCAGTGACCAGTTCACCCAGAACATCAGCAGCGTAAAGCCCACCACCCGCAGTGAGTCCTGGACCACGATCGTGATCGCGCTGGTGGCCGCCCCCGAGATCTGGCTGGTGTAGTAGGTCAGCATCGCTGTCGTACGGCCGGTGGCGTTGGCATCGAAAAACGCTGCCGGCAGGCGCAAAAACTTGTCGAAGACGTCCGTGCGTACGTGATAGACCACGCGATTGGCCACCCAGCTCATGCCGTAGCTCGACAAGAAGCCGGCAATGCCGCGGCCGATGAACAGGCCCAGCATGAAAAACGGAATCCAGCGGATCATCCACGGGTCGCGATTAACGATGCTGCCGTCCAGCAGCGGCTTGAGGATATAGATCAGCGCGGTATCCGCGCCGGCGTAGAGCGCCATGCCCAGGCCTGCCAGGCTCAACCAGCCCTTATAGCGAAAGGTATAGGTCAGCAGTCGCGGATAGATCTCCGACAACGGCATGTCGGTATGAATCTTCTTCTTTTTGGCCACGCGCCGCGCTCCCTGTCGTCGTAGACCGGCTTTTAAAACCGTCGACGTGCCGATAGACGCTGCATGATAAAGATGCGCTCCCGCCGGGGCCAGCCGAGGCGTGTCGGATAGTTTCAGGGCGTCTGCCAAAAGCGCGACGCGTCGTCACGAAAGCGCCGGATCTGCAACGTGTCAGCGGCCGCTTCGAGCGTTACGGCGCCGGCCACGGCGGTATTGAACAGCGTGACACCGCGAGCACGATAACGAGCCACGACTTGCGGTCGCGGAAAGCCCCATCGATTGTGCCACCCGCTCGAGACAATCGCGGCGCGGGGCGCGACCGCGTCGAGAAACCGCGCCGACGACGAGGTGTTGCTGCCATGATGCGGGACCACCAGGACATCGCTGGCCAGGTCGGCCCCGGCCAAGCGCTCGACCAGGGCCTGCTCGCCGCGGCGCTCGATATCGCCCGTCAATAGTATCGAATAGTCCGCACTGGCAACGCGCAGCACACAGGAGGCATCGTTACCCGCTCGGCCTGCGTCAGCCGCCGTCGGCGCCAGCACCGTAAAACGAACGCCGTCCCAGGCCCACGTCTGGCCGGCGTGGCACGGATGGGCGCTCTCGGCGCCCACGCGGCGGCCGATAGAAAATGCCTTGCTCAGAGCGCGCGCCCCGCCGATATGATCCATATCGCCGTGGCTGATCATCAGCCGGTTGATGTGTGAGATCCCGAGATAGCCTAGAAACGGCGTCACAATCATCTCGCCGGCATCAAAACCGCTGGGATAAGCGGGCCCGGCGTCGAAGACCAGTACATGATTCGCGCTGCGTACGACTACCGCCAGCCCCTGCCCCACATCAAGCACATGGGTACGAAATGCCCCCGGCGCCGGTGGCCCCAGCCCTGGCCGTACGCCGAGCGCGATCGGTAGCAAACAGACCAGTCCCAGACCGCGTAACGCGGGCGGCAGGGGCAGCATCAGCCAGACCAGTCCTCCGACGGCCAGCAGCAGCAGCGTGATCGAGGCCAGCACAGTGGCCATGGCCGCCATATCAACCTGTGCCACCCACGCCAGCACCTGCCACCCGGCATTCAGCGCCGTGCCCACCCAAGTCAATACTTCGCCACCAAGACTCGGGACAACGAGCGCTAAAAGTACGCCCAGCAGAACCACGGGCACGAAGACCGAGGCGGCCGGAATCAAAAGCCCGTTGACCAGCGGTGACACAAGCGAGGCCTGGCCGAAAAACCAGAGCGTGATCGGCATGAGAGCGACCACCAGCCCGGCCTGATAGCCGATCCAGCGCGCCCACCAGGGCCCGCGAATCCAACCGGCGAGCGCAATCAGCCAAGCCACGGCTGCAAACGACAGCCAAAAGCCGGGCGCGGTGACGGCCGGGGGCGAGATCAGAAGCACCGCGATCGCCGCGGCGCCTAGCGCTTTTGAGGCACCGATCTCGCGCTCGAGCGCGACCGCGATCAGCCCGACTGTCACCATGACCAGCGCGCGCTGAGTGGGCAGCGCCCAGCCGGCCAGTGCCGCATAGCCCGCCGCCCCGAGGAACGCGATACCGCAGGCGGCCAAGCGCGCGCGCCGGCGCGCCGGGCTACGCAGCAGGCCCCAGCGAGCAAGAAAAAACAGCAGCCCGGCGACCAGGCCGATATGCAGCCCGGAGATTGCAACGAGATGCGTGGTGCCCGTGGCGCGCAGCACGGCCCACTGCGCATCGTCGATGTGTTGGCGTACGCCGAGGCTCAGCGCCTCGATGATGCCGCGCATAGGCCGGCCTGACAGTGTCGGCGCAAGACGCGCTATGGCCGCCCCGCGTAGCCGATCGAGCGAGGCACGCGGCGCATCGGCGCAGCCCAGGTCCTGTTTGACGTAGCCCGTGGCATCGATGCCCTCGCGCCACAGCCAGGCCGTGTAGTCGAAGCCGCCCGGATTGGCCGAGCCGTGCGGCGTGCTGATCTTGGCGCGCAGATTCAAACAGTCGCCGGCGGCAAGCCGCGGCGCATCGTCGTACCACGACAACCGATAGGTGCGCCCGTCGTCGGCCGCCAGGCGAAAGCGCGTGCGCCGATGTTGTATCTCGGGCAACGCAGCCACGCGGCCGCGTAACTCGGCAACCGCGCCGTCGCGTGCCACCGGCCAGCGATTGGCCATGCGCGACTGGGCATCCACGAGTGTCCAGGCCGCCATCACGGCTAGGCAGGCCACGAGGCCGCGCCCCGGAAACCGCCATAAGCAGAGCGCCAGCACCGCCGCGCACCACAAAGGCGAAACCAGCACCGGCAGGCGATAGATCACGCCGACGACCACAACGCCGAGTGCTGCGATCAGGCGGATATCCCCGCTGCTATCGATGTCGCGCATGATCGTCTGGCCCCCGGTTCCCCGGGATCGATCATGCCACGCGAGTGGCCGTTAGCCGTCCACCGCCAGGCTTTGAACCGCGGTAAAACCACGTGGCAGCTGCTGGCCGCGGCTCGCGCGCGGGCCGCGATAGGCCTCGCGCTCGGTCGGCTTCAGGCTCTTGTGGCGCTTGCCGCTGTAAATGATCAGCGTCTCGTCGACGCCGAGTGCAGCCACCGTCACCACCGTTTCACCGGCTTTGAGGGCGACGAGTTTGTTGCCTTTGCCCTTGGCCAGATGCGGCAAGTCATCCAAGGCGACACAGAGCAGATAACCGGCGCTGGTCACTACACACAGCTCGGCGTTGTCCGCGCGCGTGGTTGCGGGCGCGAGTGCGGCGGCGCTCTTGCCGGGCGACAAGGTTGCCTTGCCGGCTTTCTGGCGGCTGGCCATATCGGCCAGCGTCGTTGCGAACCCGTTTCCGGCGGTCGAGGCCAGAACGCAGGTCAGCGTTTCATCGCCGATGGCCACACCCACAAAGCGCGCCCCGTTGGCCGGGTTGAGCGAGCCGGTCAAGGGCTCGCCCTGGCCGCGGGCCGAGGGCAGCTTGTGCGCGGCCAGGCTATAACTGCGCCCGGTTGAATCCAGCACGATGAGCGCCTGATTGGTACGGCCCGCCGCATGCGCCAGATACGCATCACCCGTGCGATAGTTCAAACCTTCGGGATCAACGTCATGGCCCTTGGCCGCCCGGATCCAGCCTTCGCGCGAGAGCACGACGGTCACGGCTTCGCTGGGTAACAGATCCGCCTCGGACAAGGCACGGGCCTGTTCTCGCGCAACCAGCCGGCTGCGGCGCTCGTCGCCGTAAGTCTCGGCGTCGGCGGTGATCTCGTCGGCGATCAGTTTCTTGAGTTTCTTCTCCGAGCCCAGGATCGCTTCGAGTTTCTTGCGCTCGGCGTCCAGGGTGTCCTGCTCGCCACGGATCTTGAACTCTTCGAGCTTCATCAAGTGGCGCAGGCGCAGGTTGAGGATCGCATCGGCCTGCACGTCAGTGATCTCGAAACGCGCCATCATCACGTCCCGCGGCTCATCCTCGGTGCGGATGATATGAATCACCTCGTCGATGTTCAGATACGCCGTCAGCAACCCTTCGAGGATATGCAGCCGGTCGACGACCTGATCCAGCCGGTATTCCAGGCGCCGGCGTACCGTGGCCGTACGATAGCTCAGCCACTCGGTCAGCAGATCCCGCAGATTCTTGACCTGCGGCGCGCCGTCCAGGCCGATGACGTTGATATTGGCCCGTACATTCTTTTCCAGCCCGGTGGTGGCGAACAGATGCGCCATCATGGCCTCGGTATCCACGCGGTTGCTGCGCGGCACGATCACCAGGCGGGTCGGGTTTTCATGATCCGACTCGTCGCGCAGGTCCGAGACCATCGGCAGCTTCTTAGCCGCCATCTGTGCCGCAATCTGTTCCAGCACCTTGGCGCCCGAGGTCTGAAACGGCAGCGCATCGATCACCACCTCGCCGGCCTCGATCTGATACGTCGCGCGCACCTTGATCTGGCCATTGCCCGTGGCATAGAGCCGGCGCAGCTCGGCGGCCGGGGTGATGATTTCTGCGCCGGTCGGGAAATCCGGGGCCGGCATGTGGGTCATCAGGGCGTCGAGATCGGCCTCCGGATGCGCCAACAGATGAATCGTCGCGGCGGCCACCTCGCGCAGGTTGTGCGGCGGAATATCGGTGGCCATGCCCACGGCGATGCCCGTGCCGCCGTTCAAGAGCACGTTGGGCAGGCGCGCGGGCAACGTGGCCGGCTCGTCCAGCGTGCCGTCGAAGTTGGGCTGCCAATCGACGGTGCCCTGGCCCAGCTCGGCCAGCAGCGTGGCGGCATAGCCGGTCAGTCGCGACTCGGTGTAGCGCATGGCCGCGAACGATTTCGGATCATCCGCCGTGCCCCAGTTGCCCTGCCCGTCGACCAGCGGATAGCGATAGGTGAAAGGCTGGGCCATGATCACCATGGCCTCGTAGCAGGCCGAATCGCCGTGCGGGTGGAACTTGCCGATCACGTCACCCACCGTGCGCGCGGCCTTCTTGGGCTTGGAGGCCGCCGACAGGCCCAGCTCGCTCATGGCATAGACGATACGCCGCTGGACGGGCTTCAAGCCGTCGCCGACGTGCGGCAGCGCCCGGTCAAGGATGACGTACATCGCGTAGTCGAGATACGCCTTCTCGGCAAAGGCATTGAGCGGCAGGCGTTCACTGTCCTGATCGTGCGTGGTGGCCATCGGGTCTCGCAGACGGATCGGTTGGCAGAAACCGACAGTGTGTCGGCGCTGCGAACGTTAACCGTCGGGCCACAGCTACGGCAAGCTGTCGCGACAATTCATGGTGTCGCCGACAAATGCTTGTACACGGTGGTACGCGATACGCCGAGTCGCCGAGCGGCCGCCGCGATGTTGCCGGCCTCGGCGGCCACGGCCTCGCGCACATCGTCATCGCCGATCGCCTGACGCGCGGTTGCGCGGCTGCCAGGGGCACCACATGGGGCACAAGAGTGCAAGCAGGCGTGCACGGCATCGGCCGGGATCGTCTGTGCCGGCGTGGCCAGCACCAGCTGCGTGATCACGTTGCGCAGTTCGCGAATATTGCCCGGCCAGTCGTGGGCGGCCAAGGCCGCCAGCGCATCGGCGGACAACGTTTTGCTGTCATCCACGCCGGCCAGCAGCGCCTGCGCGATAGCGCGGCAATCCGAACGGGCACGCAGCGGGGCCAGTGACACACGCGCCACGCGTATCCGATGCAACAGATCGGCGCGAAAGCTGCCCGCCTCGACCGCGGCATCGAGATCACGATGGGTCGCAGTGACGAGCTGTACATCCACGGTTTGCGAAACATCGCTGCCCACCGGGCGTACGTCCCAGGTATCGATCAGGCGTAACAGATGCGCCTGTAGGCGATGCGGCATATCGCCGATTTCATCGAGAAACAGCGTGCCACCGTCGGCCTGGCGCACCAGGCCGCGCCCGCCCTCGGCGCGGGCGCCGGTATAAGCGCCCGGCGCATGGCCGAACAGTTCGGCCTCGATCAGCTCGGCGGGCAAGCCGGCACAGTTCACGGCCACGAACTCGCCGACGCGCTGGCTGGCCGAGTGCACGTGTCGCGCGGCCTGCTCCTTGCCAGTGCCGGTTTCGCCCTCGATAAGCACGGGCACGCGATAGCGGCTTGCCCGCCCCGCCAATTCCAGCGCGGCCTTGATGTCGGCATCATCAGCGATATAGCGCGCCTGCCCGGCCGCCGCCGCGGGGCTATCGGCGGGTGCCGGCGACTGGCAGAGATAAAGCGTGGCCGTCAGCCAATGGCCGTCGTGATCGACCAGCTCCACAAAACCGGCCGGCGGGCGAATCGTATCGACGAGCGTGTCGAGCGATTGACGAAACAGCGCCGAAAAATCGGTACCCGGCACCATCAGGGCATGCGCAAACAGCTGGCGCGCCCCGGCACTCGTCGCGCGCAGCCGCCCATCCGGTTCGAAAGCCAGGGCGATGGCCGACTGTGTTGCCGGGCCGGCCTTCATATCGAGCATCACCACGTGCGCGTCGTGATGGCGTTGCCGAAACAGCTCGGTCTGGACATGCCCGCCGGCCATCTGCATCAGGCCCAACGTATAAGCCAGCGCGTGCGAGTCCACGGCCGTTTCAGCCGTGGCATCGATGATCGCGCGCAACTCGCCGTCTGCGCCGAAAATCGGCGTGGCGATACAGACCAGGCCACGATAGGTTTCAAGATAGTGATCGGCGCCGGCAACGACCACGACACGACCGGCAGCCGCGGCGGTGCCGACCGCATTGGTCCCGTGGGTGTCCTCCAGCCAGCAGTAACCCGGCGCCAGCTCACCGGCGCTGCTGACCGAGTGATCATCGCTGGGCAGGCAATCGAGGATCACACTGTCCGGATCAGCCAGCGTAAGCGTGAAGCCCCGCGCGCCCAGCTGATCATGCAACAGCCGCATCTCGGCGAGCGCCAGCGAACGCACATCGGCCGTTGCCGCATAGAGCCGCTCGAGACGCCGCGCCGAAACACGCCGTACACGCGGGCGCTCATCACAACCCAGCCCCGCCGAGCGACAGCGGCGCCAGGAGTCTCGAATGGCACGAACGTTCTGTTGCAGCAACGGCTGGTAGGCCGCCAGCAACTGTTCCGGCTCGGCGCCATCGGCGACAAAGGTCTGTGACATGACAGGCTCACCGTAATCCGTTGCCCGCAGCGGCGCCTCGGGCACTGGCTTTGCGACAATACGGCGCTTTACGACGGCATGCGCGGCCGCCCGCGCCGATGATTGTTGTTCAACCCCAGACTTCGTCACGTGAGCACGCTCGTCTACTCGACCATCGGCTACCTTGCCCATCCTGGGCTATCTTCGGGCCAGCGCATCCACGGCCTTGATCGCGGCCACAATATCGGCCGGCGCAAGCGCATAGGCCACGTTATGGCTGGACTCGGGCGTGGCAAGCGCGGTTTCGGCCACGCGATACAGATCGTCGTCGCTGACGTTATCGAGCCCGGCATCAGCCAGCGTGACCGGCAGATCAAGCGTTTTATAGAGCGCGAGATAACGCGCGAATTCGGCGCTTGGCGCCGCTTCAAGCACGAGTTGCACGAGCGTGCCGTAGGCGACCTTCTCACCGTGTGTGAGCTCATGTATCGGGCCGTGCAGTGCGGTGAAGCCGTTGTGCACGGCATGGGCCACGGCCAGACCACCGCTTTCAAAGCCCAGCCCCGAAAGCAGGGTATTGGCCTCCACCACGGCTTCCAGCGCGGGGGTGACGACCCCGGCCTGATTGGCCGTAAAAGCGGCCTCGGCATGCTCGAACAACACCGCCTCACAGCGCTCGGCAATGGCCGTGCCGAGGATTGTAGGCCGACCACCCACCATGTTCTGTGCGCCGGCCTGGGCCACGGCACGTGCCTCGATCCAGGTCGCCAGGGCATCCGCGATACCGGAGGCCAAAAAGCGTGTCGGGGCGGCCGCAATGAGCGTGGTGTCGACCAGCACTAGATCCGGGTTGCGTTCATAGAAGCGATACGCCTCGAACGCCCCGTCGTCGGTATAGATCACCGATAGCGCGCTGGTTGGCGCATCGGTGGATGCCGTGGTCGGCAGAATCACGCACGCCAGCCCCAGCGTATTGGCCACGCCCTTGGCCGTGTCCATCGTCTTGCCGCCGCCAAAGCCAACCACGGTATTGACGCCCGCAATGCGGATATCCTCGGCAATACGCTCGATTTCAGCGCTCGATGCCTCGCCGTTGAAACGGACACGGGCATACGTCACACCCGCAGTATCCAGACTGGTGGCCAGCTTCTGGCCGGCCATGTCCCAAACGAAATCGTCGGCGATGACCGTTATGTTGTCGCCGAGACGCGCGATCGCGGCCCCGGCCTCATTCAACGCATCAGCGCCCTGGATATAGCGCGACGGGCTGGCAAACACCATGGGCCGGCGCGCGTTGGTTGCATCTGGCATGAAGAGTCTCCACGGCCGGCCCTGCAGTTGGACCGGCCGTCTGCTGCTGTCGTTACAACGAGAAACCGCCATCCACGGCGATCGCCTGACCGGTCACGTGCTCGGCACTGGCCAGATAGACGGCCAGCCCGCCCATGTCCTCGGGCGTCTGGGCTACGCCCTGCGGCAGGAACGTGGCCTGATGGCGTGCCCAGGAGTCTTCCTCGGACTCGCCTTCTTCTCGCCAGGCATGGGCCAACCCGTGCTCACCGCGCCACATGCCGGTGCCCACGATGCCGGGGCACAGCGCGTTGACGGTAATGCCCTCGTCGGCCACTTCCTTGGCTACCGCGTTGGAAAAGCCGACCACGGCGAACTTGGAGGCACAGTAGTGCGACAGATCGGGCAGGCCCACCTTGCCGCAGATCGAGGACACGTTGATCACGCGGCCGAACCGGCGCGGGCGCATCACGTTGATCTCGGCCTGGGTACACAGAAACACCCCGCGCGCGTTCACTGCCATCAACGAATCCCATTTCTCGGCGTCAAGTTTGTCGACGCCCATGATGCTGATCACCCCGGCGTTATTGACCGCGATATCCAACGGCCCAACACGGGATTCGGCTTCCTTGACCATCGCCTCGATCGAGTCGGCCTGCGTGACGTCGACTTCAATGGCGGCCGACTTGCGCCCGAGTGCCTTGACCTTCTCGCTGGTCTCTTCGGCGATCGCGAGATCCACGTCCGCGGCCACGACATTCGCACCGGCTTGTGCCAGGGCCAGCGCAATGCCCTGGCCAATACCCCGGCCGGCGCCGGTGATCAGTGCTGTTTGGTTATCGAGTTGCATGCTGTTCTCCTCGGTTTATGTTTCTTCGATTGGTTTAGCGCGCCAATGCCTGGCCCGCGGCGCTGTCGGTGCTGGCAACTTCGCGTTGGCGCACGGCCAGCACGCGACTGCACAACGTCGCGTTGAACTCGCTGTTCATACGAATCGATTGAATATGACGTCGATGGGCATCCAGATCGTCGGCGGCAATGGCCTTGCCGGCGGCAGTGACGAACGCGATTTCCCGGCCATCGCCGCGATAGCCCTGGCCGCTGAAATCCCCCGGCGTATGCGACCGGCGCATGGCCAGATAGCGCTCGCGCAGATGCAGGCCTCGGGCATCGGTCAGCGTGTACGCGGCCAGATCGGCGACCGTCCAGGCCACGAGTGTTTCTCGACAAACACCGTGGGCGAGCAGCCACCCCATCAGGCGTTCCTGGCGCGACATGAAGGCCTTGTAGCGAAACGTCGCCCGCAGCTCGGTGAGCCCGCCGCTAGCCTCGTGGCCACAGGTATCCTGAAACGAGGCGTTGTCGGCCAGCCCGCGGTTGATTTCGTTGGCATAGAAATGATCGAGCAGGCGCACGCTAACGTGCTGCGTCCAGGTCAACTCGCCCAGCCGCTCGGCCATGTCGTTGCCCATCATGAAAGCGAAGTTGGCGGCACACCAATAGGTCGGCAGGCGATAGGCCACGCTCACGTCACCGCGGATCGCATCGACCTCGAACTCGGTGATGAAGCCCAGCTCGGTGACCGATTGATCCAGCTCCGGATCGGTGACCTCGCCGATCGCCGCCCACGCCTGGGCCCGCCGCGCGGGCGCGTTCACGCGACCTCCGCCGTGGCGAAGGCATCGCCGGCCAGCGCTTTCTTCTTGGCCTCGATATCGATGCCGTAGAGCCGGGCCGCGTTTTCGCCGAGCACCTTGCGTTTGATATCGGGCGTGAGCTGGATGCCCGTGTCTTCGACCATTTCCGTGGGGATCTGGAAATCCACGAACTGCTCGACCAGCCAGCGCGGGTGCCAGATGGCATAGTCGCTACCGAACAGGATGCGATCCTCGCCGATCCAGAACAGCAGCTCGGACATGATGCGGCCGAAGTATTTGGGCCGGGCGTGCACGAACGGCATCGCCACCGCCATGCCGCCATAGACGTTGGGCTCCTGGGTCGCGATCCAGCAGAAATCATCCAGCCGGGGCAGGCCGATATGCTCGACGATGAAATTCAGCTCGGGAAAATCGGTCGCGACATGATCCACGTCCTTGACGTCGAACGCGTCCCGATCCAGCGGCAGAATCGTCGGGCCCTTGTGGATATGGATGTTCTTGATGCCACGCTTCTGACAATGCTCCAGACAGCGATACGACCAGTCGTCGTTCAGACTCCAGCCGCGTGATTGGCCCTTCCACTCGGCGGTATAGAGCTTGATGCCGGCGATTTGATAGTCATCGACCAGATAATCGATGTAATCCAGCGCGGCCGCGCCGTCGCGGGGGTCGAACGAGCCGTTGAGAATGAATCGCTCGGGAAACTCCTGCTTGATCAGATCGCAGCGCTCGGTGGTATTGAAACCCTCGTGATAGAAATCCTTGAGGTAGGTCGGCTGAAAGATGGCCATATCGTCATAGCCGTCGACGAACAGATCGTCGAGCATCGTCTCGCGGCCATAGTTGCGGAATTTCTCGTCGCCCCAGATGTATTCATCCGGGCTCAGGCCTTTCTGATAATCATGGAAACAGTTGACGAACTCCTCGCCGTGGCGGTTCTTCTGATTGGCTTTGCTGGCATCCCAGTAATGGATATGCCCGTCGATGATGAAATACTGCTCGCCGTCGGGTGCGGTATACATGTTGTCCTCCTGCTCGCGATCGACCGCTGGCGGCCGATCTGTTGTATGGGCTTCTGGCCCTGTGCTTGTCGGTTTTGGGTTATGGAATGAGTACGGCACGCCCCGGCACCTGGCCGGCGTCCAGATCGTGCAGCGCCTGGTTAGCCTCGGAGAGCTTGTATTCGCGGGTTGCGAGATCCACCAGGCCGCGGTCGGCCATCTCCATGAGCTCGACCAGTTCGGGATAAGTGCCCACGAGATTGCCGACGATGGATTTTTCCGAGACGACCATCTCCATCGTGGGTATCTCCAGCCGGCCGCCGTAGCCCACGATGTAATACGTCCCGGCGTCACGCGTCATCGCCAGGCCGTTGGCCACGGCGTTGCCCTCACCGACGAAATCGATGACGGCCTCGGCGCCGTAGCCCTTGGTAAGCTCCTTCACGCGCTCGATCTCGTTGCCATCGGCCAGAACGGTATGGGCCACACCGAAGTTCTCGGCGTGTTTGAGTGCTCCTTCGGCACGATCAACCACGATGATGTCGGCTGCACACAGGGACCGAAGCACCTGGATGCCGATATGGCCCAGCCCGCCGGCGCCAATCATCACCGCGGTCTGACCGGGCTCGAGCTGCTTCGCCGCTTTCTTGGCCGCGCGATAGGCGGTCAGCCCGGCATCGGAATACGGGGCCACGTCCTTCGGGGCCAAAGTATCGGGCAGGCGCACGAGCGTGCGTTCATGGGTGCGTAGGTAGTCGGCGTAGCCGCCGTCGCGAGTCAGGCCGGGAAAAGCCTGGTCTTCGCACTGCATGTCATGACCGCGCCGGCAGGCCAGGTCGTGGCCACAGGTCACAAGCGGGTGACAGATCACCGCATCGCCGGGCTTGAAACCGGTCACACCGGCGCCGACGGCCTCGACCCAGCCCGCGTTTTCATGGCCCATGATGTAGGGCAGCTGGACCTCGGAGATCTCTTGCCACAGGCCTTCGATCACGTGCAGATCGGTGCGACACACGCCGGCACCGCCCACGCGCACGATCACCTCTCGCGGATGCGCGATCTGCGGCTCGGCGACGTCTTCATACTCGACCCAGCGCCTGTCGGTCACCTCGGGGTCGTATGCCTTGAGTACGGCTGCCTTCACGATCCTCTCCTTTCGTAACGTACGAAAAGAGGCGCAAGGCCTGTGCCAGGATCAAGACGTCTTTCAAGTTATTGATTCAATTGAAAACCGGGCCGATGGCACCGTGCAGCCGGTGTCCACGCGAACGTTCACGGTTAACAGTCTGGACAGCCGTGAACAGGCGTTGTCAGCCCCGTTGAACGTGTTCGCTGCCCAGGCGCAAACGCGCCGGATAGCGCTGCGGTGTCAGTCCACCTCGGCCTCGTGGCCGCGGGCTTCCAGCCAGTCGCGCCGGTCGGCGGCGCGTTTCTTGGCCAGCAGCATGTCCAAAAGCTCGTCAACGGCCTTGACGTTGTCATCGGCCTCGGCCGGATCGATACCCAGCTGAACCAGGCGCCGCGTATCCGGGGCCATGGTGGTTTCGCGCAGCTGTAGCGCGCTCATCTCACCCAAGCCCTTGAAGCGCGTGACGCTCACCTTGCGTTTTTTGGTCTCGTTATCCAGGCGCTTGAGGATGGCATCGCGCTCGGGCCGGTCCAGGGCATAGAACACGTCTTTGCCGGCGTCAATACGAAACAGCGGCGGCATGGCCACATAGACATGGCCTTTCTCCACCAGCGGCCGAAAGTGCTTGACGAACAGCGCACACAAAAGTGTTGCGATATGTAGCCCGTCGGAATCGGCATCGGCCAGGATACAGATCTTGTTATAGCGCAGCCGCTCGAGGTTGGCCGCGCCCGGATCCAGGCCCAGTGCCACCGAGATATCGTGGATTTCGTTCGAGGCCATGATATCGCCGGCTTCGACCTCCCACGAGTTCAAGATCTTGCCGCGCAGGGGCATGACGGCTTGGAAATTGCGATCACGGGCCTGTTTGGCGCTGCCGCCGGCCGAGTCGCCCTCGACCAGGAACAGCTCCGAGCGGCTGGGATCATCGGTCACGCAGTCGGTGAGCTTGCCGGGCAGTGCCGGCCCTTGCGTGACCTTCTTGCGCTTGACCTTCTTGGCCGAGCGGGCACGCGCCTGGGCGTTGCCGATAATGGTCTGCGCCAGCACTTCCCCGGTCTCGGCGTGGCGATTCAGCCACAGCGAGAACGCGTCCTTGACCGCGCCCGACACGAAGCCGCTGATATCCCGCGAGGACAGCCGTTCCTTGGTCTGGCCGGAGAACTGCGGGTCGCCCATCTTGACCGACAGCACATAGCTGGCCCCGGTCCAGACGTCTTCCGGAGCGATTTTCACGCCCCGGGGCAGAAGATTGCGGAACTCACAAAACTCGCGCACGGCCTCGGTCAGCCCGCTGCGAAGGCCGTTGACGTGTGTCCCGCCGCCGGACGTGGGAATCAGGTTGACATACGACTCGGCAGGGCCGTCGACGCCCGGCTGGTCCGGGGCGACCCACGTCAGCGCCCAGTCCACGGTCTGCCCACCGTCGCTCTCGCCGCCGGTGAATGCCGGGCTGATGATTGTCTCGATGCCGTCTAGGGCATCGGCCATGTAATCGGCCAGGCCGTCAGCGTATTGCCAGACGATGTCTTCGTTGGCCGCCTCGTCGACGAAGCGCACCTTCAGATTCGGGCAAAGCACCGCCTTGGCACGAAGCAGATGCTTGAGGCGTGCCGTGGCGATCCGCGGGCTATCGAAGTACGAATCGTCCGGCCAGAAACGCAGCATCGTGCCGGTCTTGGATTTGGCACAGGTGCCAAGTGCGACCAGCTCACTGGCCTTGTGGCCGTTTTCGAAACGCATTTCATAATGCGTGCCGCCGCGCCAGACCTGCACGATCAGCTGGGTCGACAGCGCGTTGACCACCGACACGCCAACGCCGTGCAAGCCCCCGGAATACTGATAGTTCTTGTTCGAGAACTTACCGCCGGCGTGCAGCCGCGTGAGGATCAGCTCGACCCCGGATACGCCGTGTGTACTGTGCGTATCGACCGGCATGCCACGCCCGTCGTCCACCACCGATAGGCTGCCGTCGGCGTAGAGCGTGACCTCGATCGATTTGGCGTGGCCGGCCAGCGCCTCATCGACGCTATTATCCAGCACCTCCTGCGCGAGGTGGTTGGGCCGAGACGTCTCCGTAAACATGCCCGGCCGCTTGCGCACCGGGTCCAGCCCGGAGAGCACTTCGATATCGGCGGCATCGTATTGACTGGCCATAGCGGTTGCGGCGGCCCGAACGTGAATGGCTGGGCAAGGTAAGCCAGCCGCGGCGGACTGGCAAGAAATACGGCGATCCCCCGGCCCGGTTACAATAGAGACGCTGCTTTTCCCAACGCGCGAACGCCTCATGCAAGACACCGAACTGCCGCTATCGGAGACGTCCGACGCCGAAGACGCCCAGCCGCCGCTCGCGGCCTTCGAGTCCTCGATCACCGAGCTCGAGAGTCTGGTCGAAACGCTCGAGTCCGGCGAGGTACCGCTCGAGGACGCGCTGGCCCGCTTCGAGCGCGGAATCACGCTCGCCCGCCAGTGTCAGACCATGCTCAAGTCCGCGGAGCTGCGCGTTGATCAGCTCGTGGGCGACGGTGACGAGGCCCATGTCACGTCGTTTTCTTCGACCGGCACGGCCGACGACGATCAGCCGGAGTGATCCGACGACATACATTTCCCGTAGAACGCCAATGCGCATCTTGAATACGCCGCGAATATGCGCATTAATGTTACGAGATATCTTGTCGCTGCGTGATTCAATTGCTAGGGCCTGTTGATGTTTCATACGAGCGCCGCGTTGGAGACCGCAAATCGTGTCCTGCAAGGCGCGAGTCGCAGCGTCGTGGCGTGCCACGATCAAGACTTGCAACGCGGCAGGGCGCGATTTGCGGCCC
>DCKU01000090.1:0-24289 GCA_002320455.1 Salinisphaera sp. UBA1666
TGGTGGGTTTACACATCTAGGGCGTCGCTGCGTTCAGAGCGTGACCACGATCTTGCCGATCTGTTGGTTGGACTCCACATAGCGATGCGCCGCTACGATTTCGTCGAAATCGAAGACGCGATCAATGCGTGGTGTGAGCGTCCCGTTGGCCAACCCGTCCATCACGAACTGCTTGGCGCGTTCCAGACGTGCGTCGTCGTTGGTGACTTCAAACAGCTGGTAGCCGCGCACCGTCTGCAGCCCGCCCAGCACCGACAAGACCGGCAGCGGGGTGGGTTCGTCGCTGAGCGCGCCGTAGATGAACAAGATGGCGTGCTCGGACGCGGCCGCGCACAGCTTGGCAAACGCCGGGCCGCCGACTGGATCAAACACCACACGCGCGCCGTGGCCGTCGGTGAGGCGCTTTACCTCGGCGACGAGATCCTGTTCTTCGGTGACGATCACATGGGCGGCCCCTTGCTCCGCCAGTACGTGGGCCTTGTCGCGGGTGCGGGTCAAGGCGATCGGCGTGGCGCCCACTGCGTTGGCGATCTGGATCGCGGCCAGGCCAACGCTGCTGGAGGCCGCGGGGATGAGCACCGTCTCGCCGGCCGATAGCCCGGCGATATCCACCAACGCCCCCCAGGCCGTGACGAACTGCATCCAGCTGCCGGCCGCAGCGACCCAGTCGAGATTGGCCGGATGCTTGACCACAGCGCGCGCCGGCGCCAGGGCCAGTTCGCCGTAGAGCGCGTATTCGTCGAACTGAAACGCCGGAATCACGCTCACCGCGTCACCCACGGCGAACTCGGTCACGTCGTCGCCCACGGCCTCGATCTCGCCGGCCGCTTCATAGCCCAGGCCCTGGGGAAAAGACGGCGCAAGGAGGTATTCGCCCGAGCGGAACATCACCTCCGCGCGGTTGATGCCCAGCGCCTTCACACGGATACGGACCTCGCCGGCCGCCGGTGCAGCGATCTCGACATCCTCGATCTGCAACACATCCGGCCCGCCTTCCTCGCGAAAACGTACGACACGTGTCATGACAGTCTCCATCGACAATTGATACAAGAGAATCTAGCAGCCCGCGCAACACGCGGCCGCTGGCCCGGAAGCCAAGCCGATGGCTCGGCACGTCTGCCGACATCCAGCGCCTCGTGTTATACATTGCACACAATCGAATTGTAAGTGTCAGATATGAACGCTGCCGAACCCAAGACCCTGTCGTTGTATATTGACGGCGAATACCGCCCGCCGGCCGGCGGCGCTTATTTCGACAACCATTATCCGTACACCGGTGAGGTCGAATCGCGCGTGCCCCGCGGCACCGCGGAAGACGTGAACAAGGCCGTGGCTGCGGCCGATCGCGCCTTCCGAGAAGGTCCCTGGGCCACGATGACCGCCACCAAGCGCGGGAAGATCCTGCATGCCATCGGCGACATCATCGCCGCGCACGCCGAGGAGCTGGCCACCTTGGAGGTGCGCGACAACGGCAAGCTGATGGGCGAGATGCACGGGCAGATGAAATACCTGCCCGAGTGGTTCTATTACTACGGCGGCCTGGCGGACAAGATCGAAGGCGCCGTCACGCCGGCCGAGCGCGAGGGCATGTTCCACTACATCACCCACGAGCCGCAGGGCGTGGTGGCCGCCATTGCGCCGTGGAACTCGCCCTTGCTGCTGGTGGCGTGGAAACTGGCACCGGCATTGGCCGCCGCCAACACCATCGTGGCCAAGCCCTCCGAATTCTCGCCGTCGTCCATGCTGCGCCTGGCCGAGCTGATGGTCGAGGCGGGCCTGCCGAAGGGCGTGGTCAACGTCGTCACCGGCTACGGCGCCGAGGTGGGCGCGCCGCTGGTCGAGCATCCGGATGTGGCCCGAATCGCCTTCACCGGCGGCGAGGGCGGCGGGCGTGCCGTGTACAAGGCCGCGGCGGAACACTTCAAACGGGTCTCGCTCGAGCTGGGCGGCAAGTCGCCGAACATCGTGTTCGAGGATGCCGACCTGGATGACGCCGCCCGCGGCACCGTGGCCGGCATCTTCGCCGCCGCCGGCCAGACCTGCATGGCCGGCTCGCGCCTGCTGGTGCACGAGTCCGTGCACGACGTCTTCGTCGAAAAGCTCATCGAGATCGTCAAGGACGCCAAGCTGGGCGACCCGATGGGTGCTGATACGGATATCGGGCCCATCGCCACGCCGGCCCAGTTCGACAAGGTCATGCACTATATCGATGTGGCCCGCGAGGACGGCGCCACCTGCGAACTGGGCGGCACCGCGGCCGAAGGCGGCGAGCTGGGCACCGGGCGCTTCGTGCACCCGACCATCTTCACCGGGGTAAAGAACGACATGCGTATCGCCCAGGAGGAGGTCTTCGGCCCCATCCTATCGATCATCAAGTTTTCGGACGAGGACGAGGCGGTTCGCCTGGCCAACGATATCCCCTATGGCCTGGCCGCCGGCATCTGGACCCAGGATCTGGGCCGGGCGATGACCCTGCCGAAGCGTATCCGCGCCGGCTCTGTGTGGGTCAACGCCTATCGGGTGGTCAGCTACATGGCGCCGTTCGGCGGCTTCAAGGCGTCCGGCATCGGCCGCGAGAACGGCAAGGAAGCGATCATGGAATACTTGGAAACCAAGAGCGTGTTCATCAACGCTAGCCGCGGCATCCCGTCGCCGTTTGTGATGTCGACCCCCGGCGACGACTGAGCACGAACCAAGAGGCGTTTAAAGACCGCCCGCAACACCGGGCGGTCTTTTGTCGAGCCAGCGGTCAGTCGGTGTCGTTATCCGCCGAACCGGGACGCGCCAGGTCGTGATGGGCGCGGGCTTTCTGTTCCTCGCTGAGGATGCGGTTGGTCACGTTGCCCTTGAACTTGGCTGCTAGATTCCCGCCCACGACCTTGTCTTTGCCGGCCATCAGCGCTTCGTAGCCCTGCTGGGCCACGCGCGTCGGGTCGTTCTTGTCACCGGCGCCGATGGCGGTGTCGTCCATGTCGCCGCGGTGGAAGAAATTGGTTTCTGTCTGGGCCGGCAGCAGGGCGGTAACGCTCACGCCGTGCTCGGCCAGCTCGTTACGCAGTGCCTCGGCGAACGACAAACCGAATGCTTTTGTGCCGCCATACACCGCCTCGAACGGGGTAGGCGTGGTACCCGATACCGAAGAGACGATCAGTATGCGGCCTGCGCCGCGCGCGACCATATCCGGGGCGACGCGCTTGGCCAGATGTACCGTTGACGTCACGTTGAGCGCGATCAGGCGCAGCTCGTCTTCGAGCGCGGTGCCTCCAACGAAATGCCCACCTAGACCCAACCCGGCGTTGAGCGCCAGAGCATCGACCGGGCGAGCCGTGTCGCGAATCGCTGCGTAAAGCGACTCGACGCCCTCGTAGTCGGTTAGGTCCGCACGTGCGGTGGTGATGGTCGTGCCGTACTCGGCCAGTTTTTTGGCGGCTTCGTCCAGACCGTCGCCATGGGCGGCGATGAGGACATCGAATCCGTTCTGGGCAAATTGTGCCGCGAGCTCATAGCCAATGCCCTGGCTACCGCCGGTAACGACCGCGAATGGGCGATGGTTGGTTTCTGTCATAGAAAACGCTCGTAGTCGGTGTCCGGCCCCAGCCTGATCGGCGCGGTGCAAGACCGGCGACCGCTGGTGAAACGGGTCGTTCGCTACCTCTCGTGATATCGATGCCCGTCGGCCGACTGTCAATTTTGAACAAAGAAGAGAAAATACGTGAGATTGATCTACGGCCCGGTTCGAAGGGGTGAACGCTCGATTTGGGCCGGCTGCTTGGCCGGGCTGCACAAACGCGCGTCGAGCGGCGTGGATACCGCTCGAGCCTTGATTCGCACCCGCAGCTGCGTTGTCGGGTGGCAGTTGCCGTCGCCGTAGGCGTCGCCCGAGACCCACCGCAACACCGAAGTTGCGCTTTCGCCGGGGGCGAGCCCCAAGGGCTGCTCGGGCGCATTGATGGCCTGACGCACAACGCGCTCGAACGCCACGGCTACGGGCCGTTGCCCTGCGTCAAGAAACTCAAGACGCGGCCAGCGCGCCAGCCGGCAGGCACGACGGCCTTCATTGCGCACGGTCAATCGCGTGCCGCTATGCATCGTGGCGTCGAAGGCACCGTTTTCGTCGTCGTTAGACACGGCAAGATCCGCAGCACTACAGCTCGGCAGGCCCGCGACCAGGCGAGGCGGCGGCGTGTTGTCGCTAGCAAGCGCAGATGGGGCCGCAAGCAAAAGACCGATTCCACAGACAAGAGACAGACGCATACCGGTTAGGGCGCAACGAATGAAGCCCTCAGCCTGCCGCAAGCCGCTCGACGTGTACATGAACGCTTTGCGTGCACTCTCGTATTGATAAGCGGTGCCGAGGCAGCGACTCCGAAATTCTCGCGATGGGCAGGCGGGCTGCGAGGCGGCAGGCTAGTGTCAAAAGCTATTTATAGGACGCTGCAATGCAGACCGATCGTTTTCTAGCACATGTCTATAACGCCTGTCCGCAGCTCGATCCGGATGTAATACATCAGTGCACGTTGATCGTAGTAGATGCCCTGTGCGAACAGTTGCCCGCCGAGCAGGCACGGCGCATGGCAAGCCAGCTGCCTGAAGAAATTGGCGAGGCAGCGGCCAACGGCAGTGAGCGCAGTGACACATCGGCCGTGCCGGTCTCACTCGACGATTTCTTCGCCAAGATCGAATTCCGCACGGAGTTGACCGCAAAAGACACCTGAGAATTTACACGCGCGGTTATTAAGACGCTGAATGACGCGTTATCTGACGCCGAGGAAGGCCAGGTGATCATGGCGCTGCCCAGCGAACTGGACCAGTTGCTTATCGAAAACTGATCCGCTGGCCGTTGCCGGCCTGACGGGATGCCCGTGAGGCCAGCAACGGACGCACCGTCAGCCGGTGCCAAGCTGGCCGTGCGGGTCAATCACGAACTTCTTGGCGGCGCCGTCGTCGAAGGCGGCATAGCCATCTGGGGCCTCGTCCAGGCTGATTGTCTGTACGTTGACGGCGTTACCAATCGCGACACGCTCGTGAAGAATGGCCTGCATGAGCTGGCGGTGATAGCGCATGGCCGGTGTCTGGCCGGTATGAAACGACATCGCCTTGGCCCAGCCGAGGCCAAATTTCATGGACAGGTTGCCGTGTTTGGCGTCTTCCGAGCTGGCGCCTGGATCCTCGGTCACGTATAGACCGGGGATGCCCACGCGGCCGCCGGCCTGGACCACTTCCATGGCCGCGTTCAGAACCGTGGCCGGCGCCTCCTGGCTGTGGTTATGGCCGTGACAGTTGGCCTCAAAGCCGACAGCGTCGACCGCACAGTCGACTTCGGGAACACCCAACACCGATTCGATCAGCTCGCCCATGGTCGCGTCCTGACGCAGATCAATCGTCTCGCACCCGAAGCTTTTGGCCTGGTCCAGACGCTGTGGAATCATATCGCCCACGATGACGCAGGCCGCACCGAGCAGCTGGGCCGAACAGGCCGCGGCCAGGCCCACCGGGCCGGCACCGGCGATATAGACCGTTGAGCCTGGCCCCACGCCGGCGGTCATGCAGCCGTGAAAACCGGTGGGAAAGATATCCGAGAGCATCGTCAGGTCCAGGATCTTTTCCATGGCCTGTTCCTTGTCGGGAAAGACCAGCAGCTGGAAGTCGGCGTAGGGCACCATGACGTACTCGGCCTGGCCGCCCACCCAGCCGCCCATGTCGACGTAGCCATAAGCGCCGCCGGGGCGGTCATCGTTAACGTTCAGGCAGATATGCGTATCGCCGCGCTTGCAATTGCGACATCGCCCGCAGGCCACGTTGAAGGGGACCGACACGATGTCGCCCTCCTTGATGAACTCAACGTCGCGCCCGCACTCGATCACTTCCCCCGTGATTTCGTGGCCCAGCACCATACCGGTGGGGGCGGTGGTACGGCCGCGGACCATATGTTGATCACTCCCGCAGATATTGGTGGTCACGACCTTAAGAATCACACCGTGCTGACAGGATCGACGGCCGAGGGCGAGTTCTGGAAAATCGATCGCCTCGACGGCGACCTCACCCTTGCCGCGGAATACGACACCTCGATTGGACGGCATAACGGCACTCGCTTGCGTATTACATGAACGTTCTTTCACGGTACGCCGCGCGCCGGGCGGTCGCTCTCATGCTTTTGGATGAGCCGGAGACGAAGCGCATCACGTCGTCTTTGCCCAATCAATCAGGTGATTTACGGCGTATACCCGGGGCGGAAACTGCGTTACGGTCGAAGTGTCAATTACAACGGACTTAAACCATGTTGGAAAAGTTTCGTATCAAAGAGCATATGGAAGTCACCGACGCCAACGGCCAGCACGTGGGCACGGTCGACAAGGTCGAAGACGAGAAGATCAAGCTGACCAAGACGGACAGCTCCGACAACCAGCACCACTATCTCAATCTGGATGATGTGGACCGCCTGGAAGACAATCGCGTCTATCTCAAGGACGGTGCGACTATCCCGAGCGGGAGTGGCGTCAACACCTAAGTCGGCGTGACCGCTGTATAACCGCAGTCGCTAATCAAAGCCCCCGGTAGCTGCCGGGGGCTTTTCATTGCGAAATCGTTTTTTTCGTTGGCCGCCGCTCGAGCGGTGGCCGTGTCTCTGTCTCGGATGAAAAGAGTCCGCCGCGTGAATCGTGCCGGCGCGCCTGTAAGCGTTTTTATGCGCCGGAATCGAGTAACGCTGCGAGATTGCTCGCACGCTGGGTATGCGTTGTGACAACGTCGCGCACGGCGTGTCGGGGGCCGTAGAACGAGAGCTTTGAGCGGGCGCGTGTGATGCCGGTATACAGCAGCTCACGGCTGAGTACCGGGGTGTCGTGGGGCGGTAGCACCAGGGACACGGCGTCGAATTCCGAGCCCTGGCTTTTGTGCACCGTCATCGCATACACCGTTTCATGGGCGGGCAGCGCGCTGGGAATAAACGCCTTCAATCCGTCGTCGGCGGCGATCCATACGCGGAGACGGCCGTCGGGCGCGGCCAGCGCGATGCCGACGTCGCCGTTATAGAGCCCGGTACGGTAATCGTTGCGTCGAATCATGATCGGGCGGCCGTGATACCAGGTTTGCGTGGGGGCAAAGTCCAGGCGGCGGGCTAGACGCTCGGTGATGGCCGCGTTGAGCGTGTGATTACCGGCCGGGCCGTGGCGTACGGCGGTGAGGATGATCTGTCGGCTGAGCTCGGCCAGTGCCAGGCTCGGATCGGTGACGCTGTGCAAGCGTGCGTAGCGCTCAGCGGTGTCTTCGACTAGGCGCTCAAGCGCGGCAGGATGATCCGAATCGTGATAGACGAGATCCGGGGAGCCGGCGTCGAGCAGGGCCAGCGCTGTATCGGGTTGCCCCGCGTTGACCGCGGCTGCGAGCTGGCCAATCGCGCTATCGGCATTGAAGCGGCGGCTGGTCTGCAAGGTAACGACGTGATCGGCCAGGGGGTTGGCAACGGGCGCTGCAGGGGCAGCCAGCAGGCCAGCTGCGGCGTCTTGCTGTGCGCGGGTGAAGCGATTGACGCCGGCGGCGGCACACAGCTCGGCCAGGACCGCGCCCGATTCCACGGACGCCAACTGATAGCGATCACCCAGCAGGATGAGCCGTGCGCCTCGGGGGACGGCTTCGGCCAGCTTGGCCATCATGGGTAGATCTACCATGGAGGCCTCGTCCACGATGACGACGTCGTAGCCCAGCGGGTTATCGGCATCAAAACGCGGCCGCGTGGTCGCGCCGGCCAACCCCAGCAGTCGATGCAGGGTTCGCGAGACCCGGGGAACGTGAGTATCGATAGCGCTGGCATCGAAGGTGGGATCGGCGCCCATGTCGTCCAGGCCGGTGCGGACGGACTCCAACATCCGCGCGGCGGCCTTGCCGGTCGGCGCGGCCAGCGCGATCAGCGGCGGCGTGTCGCCTTGTTTTAATGCGGTCTCGATCAGCACGCGCAGCAGACGCACGATGGTATACGTCTTGCCCGTGCCCGGGCCGCCCGAGATCACCGTGAAACGATGCCGAAGTGCGGCAAAGGCCGCGACCGCCTGCCAGTTGGTGGCGCTTGCGTCGTGTGGGTCGGCTACGAACAGGCCGTTGCCCGGTCGCAGCGCCTCGATGTTCACCGGCGCCGGCGGCGTGGACATCAGCTCGCGCAGACGCGCGGCCAGACGGGCCTCGTAGGCGTGGTAGCGCTGCAAGTAGAGTTTGCCGCGGTCGACGATGAGCGGACGGCTCTGGCCGGCGGTGCCAACCAGCGCGCTGGCCGCGAGCGCGTCGGCCAGCGCGGCCTGGTTGTCTGCGCTCATCAGCGCATGTGGCACGTCGGCCAGATCCAGGCAGGTATGCCCCTGTGCAACGGCCCAGCTGGACAGCGCGAACGCGCGGGCCACCAATCGATCGGCGCCGTGGCGCCGCGCCCAGTCCGCCAGCGCCAGGTCGAGATCCGACAGAGTGGCCTCGGTGTCGCCGCCCGGTCGGGCTGCCGGTGCATCGTTCAAGTGCCAATCGCTCATACGGACTCGCAGGCGTCATCAAACAATGCATCAAGCGCATCAATGAGCGCCAGCGGCGGGCGATCGTGATAGATGCCGGCCGTCGTTTGGCCGTCCATGGCACGTACGAACAGATACTGCACGCCACCTAGGTGGACACTCGGATCGTAGTCAGCGATGCAGCGCGCCAGATGCCGGTGGAGGGCGACCGTGTAGATGAGATATTGCAGATCGTAGTGCGAGCGGCTCATCGCCTGCGACAACGCGGCTGGGGCATAGGCCGAGGCCGTATCACCCAGGCGATTGGTCTTGTAATCGAGGATGTAATAAGCGCCGTCGGCTTCGACCACGAGGTCGATGAAACCCTGCATGAGTCCGTAGAGCGTCTGCGTCGGATGACCGCCCAACGCCGTTGCCAGATACCCGTGCTCGCGCAGCGTATCGACGAGCTGGCCCAGGCGCTGGCCGCGCAGGCGCAGCATGAACTCCATCTCGGTCAGCAATCGGTCGCGGGGAACAGCGGCTAGTGGCCCGATATCGGGCAAGGGCGTATGCAGCGTGCGCGCGATAAGGTCTGCGGTCTGGTCGATACGCGGATCGGCGCGGTCGTCCTCGATCAATCCGCCGGCGCGCAGCTTGGTGTAGACCGCCTCGAGCTCGGCCGGGCCGGCGCTGGTCCCCGGCCGATGCCAGACAAAAGCGCCCGGGCCGGCCCCGCGAGGCTGGTTATTCAGCGCGTCTTCGAGCAGGTCGTGGACGGCCGTACCAAAGCGGACCCCGGCCAGGCGCTTGTCCAGCGCGGGCAGCGCCTGTTCCTCCTCGGCGGGAACCTCGGCCAGTGCGTCGACGCTCGGGCTGGATTCATCGGCGGCGCCGGGCTCGGGCAAGGTGGCCGGCGCCGACTCGGCGGGTGCGTGCGCCAGCCGGGAGAAGCTGTAGGTCGACCAGCGAGCCCGTCGCTCGGGCAGATCGTCACGCGCTTGGCCCTCGGGCGGTGACACGGTGCGCGTCGCGGCCTGCTCGATCAGGGGCGGCGCGTCGATATCCAGACGTTCGTGCGCCAGAACGTCGCCCGCGCTTTGTTTCAGGCGAGTGATCGCCTGGCCGTCGGGCGCCCCGTCGCGATAAAGCAGGTCAGCCAGGGCACCGGCCGCCCCGCGCGCATCGTCGGGCTCACGCCAGCCTACGAACAGCGCATCGGCGGCCCGCGTGAGGGCGACATAGAGCAGGCGCAACGTTTCCGAGCGGGCTTCAAGACAGGACTGAGCCGCGTTGTCGGCGTTGCCGATCAGCTCGATCATGGCCGGCCGTTCCCCATCGATATCCGGATGGAAGACAAATGGCGGCACGTCCGGACGCCGGTCGCCCTGACTCTGGCCCAGCCAATGGGCAAAGGGCACGAATACGATCGGATACTGCAGGCCTTTCGAGGCATGGATCGTGCTTATGCGGACCAGGTCGGCATCGGTTTCCAGACGAAGCTGGCTTTCATCCTCGCTGCCGAGCGTGCCGGCGGTGGCGGCCGCGATCTGGTGGTCCAGCCAGTGGACGAGACTATCCATGCCGTAACACTCGGCCTCGCCTTCGGCGAGCAGCTCGCCGAGCTGTAGATAATTGCTCATGCGGCGCTCGCCGTCGACGAGCGCGAGAATCTTGGGTGCTACGTCGATGAACAGCGTCTCCAACGCGCTCAATACACCGCGCCGCTGCCAGGCCAAATACAACGTATGGAAGCGCTCGATCGCGGCCTGCAGGGCCGTGTCGTCATCGGCCATGGCGATCAGATCGGAGAGTTGCTTGCCGATCAGGCCGGTGGGCTGGGCCGCGCGCACGGCTAGCGGATCGTCCGGATGGGCCATCGCGGCCAGAACGTATCGCAGGTCGGCGGCCTCGGCGCTGGCATACACCGAGTGGCGTTGTCCGCAGACCGCGCGAATACCGGCCGCGGCCAGTGCGCTCTGGACGGCCTCGGCCTGGTGGTGCGCATTGACCAGAACCGCAATATCACGTGCGGCGACGGAGCGCTGGCTGTCATCCGCGTTTTGCCAGCGCAGCGTGCGCCCCGAGAGCAGCTGTTGGATACGCGCCACGGTCTCGGCGATCAGCCGGTCGGTATCGACCTGCTTGTTGGGATTGCGTGTCTTGCCGTTTTTCTGAGGTAGTACCCCCCCGGTCAACTCCCAAAGGCTCAAGGCGGTTACGGGTGTGCCATCCGCGCCCGTCAGGGCGCGGTCACCGACCGTGCGACCGGCGCTTACCCGCGGAAAATCGATATCGTCGACCACGAACGGGTGAGCGCCGGGCTGCGCGTAGAGGGCGGCGATCGCATCCAGCACGCCCTGGGTCGAGCGAAAATTCGTGGTCAACGTATAGCGGGCCTGCCCGGCGGCTCGGGCAGCCGCCAGATAGGCATAGATATCGCCGCCACGAAAGCCGTAGATCGCCTGCTTGGGGTCGCCGATGAGCAGCAGGGCGCCCCGCTCGCGCTCGCGTGCGAGATAGATATGCCAAAGGCTTCGATACTGCAGCGGGTCAGTGTCCTGAAATTCGTCGACCAGGGCGAACGGCCAGCGCGCGTAAAGCGCATCGGCGAGCGCCGGGCCGGTGCGGGGATCAGCCAGGCTATCGTGCAGGGCCTTGATCAGGTCGTCGTAGCTGTACTGGCGCCGCTCGATCTTCCGCGTCGCCGAGCGTGCGGCCACATCGGTCGCGGCGCGCTGAAGCGTCAGCAGACGCGCCAGCGGCTGTAGCTCGGCCAGAACGGGCAGGGCGGCCAGATTCGCCAGCGGCTTGGCCATTGCTTGATGTTTGGCCGCCTTTTTGAACTGCCCGGGCGGGTCGGTCAGGGCGACCAACCAATCCGGAAGAACCGGAACCTGCTCGGCGGCTAGCGCGTCGGTGATCGTCGCGTCCAGCTCGGCGACCGTCGCGTCGATATCGATATCGGCCAACGCAGGATAGAGCGCAGCACTTTTAAGCAGGGCATCGGCGGCGAGAGCGTCTTGAAGCGTGCGCGCCAAGACGGGGGCGGTGCCCGGCCAGTCGGCGGCCAGCGACCGCAACAGCGAGGCGATGCGTGCGTCGTCGATACCGGCGATCTCGACGTAGGGTCGGGCCAGAATAGGGGCCAACGCGCCGTAGAGTGCTTCGGGCGTGGCCCAGAAATTCAGAATCGCCGCGGCCTGTTCGCCGTCGCCAAAAACCTGCGCGCGCCAATAGTCTGTTGTGGCCTCAAGCCGGATCGTGGCGTCGTCCACGGCGTCGCCGCGGTCAAACGCCAGGGCAGACTCGAACGCGTTCTCGGTGGCCGCGCGCTGGGCAAAGCCGTGAATAGTGACGATCGTGGCTTCATCGATACGGCCGGCGGCATCGGCCAGGCGACGCGCCAGGGCTGCCGGCGGCTCCTCGGCGGCGGCCATCACCTGCACCGTGAAGCGGTCCTCCGCGCTGTCAGGGTCGGCCAGGCGCATGTCGTGGGCGATACGCGCCGCGCCGGCCAGCCGTGCCCGGATGCGCTCGCGCAGCTCTTGGGTCGCCGCCCGGGTGAAGGTCATGACCAGGATGTCGCGCACGGAAACCTGGCGTTCGACGATCAGGCGCAGATACAGCCCGGCCAGGCTGAACGTCTTGCCCGTGCCGGCGCTGGCCTCGATCAGCCGCAGCCCGGACAGGGGCAATGTGGCGGCGTCGAATACCTGTGCGCTCATGCAAGAGCTCCGTGAGGCCGGGCGTGCGCGCTCGTCATGCCGGGCTCAGGCGCCTGCCGACAGGCCGGCCGACGGCTGATCACCGGCCTGGCGCCGCGCGCGATCGATGGTGGCACGGGCATCACGCAGCGTGTCGGCGTCGGCGGGCTCGGGACGCTCGCTCCGGCTGCGCGAGACCCGACACAGCGTCGCGATGAACGGATAATGATCCGAGCCAAAGGCTTGGCCCCGCTCCAGCTTCAAGGCCGCAAAACCGGCCTCGTAGAAGACATGATCCAGCGGCCAGGACATCCACCACGATTTGGCATCGTAGGTCGGCAAATACCCGTAGCCGTGGCGCGGGTCGATCAGCTGGGCGACGTTTCGCATCCTCGAGACCGCGTCCTCCCAGGGCACGGCGTTGAAGTCGCCGGCCACCACGCCCGGCCGGTCATGATCGCGCAGCAAGAGCGCTGCCTTCATTAAAACCGCATCCCGGCCTAAAGCAGACTGAGAAGGATGCGGCGGGCGCGGATGAATGCCCAAGAAGTCGAAGACTTCGCCGGTCGGCAGCTCAACGCCGGCCACGATCTGCGGCGTATCCTGGCGCGCCAGGTGCTCGATATGGGCATCATGTAGCGGCAGGCGCGAATACAGCGCGGTGCCGAAATAAGAGCCCGTGGGATGAATGACCGTATGCGGCATCGACGCCTTGAGCGGGGCCAGTGCCTCGGTCCATCGTTTATCGATCTCCAGGGCCAGAAACACGTCGGGTTTGGCCGCGCGGACCTGGTCGATGAGGCGGTGGTCCGGGTCGTTGGACAAGCGCACGTTGGCCACCATCACCTTGAAACGGTGATCGGCCGGACAGGAGCCGCGGGCCAGATCGGTGCCGGTCGGCAGGTAAGGGATAAGGATCGTGGCTTGAAACACCAGCACGCCGACGGTGATGAGCGCGGCCGTTACCGCCGGCTGACGATAGCGTCCGGTGAAGCCCAAAAAGCCGATGAGGACCAACACCAGCCCGATGCTCGTCTGCAGGCGCGGGAAATCGGCGATGCGAATCCACCACAGATCGGTCGGGATGACCGGCAGCAGCGAGCCCAGCCACAAGGCCACGGCCACGATCAGCAACAAATAGAACAAGACAATTTTCATGCAGGCTCAGCCATGAGACACGCGGCGCATGCGACTCGACCCGGAGCCGGTCCGCTGCGTGTGGGCAAACAGATAACGCAGGCTACGATACCGCCTCCGATGAATCGGCGGGTTCGAGAGAGTAGGCCACGAGTGCATCGTTCATCGTGGCGGTCACGCTGTCGATCTGTGCGATGAAGGGGCTGGTTTCGGCGGCTTCGCCCAGCGGCGCCTCCGCCGGGCCGAGCAGCAGGCGGAAGTAGACGTCGTGCATGAGATGGTGCTCGCGATAATCCCCGGCGCGGAATCGAAACGAGAGGTTCTCGAACGCCTTGTTCTGATCCGGGTTGTAGGCATCAGCCAGATCCGGGTGAAACGTCAGCGGGCGCCGCTGACCGGTGCGATACAGGGCGACCAGCTCTGCGAGCACCTGACGGGCCGTGTCGGCCGCTATACAGGCCTCATAACAAACGGCGCTGAGGTCTTTATTGTCCGGTGCATAGCCGGCCAGCGTCAGATGCGTGGCCTGACCGCCGGCGGCCAGGGCCAGGTAGTCGATCCAGGCACGCAGCCGATGGCGGGTCTTGAGTTTGCTGGGAACAAGCCGGCGTAGTGTGTCGTCGTAGACGCCGGCCACGCGTCCGGTCAAGCGCAGGCCGGCGATATCGGACAGTGCAATATCACGGCTTTCGGGGTCTGCCGACTCGCGCCAGGCACGCGCCAACGGCAAGAGCTGATTGACGGCTGCGGCCTGGCTCGCGAAAGCGGACGCGGCCAGCGGCGGCGGCGGTAGGCTGCCGCGGGCGATCTCCAGCGGGCTGGGTGTCTCGGCCAGGGCTTCGAAGTGCGCGGCCTCGGCGCTGGCCAACAGGCGCCGCCGCAGACCGGCGGCGGCCAGGGGCGACAGATCCAGCGGTTCTTCGTCGGCGATGGGCGCTTCGGCGTGTTCAATATCCAGATGCAGCCGATCGCGAAAGAACGCCCGCGACGGGTGATCGAAAAAACGCTTCAAGCTTGCCAGGTCGATCGTATCGAGGTCGTCGGGCTCGTCGGCCTCGGCGTCGTCCATGAAAGAGGCCGGAATCCGGCGCGCGCCGTGTGCGGCAAGGCTGCCGGCCTGCCAATCGCCGGCGTAGGTGAAGATCCGCGGATCGCTATCCGCGGCTGGCGCCGTGAAATAGCGGGCCGAAAACGGCTGCATCGGCTGGCGATGAATCAGCCGGTTGTCGAAATCGGCCCTGGAATGCGCCGCAAAATAAGTGCGATGGATGAAATCCAGTGTTTCGCCGACCAGCGGCGAGGGGGGCAAGGCCTCGCCGGTGCGAATGTCCTGGCCGATATAGCTGATATAGAACAGATCCCGAGCGGCGGTGAGCGCCTGAAGAAACAACAGACGGTCGTCATCGCGGATGTTGCGATCGCCCAGGCGCGGGGCGGTGAACATCACGTTGAAAGCACGCCCCGTGTCTTGGCGCGGAAACGCGGTATCGTCCATGCCCAATAGGCACACCATACGAAACGGCACCGCGCGCAAAGGCACCATGCCACAGAAGGTGATGCCGCCGGCCAGAAACGGCTGACGATCGGCCACGGCCGACAGACGGGCGCGTAGGTCGTCGCGAACCGCTTCCCAGGACAGGGTTCGATCGGCCGACAGGGGCTTGTCGCGGGTACAGGCCTCGGCCCGATCCAGACCGGCGAAAGCCTGGCGCAGCGCGTCCACCGCGCGTTGTTCGTCCGCCTCGTCCGGGGCCACGGCGATGACCGCATCCAGCAGTCGATTAAGCCGGGTCTGCCACTCGCCGGGCGTCGCGGCCCGATCCAGGGCATCGGCGAACTGCCGCAGCGTGTCTTCGAAGCGCCAGAGCTTGCCCAGCGCCGCCGCGGCGCCGCCTTCCAGGTCGGCCCAGGGGGCGACACCGTCGGTCAGCGTTTCGTCGTCGGACTGGGCCACGCCCAGCAGCAGGCGATCAAGGCCGAAGCGCCAGCTGTTCTGGTCGTAGTCGCCGGCACCCAGGGCAGCACGATGTGGGCCATCCCGCCCCCAGCGGATGCCGGCGGCGTCGATCCACTCGGCCAGCCGCGTCAGCTCGGTGGCATCCAGACGAAAGCGGCGCGCCACGGCCGGCACCGCCAACAGATCGAGCAGCTCGCTGGCGCGCCAGCGCGACAGCGGCAGATCCAGCAGATCCGCCACGCAGCCGACGATCGGATGCGCCGCCGACCGGGCGCGATCGGCCAGGCCGAAGGGCAGATATCGATCGGCCGGCGCGCCGCCGAACACGGCCTGGATAGCCGGCGTATAAGCCGCCACGTCGGGCAGCATCACGATGATGTCCTTGGGCGCCAAGCGGTCGCCGGCCGCGATGTCGCCGGCGGCCACGCGCGCGTCGTCGCGGGCCAGCCGATCAAGCAGCTGATCCTGCAGCACCTGAACTTCGCGCAGGCGGCTGTGACAGGCATGTACCTCGAACGAGACGTCGTCTCGTGCCATGCCTTGGCCGCTGTGGGTGCAGTCGAGCGTGACGATATCGGCCTGGATGCGATGCAACAGCGAGTCGTCGGCCGGCCGTTCATAAGCCATCACTTCGCCCAGCTCGGGCTCGATCATGCCGGCGAACTCGTCGGCGTATAGAAGACGCAAGGTGTCGCGCGCCATGCGTCCCAGGCCCGAAAGCAGCGGATGGCCGGCTTCGACGGCGGCCTCGCCGGGCAGCAGGTGCGCGGCGTCGTCGGTCGTCTCCGGCGTCGGCAGATCGAGGGCCACTCGCCCGGCTGTGATATCGCCCCAATAGGCCTCGCTGGGGTTGGGGAGTAAAAAATGCACGTCGATATGCGCGGCCAGGGCATACAGAAACCGGAGGTGGTCCGGCGGCAAGGCCACCAGCCCGAAGCAGTAGAGATCTGCCGGGCAGTGGGCGATCACGTGTTCGTGGAATGCGGTGTCCGAAGGGTCTGTCAGGCGGGTGATGAACCGTCGCAGCGCCGTCGCGCGATGATCGCTGCCCAGGCGGTGGGCCCGTGTCAGCCAGTGCCAAACGCGGGCCTGCCAGCGACCGGGCGCCGTCGCCGGAATCTCGCCGGCCTCCCATCGGGCCAACATATCCGCGCGGTAGTAGAGATATTCGTCGAAGACATCGGCCAGCTGGCGCGCCAGCTGATAGCGGCGGACTTCGGCCACGGGCTCGCCGAGATAGGCCGCCACCTCGGGTACCTCGCGTGCGATCTCCGGCAGTGCGGTATAGAGATGCCAGGGCAGGCAGTCGGCCTGGAAGTGATGTCCGGCCTCGTCGGCTTCGGGCAGCGTCGCGCCCAGCAATCGCCAGATGAACTCGCCCGGCAGATCGCCGTCGATGTTGGCCGCGATGCCCTCGCTTTCAGCCAGCTGGATACGCAACCAGCGGCCGATGCCGGCATTCGGGGCCAGGACCGTATCTTGGGCCAGCGGTGAGACGGTGCGGCGCAGTCTGAGTGCCGCAAACAGATCGGCCAGACGGGCTAGATCGTTGTGGTGATACAGATAGAACACGGGCGGCTAGTCGGCTGCCGCAAGAATTACGCTCGAGGCCTTGAACAGCGCGGTGGCCGTATCGCCCTCGGCCAGACCCAGCTCGTCGGCAGAATCGCGGGTGACGGTTGCCGCCAGGTGGCTTCCCCCGGCCAGGCAGAGTGTTAGCTCGCTGGCCACGGTGTCGTGTGTGATGCCCGCAACGGTGCCCACCAGTCGATTACGGCTGGACAGACGCGCCGTCGATAGATCGCCGGCCGCCACGATCAGCCAGCTTGCTTTGATCAAGGCGACGACGGGCGCGCCTTCGGCCAAGGCTAGATTGTCGGCACTCGCGGTGGTGATCACGGCCGCAAGACGATCGCCGCCGGCAAGCTCGACGCTCACTTCGGTATTCACGCTCGCGCGTTTTAAAGCCACGACGGTGCCGTAGAGCTGGTTGCGTGCACTGCTTTGCATGGCCAAGCGCTCCATGAGGTTGAGATCGTCGCCGGATAATGTGCCCAGTCGGCGGTTAAGACGTTCCAGAAAGCGCTGTTGCTCGGCCTCGGCCGCGCGATACGTGCGCACAAGTGCAGCACCCCGCTCGGTCAAAGCGGTCCCGCCGCCTCGCGCGCCCCCCGTGCTACGCAGCACCAACGGCGTATCGGCCAGGTTATTGATGGCGTTGATGGCATCCCAAGCGCCCTTATAGCTCAAACCGACCGACTGTGCCGCCCGGGTCAACGAGCCCGAAGTGCCGATGGCTTCCAACAGAGCGATACGTCGCGCGCCGATCCCGCCGGCTTTGGGACCGATATGCAATTGGCCGTTGATCACGGGGCAGGCGTTGTCTGGCGCGGCATCGGACATCGAATATCCCGTCGATTCATATGTTCGCCGAGGTCGTTTTCGTCACGGCCTTGCGTTAGCCTAGGCGGACTGTCCTCGTAGCTCAGCAGGATAGAGCAGCCGCCTCCTAAGCGGCAGGTCGCAGGTTCGACTCCTGCCGGGGACACCATTCAAGAGCGCGGCCGCAGGCCGTGCTCTTGAATGATTTTCGATATGCGTCGAACCTACGACATCAAAATACAGGTTCGACGGTGCGGCGCCACGCGCTCGCCGACGCGTGACCTATAAACCGCCTAATACGCGTGTTGCAACGCGCCCGGTCGCCGAACCTGGCGATCTACTCCGGTCCCAGGACAGCATTGAGCATCGCTGCCAGCCGTCGGCCGCCGCGCTGTAACTGAACCTCGGCGTAGGGCTTGGTTTTCTGCTGATACTGCGACGACCAGTCTGTGGGGCGCGGCGCCTCGGGTAGTAGACCGTATGCCACAGCGCGGGCGAGACGGTGGGACTCATTGGTCCAGGCGACGATCGCGTCGCGACGCTGCAGTGGCAATGTGCCTTGCGTCCATTGCTTGGCGGCAGCGGGTTTGACCGCCTGGTCCAGGCGCTTGGCGGCCGCGCGGTTGGCTTGGCGATCGATCTGGAAGCGGGGCCCGGTGTGCAGATCGAGCGCCCGCTCGATAATAGTGCTGTCCCAGATGCGGTGCAAATTGCTCGGCTGCCCGAAATAAGTCAGTTCGGTGTCGTTGCCGCCGCGATCGTCGTTGTCGGCGGCGTGCAACGGCTGGTGCAGATCGCCCATCAGATGCACGAAGAACTTCAATGCGCTCGTACGCGCCGCCGGCGTGGCGTCGTCGTCATCAAGTACACGCAGATGACGAACAAGCTGGACGACCAGGCATCTGTGTTTCGCGCAGTCCCGGCTTGCGTCATAGCCGTCTGCCGAGAGCGGAATATCGACGTAGTGCCACGCGGCGGTATTGGGATGGTCGTCCCGGATCGCGTCGGCCCAGGAGGCAATTTCGTCGAGATGGGCAGCGCCGTCGCGCTCGAGTAATTTTTTGACGTTGCTGCGCGCTGTCTTGTTCAGATGGGCCTCGGCGATATTGGCCACGATGGCATGGCCTTGTGGCCCCCAAGCTGCCGCACCGGTCGAAAACAGGCCAACGAGAAGTCCGACGGCTACGGCCACGGCCCGTATCGCGTGCAAGCACCGTCGCGTGTTCAACATGATAAAAGTCCGTTGTGGTTGACCCCGCATCATAAAGCCAGGGCCTATCACGGGCCGATACGAACGCGTTAATCGAGCGGGTGCACGCCCCCGACACGACAGCCCCTAGGACTTCGACAGCCCTAGGACTTCGGCTTGTTCGCTCGAGCGGCCGCGCGGGCTTCCTGCGCCGCGCGATAGGCGCCCACGTCGATGTCCGCTCGGACGCTGGAGGGATCGTCCAGCGAACGCTTGATCGAGAAGCCAAGGCCTTTGGCCAGCTCCAGCATGGGCCGATTATGCGCGAGAATATCGCCGTACACGGTGCCGATATCGCGCGCCCAGGCCTGTCTCAGCAGGCAATCCAGCAGGTGGCGCCCGAGTCCCGCACCGGTATGGCTATGCTGGACCAGCACGGCGAATTCGGCTTCGCGCCCGTCGGGATCAGCGATGATGGTCCCCATGGCGGCCAGCGTGTGATCGTCGCTGGCTGAGCTAATGACCAGCGAGACCTCGCGGTCATAATCAACCTGCGTGATACGTGCGGCCATGTCGTGCGAGAAATGTCGAATATAGGTGAAAAAACGCAGCCGAATCTCTTCCGGCGACAGACTATCGAGCAGCTCCAGCACTAAGGGTTCGTCCGACGGGCGAATCGCGCGCACGACATAGGTATTCCGGTCGCCCAGCGTGACGCGATGACGCATGCGCGCCGGATACGGCGACATGGCCAGCCGGCGTCGCTCGGGCATCGGCGTGGCCGTGATCTCCACGAGCGTTTCTGTCGGGGTATGCAGCCGGCCGTGCGGGCCGATCGCAAGATGCAGATCCAATCGGGCGATACGCGCCAGATCCACCACGAGCTTGGATAGGCGCACCAGCGCCTGGGCCAGAGCCTCGACGGCTTCGGTAGTGGCCGACAGGCGGCCGGCGCTGGCGCCTTCGAGCATGCGTCGGGCCAGCAGGGTATCCAGCGGCGCGAATCCGTAGGCCGGGGAGACGCCCAGCGTTTCATCGGTGACCCGCATGACCATGCCGAGCTCGTCATGGGCGACGACTTCGATCCGCACCTGCATCGACGGATCGGCCGACGGCCGGCCGCTGGCGGCCCCCAGGATGCCGTACTCGGCCAGCAGCTCGGCCGTGTCGTCGGCGGCCAGCCACTCCACCCCGTCGGCTGCCAGTACATCCAGCCGGTGGCGCAGATTCTCGATATCAGCGGTGACCGAGGGGTCCGGCGGCGGCGTGGTGGTGAGGAGTTCGCGGGTGGCGTAATAACGCTGTCGATAGCGAACCGCGCGTGCGGCCTCGTCTACCGAGGCAAACGTGGCCAGGCGCGCATCGGCAGCCTGTGAGCGGGCCGGCAGGGCGGTCGCAAGCCCAAGCCAGACCGTCATCAGCCGGCTGTCGAGCCCCGCCTGGGCGATGGCTTCTACCATGGGACCGTGTGGGTGCCCGGCGACTGGGCTATGCACTAGCAGTACGCCGTCGGTCTTGGTGTTGGCCAATGCGGCGCGCAGCGTAGCCACGGTTTCCTCGGTACTGGAGCCGGCCAGATCAATGCCGGCCGGCGTGTCATGGGCGCGCGGTGCGATATCTGACAGAGCGCTGGCCATTTCGTCGCCCGGGCGTGCGGCCATCAGCGACTGGCGACGCAACGCATCGCTGGCCAGCGCGCATACGCCCGCGCCATTGCCAAGCACCATAACGCGATCGGTCTGTACCGCGGGCAGCAGCTCGAGCGCGGCCAGGCCATCGAACAACCCGCCCAGATTCTCACACTCGATGAGACCGGCGCGGGCAAACGCCGCCGAGCGTATCGGATCGGGGCCGGTGGTACGGGCATCCCTGGGCTGGGTCTGGAGAACAAGCACCGGTTTGACGCGGGCCGCGGCCCGCGCGGCGGACATAAACTTACGCGGCTGCTTGATTTCGCCCACTTGCAGCACGACGGCACGCGTGCGCGGGTCCAGGGCGGCGTGGTCCAGCAGATCGGCGGCGTCGATGTCGGCCTCGGCGCCGGTACAGGCCAGCCAGGAAAATCCGATATTACGGCCCAGGGCCCAGTCCAGCGCGCCGGCGGTCAGCGACTGCGACTGGGTGATAAGCGCGACCTTGCCGGCACGCGGCGTGAGCGCCAGAGAGGTCATGTTCAGCGCGCCGCGCGTATCCATCACACCGGCCGATCGTCCGCCGAGCACGCGTAGATTGGTCGGGCGTGCGGCCCGCAGAACATCGTCGGTAATGGGAGAGTTCGCCGCCCACACCAGCGCGCGACAGCCCGCCTCAGCGAGCGCGCTGATCGCTCGCGGGCGCGCCCAGCGGGCATCCAGAATGACGCCTACCGTGTCTGGCGCGTCGGGAAACTGCCGACGTGAGGCGCGCCCGGTAATATGGCGGCACGCGTCACCGGCACTGGCTTGGATGTTATCCAAGAGCTGGTGCTGCGCTGGCGTGGACGGCGTACCGAATACGGTGACCGAGCGGCTCGAAAACAGCGCATCGATATTACGAAGCGTCATCGCGATTTACCGCCTGCGCGATGACGCGCGGCATATGAAAGAGGGGCAGTCATGGATCTATCAGATCAAGACAAACCGTCTGGCTCAACCTTCACTATGCATAGGCGATGACTGAGTGCCACGCCGGCGTACTGCGCGGTATCTATATCGCAGCTGAGCGCGGCGCGCCGATGACCGCGGCCGACGCCATCACAGCGATTGCCGGCGAAGGACTGGACGGTGATCGCTATGCGGCCGGGACCGGCACCTTTTCCAAGCGCGCAGCGCTTACGCCCGGTGCGCGGGCGCTGAGCCTGATCGATGCCGCCGATATCGCGCGTTGCAACGAACGCCTGGGGCTACACCTCTATGCGAAAGCGTTGCGGCGGAATCTGTTCATTGAAGGCCTGGATCTTCTGGCACGGCGCGGTCAGCGTCTGGCGATCGGCCCGGTCGTCGTGCGCCTTTCCGGGCGCTGTGCGCCATGTGGCCTGCTGTCGCGCACCGTCGGCGCGGATATGCGCCGCGGCCTGTATCGGGGCGGCGGCATGCGCGGCGTGATCGAAACCGGCGGCCGGATTTGTGTGGGTCAAGCGGTGATCTGTCTGGGATAGCCCAAACCGGCTTACAATAGAACGATGTTAGACACGGGTGGCACACACGCCGGCACATGACGCGAGCGATTGGCATCGTCGTGCTGATAGTTGCTGCGCTGGGTATCGCGGCGGGCTGGCTCGTGGGTTTCGATGATAAGCCCAGAGACGTCTCGTCGTCGCCGCCGGCGGCGGCCGAACGTGTTGCCGCGGACACGCCTGCGGGGCGGTTCTATCGTTTGCCGATGGCACGCGCGCGCGTTGCCGCGCTGGTGCTTGCCGGACCCGCGGGGTTAGACCGTCAGGCGCTGACGCCGGCGCCGCTGCAGATGCCGTCGGTGCGGATCACACGTTTGCAGGTGCCGCGACCGGTGGACGTGGATTTCGCGGATATGGATCTGGTGTATCCGGGGACAGCCGATACCGATTCCACAGCAGACAGTGCGTCGGGCACGCCGGCCGATCGCCAAGCCGCCCGCGATGCCTGGGTCGCACGTCAGCTCAATCCCAATATCGACGATTATCGCCCGCGTACGGATGACGAAGAGCTGTTCAACCAGAATACGGGCCTGCGCGGTTTCATGACCCAGGGCTGGTTCAACGAGAGCGTGGGTATTCAGGGTGGGCTGGCGATTCCCAGCGAGCGCACGCGTGATGACAACCAGTCGCTGAGCGATCAGATGGCTGTGGGCATGGGCGTACTGTTCGCGTTCTGAGCGATGTCGCGCTGACGCTGTCTGTATAACCACAGAGCTTGATTATGATTATTCATCAATTCGCGGCATCGCCGTTTTCGGAAAAGATACGTATCGCTTTGGGCATCAAAGGTGCGACGTGGCAAAGCGTTGCGGTGCCGCGAATTCTGCCGAAGCCTGATCTCATGCCGCTTACCGGTGGGTATCGCCGCACGCCCGTCGCACAGGTGGGCCGGGATATTTATGCCGATACACGCCTGATTCTGGCCGAGATCGATACCCGTTATCCCGCGCCGAGTCTTTATCCCGCGGCCAGCAGTGCCAGTATCGCGGCATTCGAGCGTCTCGGTGATCAGGTGCTGTTTCTGGCTGCGATTCCGCTGTTGCTCTCCGAGCCCGGCCGGGCCCAGCTGGAGCGCGCGCTGGGCGCAGAGGGCCTGGCTGCGTTTCGCGCTGATCGGGCTGCCCTGTTCGCGCACGGCCGGCTGGGTGCTCCGACGCCGGATTTCTCGGCGGCGCATTGGCATCCGAGCATGGCCCGCCTGGACGCGCAGCTGGCCGAGCGTGCGTTTTTGCTGGGCGATGCGCCCACCGCGGCAGACTGTGCGATCTATCATCCGGTCTGGTACGTGCGCGGGAATCCCGGCGTGGCCGAGGCCGTGACGCGCTATCCCAACGTCGTTGCCTGGGCGGATCGCATGGCGGCGCTAGGTCACGGCGAGAGCCAGGAGCTGGCCAGTGACACCGCACTGGACATCGCCGGCAAGGCCGAGGGTTTCGAGCCATTGGCGCCGGGCGTCGCCGCCGACAGCGGACTCAGCGCCGGCCAGGTCGTTCACGTGGCGGCCACCGATTACGGCGCGGATATCGTGGCCGGCGAGCTGGTTTATCTCGGCGATGACCGAATCGTGATCGAGCGCCACGAGCCCGGGCTGGGACGGCTGAGAAATCATTTTCCGCGTGCCGGTTTCAGCGTCGAGGCCGCCGAGCCGGGCCAGGGGCCGAACGCGACGGTCTACTGATCTAGGGGCAACAGCCCCTAGGCCCGCATATACGCCCAGCCGTCACGCTGGCGCTGGGCGATATAGAGCACTGCGGCCTTGACGCGTGCGATCGTCGGATCGGCGTCTAGATCCTGGGTCGCCAGCGTATTGGCACAGACCCGCAGCAGCCGGTCGGTGTCGTGCGGGCTGGCCAGCGCGGCCGCCACGGCCGGTCCGTTGATCACGATTTCCACCGCGGCAGCCGGTTCGGCGCGCAGAAGGTTCGCGGCATTCGCCCGGGCCCGGGCCAGAGCCGCCTCGGTGGGCGCGTGGATGACCAGACGCAAGGTGTCGTCGGGCGGATGTGGGTTCATAGAGACTCAGCAATATCGCGCGCCAGGGCGCGGAAATCGGCCGCAGTTCGATCGCGCGGGCGCTGACAGGTGATGGTTTCGCGGCGGGCAATGGTGGCCGGCGCCCCGCGCATGACAAGGACCCGGTCGGCCAGGTATGTGGCTTCCTCGATGTCGTGGGTGACGAACAATACCGCCATGCCAATACGCCGCCAGATGGTCAGAAGCTCATCCTGGAGCCGTGTTCGTGTGAGCGCATCCACGGCCGAGAACGGCTCGTCCATCAGCAGAAGACGCGGG
>DCKU01000090.1:24608-24940 GCA_002320455.1 Salinisphaera sp. UBA1666
CGCGGGTGCACCGCCAGGGCTCTTGCCAGACCGATGCGCTGTGCCTGGCCGCCGGAGATCGCGTGCGGCCAGCGCTTACGATAGGCGCCCATATCGGTCAGCTCGAGAACCTCGTCGATGCGTTCACGTCGTTCGGCGCGCGACAAGCCCAGGCCGGTCAAGCCGTAGTCGATATTGGCATCGATCCGGCGCCAGGGCAGCAAGCGGGTGTCCTGAAACACGAACGCGCGATCGCGGCTGCCACGGGCGACAGCCGGCGCCATGGAAAGACGCCCGGAGGAGGGCGCGATCAGTCCGGCGACGTTGCGAAGCAGGGTGGACTTGCCCACGCC
>DCKU01000090.1:25238-25762 GCA_002320455.1 Salinisphaera sp. UBA1666
AAGCAGGGTGGACTTGCCCACGCCGGACCCGCCGACCAGCGCCACGAACTCGCCATCGGAAATAGACAGATCGATGCCGGAAAACACCGGCGTGTCGCTGGTTGCATAAGCAAACGACAGGTCCTCGATCGTGAGAAGGCCCGCGCCGCTCATGGCCGCCACCGAAGAACACGATTCTGTATGACGGCGAAGACCCCGTCGGACAGGGAATAGATCAGAGAAATAGCGAGCATATAGACCACGACCGCGTCATACGCCCCCACGCCGGCGGCCGCGTTCATCTGTTGGCCCATGCCCGGCACGCCCAAAAGCTCGGCCGCGATGAGCGTCATCCAGGCCTGGCCGACGCCGGTGCGCATACCCGACAGGATCCCCGGGGCCGCGCCGGGCAACGTGACCGAGGAAATACGCGCGAAAAAGCCGGCATGGCCGAAGGCGCGAGCCAGCTCGTAATAACGCGGATCGACGCCGGCAACGCCCGATGCGGTGGCGAAATAATTGACCCAGAACACGCCGATCGAAAT
>DCKU01000176.1 GCA_002320455.1 Salinisphaera sp. UBA1666
GGCGACTCGCGCCTTGCAGAACACACTGCGGACTCTCGACGAAGGCGCTCGTATGAAACTTCAACAGGCCCTATGCTCGTCCGAGCCTCGATTATCGCCTGGCCATCGTCTTGGCCGGAGCGGCTCCACGCCACGCGCAGGATTGCATGTCTATCTCCGATTACGACTCATCGCCCGCATCGTTTGATGCCATGGGCCTGGCGCCGGCCGTGCGCGCTGCGGTGGCCCGCGCGGGCTATGAAACGCCCTCGGCCATCCAGGCACAGACGATCGGGCCCATGCTGGCCGGTCGCGATGTGCTGGGTCAGGCCCAGACCGGTACCGGCAAGACGGCTGCGTTTGCCTTGCCCATCCTCAGCCGGCTGGCCGAAGCCGGGGCCGGGGCGGGCAAACCGCGCGTGCTGGTCCTGGCCCCCACGCGGGAGCTGGCCATGCAGGTGGCCGCTGCGTTCGACACCTATGGCGCCTCGATTACCGGGTTTTCCAGCGTCGCTATTTACGGCGGCGCGCCGTACGGGCCGCAGCTGACCGCCCTGAAACGCGGCGTGGATGTCGTGGTGGCCACCCCCGGGCGCGTCATCGACCACCTAAAGCGCGGCTCGCTGGATCTGTCGGCTCTTGAATGGCTGGTGCTGGACGAAGCCGATGAAATGCTGCGCATGGGCTTTATCGACGACGTGGCCTGGATCTTCGACCAAGCCCCGGCCGAACGCCAGGTGGCGTTATTCTCGGCCACCATGCCCGGGGCGATTCGCAAGATCGCGGCCCAGCATATGCAAGAGCCGGTGCATATCACGGTGGCGGCGGCCACCGGCACCGCCGACAACATCCGTCAGCGCTACTGGATCGTGGGCCGCGGCGTGAGCAAGTCCGAGGCACTGGCCCGGCTGCTCGAGGCCGAGCCGTATGACGCCATGATCGTCTTTGCGCGGACCAAAAAGACCACCGAGACCATTGCCGAAGAAGTCGCGGCCCGTGGCATTGCCTGTGCCGCCCTTAACGGCGACGTGGCCCAGGCCCAGCGTGAGCGCGTGGTTGCCCAGGTCAAAAGCGGCCAGATTGATGTCATCGTGGCCACGGATGTCGCAGCCCGCGGGCTGGACGTCGAGCGCATCAGCCATGTCATCAACTTCGACATGCCGGCCGATCCCGAGTCTTATATCCATCGTATTGGGCGTACCGGACGGGCCGGGCGCGCCGGCGATGCGATCCTGTTTGCCACGGCCAAGGACAAGGGCCGGTTCAAGGCCATCGAGCGTGCCACCCGTCAGTCCATAGAGCCGATGGACCTGCCCACGCCGGCCGAGATCAACGCGCGCCACGTCGAACGCTTCAATAGCCGGCTGGCCGAAACGCTGGCCTCGGATGATCTATCCGGCGAGCGCGCGCTCGTCGCTGATCTGTGTGAGCGCGAGGCGGTTGCGCCCATAGCGCTGGCCGCGGCACTAGCGCGTCTGGCCCAGGGCGATCGTCGCCTGTATCTGGGCGCCTCCGGCAGCCCGGCGACGCCGGCGCCCGACAAGGCCAAGCCCAAGCCAGCCACCAGCGGGCCCATGCGCGCCTATCGCATTGAAATTGGCCGCAAGCAGGCGGTGGCGCCCGGGCATATCGTCGGTGCGATCATCAACGAATCCGGGCTGGATAACGCACAGATCGGGCGGATCGATATTCGCGATGCCTATACACTGCTCGAATTGCCCGGTGATCTGCCAGAAGAGACGTTGGCCCACCTGAAAACCGTGGCCATCGGCCAGAATCGGCTCGGGTTGTCAGTGTCTGATGAGCCGCTGTCCGAGCGCCCGGCGACGCGGCCGCGCAAGAAAATGACTGGCCTGGATGCGCGAGGCAAGAAGCCGCGACACGCCAAGTCGGCCAAGGCCGCCAAGAAGAAAAAGACCGCTACAGCCACCGCTAAACGGCGCGTCAAACCGGCCGGGCGCTAAACGCCGAATTCGACAAGACATTAGCAAGAGAGCGACCCATGAGCTCGATCGACGCATCTAATACTCCGGCGGACCACGTGGATATCGGCGGCGCGGCCGTGCCGAGAGCCGAGCTGGCCAAGGTGCTGCCCGATATCGTGCGCTTCGAAGCCAACCTGACCGACGCGCTGGCCGTGGAGAGCCACATGAAACAGGGCGACGGCGTAGTGCCCGAGTTCGTGACGAAATGGTCCGAAGAGCGCCTGGCCGAAGTCATCACCACGCTCAAGGAGCTGGGCAGCATCCGCGAGCAGTTGATGCGCGCCGATCGGCCGAAAACAGGTTCCGGCGGCACAGCCTGACTCCGTGGTTGTGAACCAAAACAAGACGCAGAATGTGTAGTACTTTAGCGACTGCCTCGGCCATCAACCCGGCCAGGACGACGTGTAAACATTTTGCTTCACCTTGGGGTAGATCGTCGCAAGCGCAAGTCGTAGCAAGCCTTTCTGAAGCTGGACCGTCATGTGCCCTGCGCATCGAGCATTTCGTCGGGCCAAGCCCACGCTCGACAGGCCCGAATATTTAAAATGCTATATCCCAGGTCGCTTGCTGGCTCGTTGTATGTCCCGCGCTTATGAGTCGGATGAGTGGCAGTTCCCAGCCGACTCGGCGCGAACTGTCGAGCACTGCGTTTGCGGCTGAAGGGTAGAGTGATGCAAGTCGAAACGATCACCTAGAACCTGCTGCAATCGAGGTAGGATGACGTCCCATGCCTCGAGTGCCTCGACCTCGATTTCAGCGGACAACGCATGACGACTCGACGATAACGACCAGATGTGCAGGTGGTGTACGTCGCGTACACCATCGATAAGACGCAGGGTTCGCGTGACTTCGGTGGGGTCAACCGACTTGGGTGTGCCTTCCATCAGAACATGCAATACATCCCGCAACACAGTGATGCTCGCAAAGCCGATCAACACGCTGATGAATAGGGATAACAACGGATCTATCAGCACCCAACCGGTCAAGTAAATCACGACCCCGGATGCAAGCGCGGCGACAGAGCCCGCGAGATCGCCCATGACGTGTAACAAGGCGGCGCGGACGTTCATGTTTTTCTCGCCGCGCATCAGCATCCAAGCAACAACGACGTTCACGAGCAGACCGATAAAGGCGACAACCATGACGAGTACGCCGCCCACCTCGACGGGCGCGGTTAGCCTGTCGAGGGCGGCGATCACGATCCATGCGACGACCCCCAACATGAAAAGCGTGTTGACCAGCGCGCCGATCGTTTCCGCACGCGCAAAGCCGTAGGTATGGCGTTTGGATGCACGACGCTGGCTCAACCATGCGGCGAATGCGCCGATGCCCAGTGACAGTGAGTCCGTGATCATATGTCCGGCATCGGCAATCAAGGCCAGCGAATTGGCCCAGAGCCCGCCCACCACTTCGACGCCGGCAAAAGCGGTGGTAAAGACAAGCGAGAAAATCAGTATCCGAGTGCTGCTGCCGCTCCCATGGTTATGGCCATGGCTGTGTTGATGTGCTGTCATGGGGTTGCTACCTCGCAGGGTCGCGTCTGGTCGAGGCAATCGCTTGCAATGCGAATGCCGTTGAGCGGGTGTCGCACGAATTCGTCGCGTATGGGCCCGTTACTGACGACAGACCCCAATCGCGCCGGTGTCGCCAATAGATTGTAGTTGTTCCATTCGGATTTGTTTCGTTGTTCTTCAACAGTTGGGTGCATTGCGCGAGGCACTTCGCCGGATAGTTTCCTGCTACCGGGAGAGTCGCCAGCGATGAACGGCCTATCGTCGGCCCGAATACTGGTGTTTGTTTCTTTCACTGCGATGTCCCTGAATATAATTAACGTGGGCGGGCCAGCCTTGCCGATACCCGCCAATGAATAGTGACGGCGCCGATACAAACGGCGCCGTCACTGTCTGGGCGAGGGCGGGGCGCCTTACCCAAGCATGACGCCCCATGCGCTAGACCACCTCACCGCGGCGTGGCTCGGCGAACCAGCGATAGATCGCCGGCAACACCAGCAACGTCAACAGGGTTGATGTAATCAGGCCACCAACCACGACGGCCGCCAATGGCCGCTGCACGTTCGCACCGATACCGTCGGTCAACAGCAAGGGAACGAGCCCGAGAATGGCAACGCTTGCCGTCATCAACACAGGCCGCAGGCGGTGCTCGGCTCCCACACGCACGGCGTCTTCAACCGACATGCCTTGCTCACGTAACTGGTTGATATACGAGACCAGCACCACGCCGTTGAGTACCGCGACGCCGAATACCGCGATGAATCCCACCGCACCGGCCACCGAGAGATACAGCCCCGAGATCCAGAGCGCGAATATGCCGCCGGTGATGGCAAACGGGACGTTGAGATAAATCAGTGCGGCGTAGCGCAAACTTGAAAAGGCCACGAACAACAGCAGGAAAATCAGTGCCATGGTGATCGGCACCACCACATATAACCGAGCCATCGCCCGCCGCTGATTTTCGAACTGACCGCCGTACTCGACGAAATAACCCGGCGGGAGCGCAACATCGCTTGCCACACGTTGTTGGATATCACGCACCACGCCGCCCATGTCGCGGCCACGCACGTTAAGCTGGACGAACAGACGCCGACTGGCCTTGGCCCGCGAGATCTTCTTGGGTCCACGGTAGACTTCGACATCCGCGACTCGGGACAGCGGGATCATCGCGCCTTCGGAGGTGCGGAATGTCAGGTTCCGGATCGCATCGATCCGGTTTCGGGTGGCTTCATCGAAGCGCAAGAAAATATCGAAGCGCCGGATGTTTTCGAATACCTGGCCAACGCTTGCCCCGCCGATACCGGTTTCGACCACGCCCAGGACTTCATCCAGCGCAATGCCGTAGCGTGCCAGGGCCTGGCGATCAGGCCGAACCACAATCTGGGGCTTGCCACCTTGCTGCTGCACCCGGACATCGACAGCACCCGGTACGTCACGTGCTATGGCCGCAATCTTCTGGCCGGTCTCAGCAAGCTTGTCCAGGTCATCGCCATAGATACTGACCACAACCTCAGCCAGTACACCGGATAGCAGCTCATCGGTCCGCAATTGAATGGGCTGAGAGAAATTATTCGCGAGCCCGGGTATTGCATCACCCACGCGCTGGGCCATGGCGTTCTGAAGCTGCTCGTAGTCGCGCCCGGCACGCCATTCATCCAACGGTTTCAGATTGACCACGGAGGCGATGACGTTCACCGGTTCCGGATCACCGCCGACTTCGGCGCGCCCGACCCGGGAGTAGACCCCTTCGACTTCCGGAAACTCGCGCATTACGGTCTGCACACGCTTGGCGTACTGTTGAGTGGTCTTGAGGCTGGCCCCCGGCGGCAGGGTCGAGCGCACCATGAACGTGCCCTCGCGCAGGGTCGGTATGAACTCCGTCCCCAGCGTCGGAAAGATCACCAGACTGCTCATGAAGAGCACGATAGCCAGGCTAAGCACGGCGATTGGCGCTTTAATCGCGGCATCGCGTACCGGCCGGTATCCGGCCTTGAGCCAGCCAACGACGCGGGGTTCGCCGTGCGCGCTGCCTTTTTTGAACAAGAGCGAGGCCATTACGGGTACGAACGTCAGCGCCATCACCAGCGCACCGACCAGCGCAAAACAGATGGTGTAGGCCATCGGCGAAAACAACTTGCCTTCCGTGCCCTGCAATGTGAAAAGCGGGGTGAAGACCAGCACGATGATCGCAATGGCGAACGTGACGGGTTGGGCGATTTCCGCCGCTGCTTCGCCGACCAGACGCAGGTGCGATATGTCTTCTTCGGCGCGTTCTTCCATATGCCGGAAGATGTTTTCGATCATAACGACCGAGCCGTCGACCATCATGCCGATACCGATGGCTAGCCCACCCAGGCTCATCAGGTTCGCCGACAACCCGACGTAGTCCATCGCAATGAATGCGATCAGCACGGACAAGGGCAGGCTGGCGATCACGATCAATGTGGATCGCAGGTTGCCCAAGAACAGAAAGAGCAGCACCAGGACCAGAACCGAGCCTTCCAGTAGCGCATCCTCGACGGTGGCCGAAGCTTTTTCGATCAGGCCGGCTTGAGAATAGAACGGCTTGACCTGCATGCCGTCGGGCAAGGCTTGATTGATGGTATCGATCTTGGCCTCGACTTTTTCGAGCAATGCCTGGGTGTTGCTGCCGAACAGCTTGAGTACGAAGCCACCAACCGCCTCCTCGCCGTTGGCGATCATCGTGCCGCGGCGAATGGCCGGGCCGAACCCGACGTCGGCGATATCACGGATATACACCGGGGTGCCATTGTTCTCGGTGACCTGAATCGTACGTAGATCGTCGAGACCCTTTTCGCCCGGGCTCACCCAGCCATAACCGCGAATGATGTACTCCTCGCCCCCGCGATCGATGAACGATCCGCCGACGTTGCGATTATTCTCGACAATGGCGCGGCGCACGTCGGCGACCGTGATATTGCGAGCCGACAAGGCATTCGGATCGAGTGTGATCTGATACTGCTTTTCGTAGCCGCCAATCGAGAGCACCCCGGTGACGCCGGGCACGGTGCGTAGTTGTGGCTTGACGATCCAGTCCTGCGCGGTGCGCAACTCGGTCGGTGTGTATTGGCCGGCCTGCGTGTTTTCGAGCGTATACATCATCACGCGACCGAGCCCGCTGGTAATCGGCCCCAGCTGTGGTTCGCCGAGCCCTTCGGGGATCTGCTCGCGGGCCTTGGCCAGACGCTCCATCACCAGACGCCGCGCGAAATAGATATCCGTGCCGTCCTCGAAGTACACATTGACCCGCGACAGGCCAAAAATCGACGTGCTTTGCACCCGCTCTAGGCCGGGCAGGCCATACATGGCTATCGAGACCGGGTACGAGACCTGTGTCTCGACGTCGACCGGCGACAACCCCGGGCTCGCGGTGTAGATTTGCACCATTGAAGGTGTCACGTCCGGATACGAATCGATCGGAACCTTGTTGAATGAATAGACACCGGCCAACGCCAGGGCAGCGACGGCCACGAGTGTGAGTACCCGGTTGGCAAGGGCCGTTCTAACGAATCGAGAAATCATATTGGCATCCCCCGATCAGTGGCCGTGGGCGGCGCTACGCGAGCCGCTGGTCAGTGCCGACATCAGATCGAATGCGCCCTCGGTCACAACCGCGTCACCCGCGGCGAGACCGTCACGGATCTCGACCCGGCCATTGCCCTCATGTCCAAGCGTGACCGGCACCACGCGAAAGGCGCCGGCTTCCTCGCCGGGCACGAAAACGACCGACGTATCGCCGTCCAGGCTCTGTACGGCATCGGAGGGCACCAGCGCATAGTTCTTGCTGCCCTCGGTCTGGATTGTGGCCGTGCCAAACATGTCAGCGCTGAGACGCCCGTTGGGATTGTCCACAATGGCCCGCACCGTGAGCGTGCGGGAGTCGCGGTCCAGGGCTTCGGATACCCAGTTGGTTGTGCCCTCGAAACGCTGGCCGGGAAGCGATCGTACCCGGAGCGATACGGCAAGCCCCGGTTGCATGCGCGCTGCGTTGTTCTCGGCAACGTGGATCATGACCCACATCCGCGACGCATCGACGACCTGGAACGGTGTTTCGTTGGACGCCACGGTCTGGCCGATGACGACATCGCGCCGTTGAATCGTGCCGGCGATGGGGGCACGCAACGTGAAGCGGGAGAGTGGGGTATCCCCTCGAGTTGTATCGATTGCGCTAATCTGACCGGCGCTCAGGCCGTAGAGTTTCAACTCCGCGCGCTTGGCGCGTTGCAAGGCTTGCGCCGATTGATACGCGGCCCGTGCTTCGTCGAGTGCCGCCTGGCTAATGATCTTGTCATCCGCCAGATCCTGCTTGCGCTTATACACGGCCAGGGCATTACGGTATTGGGCCGTTGCTGTCAGATACTCGGCTTTTGCCTTGCCAAGAGCCACGCTATCGAGCACGGCCAAAGGATCGCCCTCGTCGACCCGCTCGCCTAGATCCGCCTTTATGGCCACGATCTTCGAGGCCAGTCGAGGCCCGACTCGTGCCACCTTGTCGGCATCGAAGCGTACGTCGGCGGGTGCCTGGATCGTATCCTCGGCCGATCCGGCCGGCGCCGGGGCCACATCAATCGGCAATTGCTCGCGTTGTTCCGGTGTCAGATGAATCCGGCGTGGTTTTTCGACGTGTGCCTCGCCATGCTCCGATGCTTTGTCGGTCTGCTTTTCAGTCTTGGTTGGTGACTGCGCTTCCTCGCTCGCCGGGGCTGTTTCTCCTTCGGGGGCTGACGGCTCGCAGCCGCTGGTGATCAACACGGTAGTGAGCAATACGCCGATCGCGGCATAAACGTAATGGGATTCAGACATCATTGGGCTCCGGTGTGCGCGTTGTCGGCGGCGACGGCGATCAGGCCGCCGGTCGCGCGTTCGAGATCGGTTGTTGCATTGATCAGCCCTTCGAGGGCCGAGAGATATTCGGCGCGCACCGAAATCAGATTGTTCTGGGCTGCAGTGATGGCCGGGGCGCCAACTTCGCCGGCTTGAAATGCCCGCTTGGTCAGCTCGACGCTTTGCTGGGCGGCATCGAATACCGCGCTGTTCAACGCCTCGACCTGAGTGCGTGCCGAACGGTAGTCGGACAATGCGCCAATCACTTCGAGACGGACATCACGCTGCAGGTTTTCCCGCTCAAGCTGTGCCCGATCGAGCGCAGCGGCAGCCTGTTTGCGCTCACCGGCATAGCGATGCAGAACGGGAAGTTCGAACGATACGCCACCGCCGGCAATCGTGGCCCCGCGGCGGAGCGGACCCTGACCGTCTCCTCCGTTTTCCTCACGATAGAAGCCGAATACGGTGAGATTCGGGATGATCTGTCGATCCGCGAGTTTCAAGCGCTCACGAGCGGCGGCTACCCGGCCCGCGGCGGCAACCAAATCAGAACGCTGGCGTGCCGCACGCTCCAGCAAGTCGGCGCGATCGGGAAGACGCAACGGATCGATGCTCAGCTTGCCCGCGACCGCAAGCGTCCGGCGCGGATCGATTCCCAGCAGATCGTCGAGCGCAAGACGCGCGCCTTGACGCCGGTTCTTGGCCTGCGCAAGCAAGGCCGTGGCACGGCTGACGCCCAACTGCGCGGCATTGAGTTCCAGAAGCGTACCGGCACCTGCATCCATACGCCGCTTGGCGTAGTCGTAAAGTGCCTGGTTGGCTTTTACGACCCGGCGCGCGGTCGTCACCGCTTTTTCGGCCACGAGGACCGACAAGAACGCTGCTCTCACGCGGGCCGTCGTTGCCGAGACCAGATATCGATATTGGTCTCGGGCTGCCGCCAGCTCACGATTGGCGGCTGATTCTCGAAGCGCGCCTTGGCCGGCAACCCAGAATTCCTGACTGAGCTGAATATTCAGGTCGGTGCCGTCACCGCCCGCGGTTGACCGTTGGCCTGCGCCGAACTCGATGCGCGGGTTTGAAGGAACCGCCACGTCGGCGTGAATGGACTCACCGGTAAGTTGCTCCACCCGGATCTTGGCCGCGCGCAGGGTGGGGTTGTTGTCACCGGCCCAGTCGAGGGCGGCGTCGAGTGTTAACGGCTGGGGGATCTGGGTAACGGCGTGCGCCGCGCCCACGACCACACCCAACCCGAGGCCAAGCGCACAAGCGCCTAGCCGCAAGTATCTAGCAGACATGCATGAATCCTCATCGCAGAAAGAAAAAGTGCGAGACGATTCAAGCTATGGGGGGTGTGACCGGAGGCTGGTGGGCCAGGCTGGTATACAGCGAGAGTGGGGCAGCAACGTGCACGCGATGAATAGCGCGTGCCATCGGCACGCCAGAGCTGGTCAGCCCCACATGATGCAGCTCGGCGTGACCACAATGCGACGGCGCGGTAACTGCGTCATCGGCCGCGCTCGCGACGGCAACAGCTTGGCCCGCGGACGCCTCGTCGGCGCTCGCCGCAGCCGTTTGCACGCTGCCATGAAGCGGGGTGGCCAGGTCATGTGCCGCGCACAATAGCGCGTTACAGACCAGGCAAAGCGCCAGTCCATATTTCAACCACGCAGTTATAGGCCACAGAAACGACTGCATGACTAAATGAGACCATAAACCGCAGCCCGGCACAAACCGGCGTTGAGACCAGACGGAGCGCCGCGCAGACTGACCCCATAGATGAACAGCGGCCTGACTATGCGTCTGCGTGATATCGATTTATTGCTGTACCAGGGGTCGGCGGCCGACGTCACCGGTGGCGGCCTGAACGGCGCGGTGCAACTGGCAGGCGTATTCGAGCGACGACTCGGCATCGCGCCTCAGCGCATCGGCGAGCATAGCCTGCGCACCTCGGCCAACCGGCCGACCGGATGGCAGGCCCATCTGGATGACGTAAGACACGACTTCGGCTGTGCCAGCCAGGCCTGGGCCAAGAGCCTGCGCGCGCATCGACGCATCATCGGACTGCTGCCACGCTGCAGCGTAGCGATGGCAACGCTGCCGCAGGTCGTCAAGCGACACCCGCGGGCCAAGGTGCTCTGGATCGATGCCCACGCGGATTTGAACACGCCGGACGACAGTCCGTCCGGCTATCTGGGCGGCATGGCGCTCGCGGCCGCGATCGGACGCTGGGACAGTGGTTTCGGTGCGGGGCTGGCACCGGGGAATACGTGTCTGATCGGCGCACGCGACATCGACGCTGAAGAACACGCATATCTCGACACTCAGCCGATCCGGCAACTCGACGTCACGCCAAACATTGGTACAGAGATTGCCGAGTGGTTGGGAGACGCACCGGTCTATATCCATCTGGACTGCGACGTCTTCGATCCGGCCACGCTGCCAGCCGATTATGCCGTTCATGGCGGTATCGATTTCGACGGGCTCGCCAGGATACTGACCGCGGTCAGCGCCGATCGACTCATCGGCATCGAAATTGCCGAGCTCGCGGCCACATGGCCAGACGGCCGTCAGGCGCCGACACAGCGATTGGTTGATGTGTTCACGAGGCTGGTACAAGAACGATAGATTGAGTCGCCGTCAGACAAGGGCGGTGAGAGCCTCAACGGTGCGAGCCATCGTGAATCTGGTTCGCTTAATAATGCATATTTAACATAATATACATTATGCGCATTTTAAATGATGCCTTCATGGCGCTTAGGATCGTCTTCCACTGCCTAAACGCACGATATTTTTCCTTCGCTCTAGCAATTCGGCATTGGTTCCCCGGGTAATCCTCCCAGAGATGAACGCGGGTCAGAAGTGGAATTTTCTCGTACCCTGAACCGAGGAGGTTTTCGTGAAAAAATCCCGCTACACTGACAGCCAGATCCTGACTATTCTTAAGCAAGCTAAAGCCGGCACGCCCGTGCCCGAGCTGTGTCGCGAACACGGCATGAGCTCGGCGACGTTCTATAAGTGGCGGAGCAAATACGGCGGCATGGACGCCTCGCTCATGGCGCGCATGAAAGAGCTCGAGGACGAAAATCGGCGTCTCAAAAAGATGTACGCCGAAGAACGCCTTAAGGCCGAGATCGTCCAGGAGGCGCTCACAAGAAAGTGGTAAGGCCATCTCGCCGCCGCGAGATGGCCCAACGAAGCGTCACCGAACATGGGATCAGTATCCGCCTGGCCTGTGCGGCGTTCTCGATCAGCATGACGTGCTATCGCTACCAGCCCCGTTTGTCCGATGAAAACGCCGAGATCGCCGACTGGCTGCTGCGACTGACGGGTACTACGCATCGTCGCTGGGGCTTTGGCCTGTGCTTTCTCTACCTGCGTAACGTTTAAGGCTTCGGCTGGAATCACAAGCGCGTGTATCGCATCTACCGCGAGCTCGAGCTGAACCTGCGGATCAAGCCGCGCAAACGGCTACAGCGAGGCGTGCCGGACAAGCTGACCTTACCGCAGGCACCGAACCAGATCTGGTCGATGGACTTCATGCACGACTAGCTCAGCGACGGTCGCAGCTTTCGGCTGCTCAACGTCGTCGACGATTGCAACCGCGAAGGCTTGGGCATTGAGGTCGATCTGTCGTTGCCGTCAGCTCGCGTCATCCGCAGCTTGGAGCAGATCATCGAATGGCGCGGTAAGCCGTAAGCAATACGCTGTGATAATGGCCCCGAATATATCAGCGGGCCGCTTGTCACCTGGGCGAAGAAGCGCGGCACTAGGCTGAACTACATCCAGCCGGGCAAACCGCAGCAGAATGCTTACGTCGAGCGCTATAACCGAACAGTCCGAACGGACTGGCTGAGCCAGTATCTATTTGCATCAATCGCTGAAGCACAAGACGCAGCGACCCAATGGCTCTGGACCTATAATAACGAACGGCCGAACATGGCCCTTGATGGCAAGACCCCAAAACAGAAGTTGGCTATGGTCGCTTAACCCCACTTCTGGCTCGCGTTAAAAATTGGGAAATTACCATGGCGTGTCTCCACTACTGTTTATTCGTCGAAAAAAAGGCGAATTTAGGCAGCCTAGAGAGATCACTACCCTACTCATTCGCCGGCTCTTTGAGTGTAGCGCCGTAGCGCAGATCGCGGGTCGCGTCTTCGAAGAACTCAAGCGAGAGTATTAAACATGGTCTGTCCTCTATTGTTGTCCAGTTGGCTGCCCGGCATCCAATAGGAACCGGCGTGGGCGAAACGGCGCTCGACAAACGCCATTCCGCCGGTATCAATCAATTCTCGGCGAAGCGAGCCTTGCGCTCCTGTTCCTCGGGATAGGTCGGCCAGTCGACATAGCCTCGCGCATCACCGCCGTAGAATGTATCGGGATCGAAATCGGTCAGCGGCCAGTCGTTATACAGGCGCTCGACAAAATCGGGGTTGGAGGTGAACGGGCGGCCGAACACCGCCAGGTCGATGACGCTCTCATCGATCAGCCGTTCGGCCTCGGCCTTGTCGAGATTGCCGGCGAACAACAGCGTGCCGGTATAGCGCTGGCGAAACTGCCGCAGGAAATCGCGTGGCAACGTGTCCTGGCCCTGCGCGCCTTGGTCCATGATGTGGACGTACGCCATGTTCCGCTTGGACAGCTCATCGGCCAGATACAGATACGTGCCTTCGACATCGTCATAGTGCGGCATGTCGAACAACGTGCCATAGGGCGTCAGCCGCACGCCGACGCGATGCGCGCCGATACGCTTGATCGACTCGTCGATGGCTTCCAACAACAGACGACAGCGGTTTTCACGCGAACCGCCGTAGTCGTCCGTGCGGTCGTTGAGCCCCTCGTTGATGAACTGCTCGAACAGATAGCCGTTCGCGCCATGGACCTCCACGCCGTCGAAACCGGCGTTGCGGGCGTTCACGGCGGCCTCGCCGAACTCACGAACCAGCCGATGACATTCGTCCGTTGTCGCCGCGCGCGGCGTGCTGGCATCCAGCATGTCAGGCTGGCCGTTCTCGTTCCAGCCGAACGCCATACCGCCCTGTTTGGCCGAGGCCGAGATTGGCGCGCCGCCGTTCAACTGGACCGACGTATGCGACACACGCCCGACATGCCACGTCTGGCAGAAGATTCGCCCGCCGCGCTCGTGCACGGCATTCGTGGCTTTCTGCCACCCGGCGATCTGATCGGGCCCGAAGATGCCCGGATTGAACAGATACCCCTGGCCCTCGCGCGAGATCGGCGAGCCTTCGGAAATGATCAGCCCGGCACTGGCCCGCTGGCGGTAATACAGCGCGCCCATCTCGTCGGGCACGTCACCGCGGGCGCGGGCCCGCGTCATCGGCGCCATGATGATGCGATTATTTAGCCGGTGACCGGCCAGATCGAACGGCTCGAATAAAACAGATGACATGAGAACTCCTGCTAAATGACGACGACCGCTCCCCGAACTAGCCGGCGAGCGGTCACTCGCGCCATGCGATAAAACGATCGATACCACGGGCGTGTCGTTCGATACGAAGGTTCGGTGATCGAGCGCAGCGACTGGTTTACCACGAGACCGCACGTTCGAGCCCGAACCGCCGCGATCGCTTGCGGCGACCGCGACATGGCTCGGGGCTCGGACAAGTTTTCGACACCGAACGTTAACGATGTATAAACCACATGTTAGTGACTGCTGAAATGATGCACACCACCGCCGCGTCAATAAACAGGAACAGTCGCGATAAACTGTTTCGCGTTACTTAACAATCGGGGCCGAGCACGATGGACCTCATCCCGGCGCTGCGTACGTTCGCCACCGTGGCCGAGCAAGGCAGCTTCACCCAGGCTGCCCAGCAACTCGAACTTTCAAGAGCCACGGCCAGCAAGCAGATAGCGTTTCTGGAACGGTACTACGGCGCTCGTCTGCTGCGCCGCACAACACGCCGGTTGAGCCTCACCGACGACGGTTGCGCCCTGCAGCGACGGGCCATCGACATCCTGGCCGAGATCGACGCGCTGGATGATGTATTCCAGCAACGCGCCGTCGAACCTCAGGGGCGGCTCCGCGTCAGCGCGCCGCTGTACGTCGGCGAGCATTATCTCAGCCCGGCCATGGCCCGCCTGGCGGCCGAATGGCCAGGCCTCCAGCTCGATATCGATCTCACCGACCGCCGCATCGATCTGATCGAAGAAGGCTATGACTTGGTCGTGCGGATTGGCGAACTACGCGACTCCAGCCTGATCAGCCGCAAACTCGGCGAAACCGGCGTGGCTCTCGTTGCCTCGCCAGCTTATCTGCAGCGCTATGGCACTCCGGCCCAACCGGCCGATCTCGCGCGACACGAAATGCTCTGGTATCGGTACGGCCAGAGTGTCTTTACCGGCACGCTCGACCTGCGCCGCCAGGCCGAACCACACTATCGAACCAACAGCGGCGCAGTGCTCCGAGACCTCGCCCTGGCCGGCCACGGCATCGCCCTGCTACCCAATTTCCTTATCGGCGACGCGTTGGACACCAACCAACTCGTCTCCGTACTGCCCGAGCACACACAGCTGCGGCTCGGCATTTATGCCATCTACGTCGGCACACGCCGCGCTTCGGCCCGACTCAACGTCGCGATAGACGCGTTGATCGAGGCATTTGCCGATTTCCGATAAAGACGCCCCTGACGCGGATCTGTCGACCGCCCCAACGATCTTCCTGACGATGGGGATTCAGGTTCCAACCGCAACAAGCCAGCTAAAGGAAGGACATCGCAGGATTTTTAGTTAAGTTGAGGTTGTCGAGACCATCAACAAAACAGGCCCCGCGATGTCCCATTCGCATCTTAGCGCACGTGAGCGCTGCAAGATTCTTCTCCTGTCGCAATACGGTTTGAACCAAACGGAAATCGCGCGACGTCTTGGGCGACATCGCAGCACAATTAGCCGGGAGTTCAAACGGAATCAGTCGCCTTGCTGGTCTTACTACACGGACCACTATGCCCAGGCGCAGGCTGACAAGCGCCGGCAAAAAGCGAGGCATCGCCGACGGCTCGATCATGGCGCGTTGGTTGATTTCGTAATGCGAAAGCTTCGGGCGTTCTGGCCGCCTGAAGCGATCGCCGGGCGACTCATCGTGCGCTATCCGAATGATCGATCGATGCGGATCAGTGCTGAACAGATTTATGCCTGGATCGCGGCCGATGCCCGCGGAGGCGGCACGCTCTATCAGCATTTGCGACGGCGCCATAAAAAGCGCGGGCGACGAACGCCCCGGCCTTCACTTAGAGCACGCCGCGATCCACGTCTGGACATCGGTCAACGCCCGGATATAGTCGAAGAACGCGGCCGATTCGGTGACTGGGAAGGCGATACGGTGCTCGGCATCGGGCGTGCGGCTATTGCCACACATGTCGAACGATGCAGCGGTTATGTTGTTGCCTTCAAACAACCGAACCGTGAATCGATGCCGCTTGCACAAGCCACGGTCGCGGCATTTTCAGGCTTCCCATCCGATCTTCGACGCACGATGACTTACGACAACGGAACTGAGTTCAGCGCGTTCGAGCATATCGAGCGGGGGAGCGGCTTCCGCGTGTTCTTCGCTCGACCTCATGCGCCGTGGCAACGCGGCTGCAATGAAAACGCGAATGGACTTTTGAGACAATTCTTTCCCAAAGGGCGTTCGCTCGACGCGATTTCTCAAGAAGAGCTCGACAGCACGGTCGAATTACTGAACCATAGACCTCGAAAACGCCTCGGCTACAGAACACCTCACGAAGTCCTCACGCAGAATCGCTGTGTTGCGATTGGAACCTGAATCCACCGTATCTGCATATCGATATTGCCGAGGTCCGCACCGAGCAGGGCAAGCATTACCTGTTCGTTGCCATCGATCGCACGTCCAAGTTTGTGATTGCCAGACTCGAACGTGAGGCGAATCGTCACACGGCCGCGGCCTTCCTGGATCACGTCATCGCGGCCTTGCCCTATCGCGTGCACACCATCCTCACGGATAACGGCATTCAGTTCACGGACTCGGCGCGCTATCCCCCACTGTCAGGGTAGTTGGAA
>DCKU01000076.1 GCA_002320455.1 Salinisphaera sp. UBA1666
CGCATTAACGGGTGAGAACCCAGCACAGGCCCGGCATCCCGGGCCCACGCGGCTGCGACGCCAGACTACTTCTGAACGCCCTTGAGCGACACGTCGAAAATCAATGGCGCATTGGGCGGAATCATGCCGCCGGCGCCCTGAGCGCCATAAGCCATATCGGCCGGGATGATCAGCGTGCGCTCACCGCCGACCTTCATGCCCTGCACGCCCTTGTCCCAGCCTTCGATGACGCGGCCAGCGCCCAGGGTAAAGCTGAACGGCTGCCCGCGATCCAGGGAACTATCGAACTTCTTGCCGTGGTGATCTTTGGCATCGGCGTTGTAGAGCCAACCGGTGTAGTCAACGGTGACTTCGTCGCCCGGCATGGCGGTTGCGCCGTTACCCGCCTGGGTATCGATGGTCTTCAACGCATCGACCGAGCTGCCTGCGGCCATCGCGCCGGTGGCGGCCAGGCCCAGAACACAGGCCGCAGCCAGGCTGGCGAATCGGTACTTGAACGTCGTGTTAGTCATATGTGCATCGCTTATAAAGGTTTTCTTAGCCAGCATAGGGCATAGCTTGGGCCACGCGTAACGCGGCATGCGTGGTCGCCAGCCGGGAGAGACCGGGCTAATAGATCCCGCGGGTATCCGGCGCCTCGAGCTGCCCGGCATCCACGATCAGGTTGACGGTGGCCAGCTGATCGCCCGACAGCGATTCCATATCGTCCACGGCGGCGATGAAGCGGGCCCGCTCGGAGTCGGAGACGAGGTCCTTGGTGTAGTCGGCCAGTTTGGCTTCGTAATCCGGGCGCTGCCACGGGGTGTCGCCGCCCGGATGGGCATTGGCACGCGTCTTTTCGTCGGCGATTTCACTGCCGTCGGTCAGCGTCACGATCATCCGCCCGCCGTAGGCCTGCACGTTGGGGTCCTGGTCGTGATACAGATCTTCCCAGCGCTGGTCGAACTGGGTCTCGATGCGGGCCATCAGATCACGCAGTTCGTCTTTTTCCGCCTGCGTCATCTGGTAGGCGCGATCCTTGTGGAACTCACCGGCCTGGATACACCGGGCGATCGCGAACATGATGCTGTGGTCCAGCGTGCCGCGCGGGCTGTCCGGGTCGATCTTCTGCGGGTCTTGTGCATCGGTGCCGATCACGTGGTGGGTGTGGTGACTGGTTTCCAGCACGATCGTCTTGATCTGGTCCATATCCACGGCGTCGCCGTTTTTCGGCAGCTGATCACGCAGCTGCAGCGCCAGGTCGATGATGGCTTGGCCCTGGTACTCGAAGGCGTGCTGCTTGGGATAGGTCTTCATGATGTTCCGCAGCGCATCGGTCCCGGCCTCGGCCAGCTCGACCTTGTACACCGCGCCATCGTCATCGCGCCCGTTTAAGAAGCGGCGGATGATGGAATCCACACCTTCATAGACCGGGTTCGGGCCTTTCAGGCCGTGCAGGGCGTGATGTACCGCCTTGATGGAAATCTCGGCCGAAAAGCCCGGCACGAACTCTTTCTGGGCACCGATATCGCCCTTGCGCGACTGGCGCGAGGAAATTGCGTTGTGCACGGCGAAGTTGATGGCGTGGTATGCCTGTTCCGTGGTCAGCCCCAGCATCGACGACAGCCCGGCTGCGGTACCGGCCGCGATATGGGTCATGTGATCGACCTTGTGCTTGTGCAGGCAAATGCCCGTGCCGTCGCCCGTGCCCACGAGTGCTACGTGCACTTCATAGGCCACCACGATGCCGCGCAGGATATCCGCGCCCGACACGCCCATCTGCTGGCCCACCGCGATGATCGGGGAGATATTGTCGTCCGGGTGCGAGTATTCGGCCGCCAGATAACAATCATCGTTATCCAGAAACCGCACGGCCACGGCATTGGCAAAGGCAGCCGGCACCGGCGCAAACCGATCAGCCAGCCCCCAGATTGTGGCCTGCCCGGTGTCTTTCGAGCCCAGAGCGTCGGCACGGGCCACCTTCACCGCGGTTTCGTTGGCTGCCCCGAGGGCAATCGCCGCGTTATCAATGATCCGGTTCTTGGCCATGGCCACGGCCTCGGCGTCTACTGGCGCATCCTTGGCCTTTGTGGCCAGCTCAGCCAGCTTCCAGGCCAGCTGTTCGTTGCGGGCCAGATCGCCGCTGGTCTTTTCCACGGCAACAGAATGGATCGTAGCGGGCATAGAAGTCTTCCTTGTTGGAGCAATCCGCGTCTTCAAGACGGCCAGACGTTGGAGGCCGATAGTAAACCAGATAGATAAATTTTCAGATACACCGATGCCGTGGCATCCGATGGCCCGCTGCCCAGCTGCGCCATGAATGCCATCACTGCCCATGTATCGGTCGGGTCCATGCGCGGCGGGCATAGCCAAAGCGCGACCGACTTCAAAGCCCGAAAAAAGCGCTTTTTCGCCTCAATTATGCGAATGTCGGTGAAACAGCTCGGTGAAGCTCGTGGGACCGGTCAGCTTCAAGGGGAGCAGGCCATGGCGGACAAGGAACCAAACACCCAATACAACTGGATCGCCGCGGCCTTCGAATGGGTCGAGCGCAGCATCTATGTCGTGCTTGGCCTGCTACTGGGGCTCATCGCCGCCCTGTCGCCCACCGACTTCACGCCACAGATTGTCACCCTGCTGGGCCGGCTGTTACTGGTGCTGCTCATCGTGGAACTGCTTTATACCGTGCGGGTGTCATACAGCGCCGGCACCATCGTGCTCGAGCCCTTCCTGCTCGTCGGCCTCATCGCGGCCATCCGCCGTATCTTCGTGTTGACGGCCCAGTTCGCCGAGGCCGAGAGCGCCCACACCATGCCTTTCGATCAGTTCGTGATCGAGCTCGGCGCGCTCTCCGGGCTGATCCTGGTGCTGGTGGTAGCCCTGTGGTTGCTGCGGCGTAGCGAGGCCACACCAGTCAGTAACGACGGACACCTCGAACAGAGTTGAGCGGCGTAGCGATCTGACGCCGAACTGTGAACACCAGGTGTGAAAGCGGCGTCACGCTCGGAACGACAAGCCATCTCAGCCGCCAGGCTTTTTGTGTGCTCGGTGGCGCTTTGCCGAAGACGCCAGAAAACGCACGGCCTACAAACGTCTAGAACGCCACACTGTCGTGATCGCATGGCCATCAATGTTCGGCCGACAACGAGGTTACTGACGCAAGCCCGCCTTCAATCCCTCATTCCATGAAATTATGAAACGTAAAATGATAAATGTCGCCTGACTCCACCGCCTGCTAGCACGGTCTGCCCCCGCAACACGTCACGTTGCCACCCAATGCCAGCCTAGAAACCGCTACAAAGATGTTTCATGCCCTGGGTGATCCAGAGCGGCTGCGTCTGTTGGCTCGGCTGGCGTCGGGTGAGCGCTGCGTGACGGAACTGGCCGAAATGGAAGGCCAGAAGCTCACCACCGTGTCCAACCGACTCAAGCGGCTGCTCGATGCCGGCCTGCTGGCACGGCGGCGCGACGCCAAGCACATGATCTATCGCGTGGCCGACGACAACCTTCAGCAGCTTGTCGACAACGCCCTGGCGCATTCCACTGAAATCACGCCAGGCACCAGCCCCGCCCTATACCGACTCAGGAGCATTCAATGAGCGATCATCACCACGGCCCGCATCCGCACGAGCACGGCCCCAACTGCGGGCACGAGCAGGTTCCGCACGGTGACCATATCGACTACCTGGTCGATGGCAACCTGCACCACCCCCACGGCGACCACTGCGACGATCTCGGCCCGATCAAGGACGTCTCGTAGCAATACCCGCTAGCGCGAAAGCGCCAACGCACAAAGCCGGCGTCCATCGGGCGTCGGCTTTTTGCTATCTATAGCCGGCGGCTGCGTTGAAGCGGCTCTTGATCGGCGCTACCCGTAGTGCTGGCGCTCAAATCACAGCGCGTGCCGCTACGCTTGGCCCTGCCCGAGCGAGTCCAACGGCCCCGAATCAAGTCGGCTCAAGATGCGTTTTAGTGCCACCACGTTGTTCTGATCCTCGGCGGTATCGAGCGCATCGTTCAACACCTCGCGGATGTCTTCGGCATCCACCCGCTCCATATCCCAATCCGGATAAAGCCGCTCCCGCGTTTCCTCCGTTTCGCTCAACGAGACGATATCGTGGTGCCGCGGATCCGCCCGAATCGCTGCCATCAGATCCTTGATCTGGCTGCGCGGCCCTTCAATCCACTGAAAAAACACGCCGCCGGCAAACATCAAAACGCCGGTGATACGTCTCTCCGGGTTCTGCCGCTGCGACACCTCCACAATACGGTCAACCTCGGCCTCATCGACACCGGCACCCGCGCGGCTGCAGTACACCACGTGGTAAAGCAGCGGCAGCTCCGGATTGTCCGGCTCCGCGGGGCGCTCAAAACCCGGCTCGTCAAACATAGTTGCACTCATGGTGGGGCTCAGTGACTCAAATACTGAACCTGAAAGCGTGGCCTGCAAAGCGGCCTCAGGCTATCACCGCCCTCTCTACCGCCAACGAAGTAAAGAATTAGAGATTAAAGATGACGCGCCAAAGCGCGGCCGCAATCACGGCGGCGCGCAGATAAATATACTGTCCCCGGATACCACGGATACCGCAAACAATTGGGTGGATTCAACTCGCAAACGCAACAGAGCTGAAAAGGTGAGACACCGCAAGGCATTTCGTTAAGTTGAGGTTGTCGAGACCATCAACAAACCGGGCCCTGCGATGCCTCATACCCATCTTAGCGCGCGAGAGCGCCTCGCCGTCTGCACGCTGTCGCAATACGGCCTGAATCAAGCAGCGATCGCCCGTCGGCTTGGTCGTCACCGAAGCACGATCAGCCGAGAACTTCGACGTAATACGTCGCCGCACTGGCCGTATTACAACGAGCTGTACGCCGAGCGCGCTGCGCTTGCCCGGCGTCACACCGCGCGACATCGTCGA
>DCKU01000052.1 GCA_002320455.1 Salinisphaera sp. UBA1666
AATAGCGATGGTCTCGTTCGCGCGCACGCGTGCCGCCAATATTTGGGCGCGCCGACTCAGTGTCGGCAATCCGACGAGCGACAGTACGCGGGCGATGCACACGAGGTGGTGCGCAGCGCGTGCGCGCTCGATCTGGGCCAAGGCCGTTGTTTCGTGCAACAAGCGGTCGAACGGTACGCGATCGACGTCGCGTGGCGGGTAGGGCGGCTGAACCACATAGGCTGACTGGATCACATCGCCCTGAAACGTGACCTCTAATACGAGTCCAGTAGGCCAGTACGGCATGAACGGGCCGATCTGGGTGGTGTAGACATCCAGCGTTAGCCCATCGCGAATATCCGGCGTCGGCGGCATGGGCATCATGCGCCCGTAGGGCACGCCACCCATCATCCCTTCGCCGCCCTGACCGTGGTCGCCCTTGCCGCGCCAGGGCGCGGGTGGCTCGTCCGCGAGCCGGTGGGTCTCCGATGCATGGGCGCCGGAAATCAGGTTGCGGTAAAGCGCACGTAAAGAAATTACTGGATCGTCGGATGACGCAGCGCGCCGGGCGTCGTCCACGTCGGCTTGCGGCTCGTCTCCCCACCAGAACGTGGCGCGTGGGTGTGGCAGCTGGTCGTGGAGTCGGTCGAGATAGGCCTGATCGCTATCCCGGACGCGGCCCGTGATCAACAGGATACTGGCGTGTCGGGGTGTGGCGGTTACGTCGATATCCGCACTCCGCAGCAAACGCTCGACGGCAGGGGCGCGGTCGCGCCCCATGGCCACGAATACCGGCACGGGAGCGCGTGCCGCCAGGCGCTCGAGCAGCTTCACTGCCACCGGAAGATGCCTTCGCGCCAGCCGTAGAGGATGCCCACCGTGAGGATGGCGAGGAACATGCCCATCTCCGCGAGCGCCTTGACGCCTTCGGCGACGTACACGACCGCCCATGGGTACATGAACATCATCTCCATCTCGAAGGCGATGAACAGCAGCGTCATCGAGTAGTAACGCACATGAAAACGCTGCCAGGCGTGCGTGTTCGGCGCGCTACCCCCGAGAAACGGGATCTTCTGCGACTCGGCCAGGCGATCGCGACGCGCGCGTGCCGCTACCCACTGCAAGAGTAAGGCGCCCGCCACGATCGTGCCCATGATGGTGAGTAGGCCCGTTAACGCCATTGCGTTTTATCCCCTTTGGCTCGCTGCAAGCCCGTATGCAAAGTCCACAGACATGTTAATGAGATGAAGGCCCTCCATACATCCGGTGATTTCCCTATCAGTACCAAGCGCGGATACCGACCACGAAAGCGGTCGACGACGTTTCCTCGCCTTCGGCCTGGGCGATGTCCTTGGTTTCGCCATAAGTCTGCTCCCAGCGTACGCCGATATAAGGCGCGAACTCGCGCTTGATTTCGTAGCGCAGCCGTATGCCCATCTCGGTGTTGTTGAGACCGCTACCGAGTCCGTACTCGGGGACGTCCTGGGCCGACATATTGATCTCGGCCCGTGGTTGCAGGATAAGGCGCTGGGTGATCAGCAACTCGTACTCGAATTCGCCGCGGAAACTCACGTCGCCGTCTTCGCTGACGAATAGCGAGGTATCCGACTCGAACCAGTAAGGCGCCAGCCCCTGCAGGCCGAGCACGGCGAAGCCCCGGTCCGGATTCGGGTTGACGTCGTAGCGCAGACCGGCCTGCGCACTCCAGAACGGCGAGATCGTGCGGTTGTAGAGCGCCTGAAATTCGGTGCTCTCAGGGGAGCCGCCGCGCATTGGGCCTTCACCCTCGGTCTTGAGCCAGAGTTTGTTGTAGTCGCCGCCGATCCAACCCTGGGCGTCCCAGAGATAGTTGTTGGTGCCGTCGACATCGCCGTATTCGAGGCGATCGATCAGAAAGAATTTATGGACCTGCTGATCGTGGATCGGTTTTTTCCAGTTGAGCGGTGCGCCGCTGTTCGGGTCGGCAGGCCCCGCGGGTATCACAGAGTCGAGATCGGCTTTGCCATCGGAGGCGGCAAGAGCCGGGGCCGTAGATCCCAAGAAAAGGACAGTCGCGCTGAGGATGGCTGAGGTCGATTGTTTAAGCATTGTTTTCTCCCGATTGATCGCTTACCCGCACGACGCGGAACATGCCCATTTCCATGTGATAGAGCAGGTGGCAGTGGAAGGCCCAGCGGCCAGGCTCGTCGGCCGTGACCAGCAGCGAGGCGCGCGAACCCGGCAGCACACTCAGGGTGTGCTTGAACGGCAGGTGCTCGCCCTGGTCGTTCTCGAGCTCCATGAACATGCCGTGCAGATGGATGGGATGTTCCATCATCGTGTCGTTGACCATGATCAACCGGATCCGCTCGCCGTACGGAAATTCGATCGGTGTGGCATTGGAGTACTTCACACCGTCGAACGACCACATATAGCGGTCCATATTGCCGGTGAGATGGATCTCGATGGTCTTCGACGGTTCACGCCGGTCCTGCATTGGAACGACGTTACGCAGCTGGTTGTAGGTGAGCACACGATGGTTGACGTCCTCCAGCCCAGTGCCGCGCTCGGCGAGGCGATCACGCTGTACGTTGGCGATGTTGATATTGCCGGCACCGTGCATGTCGGGGCCGTGCTTGGCGATCACCGGGCCGGATTGTTCCATCATTGCGCCCGTACCCATGGTGCCGGCATTCGGGCCGGTGCCGTGGGCCATTTTCTTCATGTCGTGACCCATACCCGTCATCTTGTCCGACATCTTCGAGTTGGCCCTCTTGTGGCCCTGATGCGACATGCCGGCCATGCCGGAATCCTTTTTTGCCATGTCCATCTTCTGCATCGAGCCGTGATCCATCGCCATCCGGCCATGGCTCATCTGCTTCGGGTCCTTGCCGTGCGACATCTGCATGCCGCTCATGTCCATTTCGCTCATGTCCATACCCATATCCACCATCGTGCGCTGAGGCTGTTCGCGCAGGGCGGGTACGGGCGCGACCATGCCCATGCGCGGCGCGAGCGTGCCGCGGGCATAACCGCTGCGGTCCATGGTCTCGGCCATGACCGTGTAGGCCTGATCCGCGCTGGGCTGTACCACCACGTCGAAGGTTTCGGCCACGCCGATCTGGAATTCGTCGGTCTCGACCGGCTGGACTTCCTTGCCGTCGGCTGCGACCACCGTCATCGCCAGGCCCGGCACACGCACGTTGAAATAGGTCATCGCCGAGGCGTTGATCACGCGCAGGCGAATACGCTCGCCGGGGGTGAACAGGCCGGTCCAGTTGGCATCCGGGTGTACGCCGTTCATCAGGTAGCTATAGGTGTAACCGGTGACGTCGGCGATATCGCGCGGGCTCATGCGCATGTCGCCCCAGGCCAGGCGATCCTTCAGCGTGGTGGCGACGCCGGATTGGCGAAAATCCTCGGCCAGATCGCCGAGCGTGCGCTCGCTGAAGTTGTAGTAATCGCTCATTTCCTTGAGCTTTGCGAGCAGACGATGCGGATCCTCGAAGGTCCAGTCGTTGAGTACGATGACGTACTCGCGGTCGGCATTGATGCCGTCGTCGCCTTGCGAATGAATCACGATCGGCCCGGTCTGGCCAACTTGCTCCTGCAGCCCGGAATGGCTGTGGTACCAGTAGGTGCCGGCCTGGCGCACCGGAAAATCGACTTCGAAGGTCTCGCCGGGATCGATGCCGGGAAAGGCGACGCCGGGCACGCCGTCCATCTGGAACGGCAGCAAAATGCCGTGCCAGTGGATCGAGGTCGA
>DCKU01000149.1:0-2957 GCA_002320455.1 Salinisphaera sp. UBA1666
CGCGGCGCTCGTATGAAACCTCAAAAGGCCCTCGTGCCCAGAGGCCAGCGGTTTGGGCCGGCAGCTCTACGAAGTCACGCTCGATCAGACCCGCTTTCTCGTGCCGGTTGGCCAACGGGTTCCGCCGGCGGGCGATGATGTCGTTGTTGCGCCGTGGATGGATGACGTCGCCGGTATCGCCCATATAAGTCAGGCTGACGTGTGTATCGTCTTCCGTAATCAGGCGCACGTCACGAATCGTCACGCGGACGTCCGTGCCGTTGGCACAGACCACGTGAACGCGGTCATCCTGCGGATCGGTGCGATGGGGCTGGATCAGCTGTTTGAGCTTGTGTTCCAGCGTCTTGTTGCGCACCACGAAAAACCCGAAGACCAGACCCGACCACAGCACGAACGACAGCACCGTAGACGCAATGGCCTGAGCCATGGATAAGACCGTTGAAATCACGGATCAGACCAACAATATCGAACCTTATCGAGCCATGATCGCGCACAACTCGCCACGACTGCCATGAATCTTTTCACCAGCGCTCTGGTAGTGCTTGTCACCCTTGCCGTCATTGCCTGGCTGGTTATCCGGCCCGAGCGCATCAATCGTCCGGGCCGGCTGGTACCGCGCCAGCGGCGTCTGGTGATCCGCGCGCTGCCCTGGTGGCAGAAATTGGACGGCCGGCGCCGGGCACGGCTGTTGGGCCAGGTGGCGCGCCTCCAACAAGACATCACCCTGGTCTCCGGCGACGGGTTCACACCGGACGAATCACAGCGCATGGCGGTGCTGGGCCATATCGCGATCGCCAGTCTGGCTCCGGATATCAACCCGCACTGGCTGCCCGACGAGATCGTGATTTACGGCGGGCCGATCGATGCTTCGGAAACCGCACTGCCCCACGACATGATCGAAGATCTGGGCGAGTTAGCGACCGGCGAGAGCTGGGCCAGCGAGCGCTTGGCCGTCTCATGGCCCCAGGTGGCCCGGGCCGCTCGCGGCAGCGGGCCGGAGAATCCCTTGATTCGAGGCCTGGCCGCCTGGCGCATGCGCCAACTTATGGTCGATAGCGATCGACATGCGAGCTGGATTGCCGCCTATCAAGCCGCCTACGACCGCTGGGCGCGCGATCCGCGCGGCCCAACCCGACAACTGCTTCGACAGATCGAGCCGGGCGGCGATCCTGATACCGAGCTGCCGCGTTTTGTCGGCGCTGCCGCTGAGGCGTTCTTTCAGCGCGGTCCGGAGCTTGCCCGCATTCTCCCCGGCGTTTACGACCTTATGGCCACCGGCTTTGATTTCGATACCGCACGCCGTGCCCCGGCCGGGCACCGCACGCCGCGCGTTACGCCCGAGTGATCGTTATCCGCCCGCTGCCCGGCAACGTTTCCACGAACGACGAGCCGGCCAGCTTCGACGGCGTATAGGCCCCGCCGGCCGGCGCTTCGCCAAGCAGCTTTTGAGCCAGCGCCAGGCTGGCGTCGCGGGTGACGGTATAGCCGTTGGCCACCTTGATACGGGCCGTACAGGTCTGGCCCTGGGCGTTCTTAGCCTCGCCCCAGACATGGGTGGCCTGCCAGTCGCGAGTCTCGGCGTCGGGGCCGTTGATCTGGCCGGCGCGTTTTTTGAGAAACCGCTGCACCGGACCCAGGCCCAGCACCGGGCGAATCATGTTCAAACGCTGAACCTGTTTGATACGCCGCGGCGACATCGGCATGAACACGCGGATGTCGGGTATACCGGTGGAGTGATACGCGGTCGAGACATCGCCCCACGGGATGCTCATGGCCGCTTTTTCCCCGTCACCAAAATCGATGCGGCGCGTTTCGGCGGCCAGCTTGACCGTTTCGATCTGCCCGCCCCGGCGTATCTTGCCGCCGGCGGCCAGCCCCTCGACCGTCGTTTTTGCGGTGCCGGGCGACAGGCCCGATCGGGTATCGAAACCCAGGGCCAGGCTTGTCGCGTCGGGCATTTCCTCGGACAGACGCACCGCGACACAGTCGGTGGGCACGACGTCGAAACCGGCACCGGAGCACAACACTACACCGGCGGCGGCCGCGGCCTCGTGCTGACGGAACAGATACTCGAAGACCTCGATCTCGCCGGTGATATCCAGATAGTGCGTGCCGGTCGCCAGACAGGCCGCCATCATGGCCGGGGCCGTTGCAGAAAACGGTCCGGCGCAGTGAATAACGACATCGATATCCCCCAGCTGACCGGTGATCGCATCGCTGTCCAGGTCAAACGTTCGCGCTTCACAGTCCAGCTCTTGAGCCAGTGCGCCAACGCGCCGCTCGTTGCGCCCGGCCAGTACCGGGCGCAGCCCCTGGGCAACAGCGCCCCGAGCGATCAGATCCCCGGTGTAACCGTAGGCGCCGTAGATAAGCAGCCGATCGTGATTCATGTCTTGTCCTTGCGTTCAATGAATGAACGCGTTGCCTTGCGCACCGCCTGGAAGAACATGTCCGGGTGCAGCCGCTTCAGCCGGTACTGCCAGCGCGACTCGCGATGTGAGATGACCAGGAAACGACCGGCGGCCGCGGCTTCGAAGATATCGTCGGCGACGGTATCGGCCGTCACGGACGAGCGCGACATCAACTTCTGGACCATATCCTTCTGGCCGGGTTCGGCGCCGCGGAAATTATCCATGAGATTGGTGGCAAAAAACGCCGGGCAGGCCACCGTTACACCGACGCCAAAACGATGTTCCTCGCCGCGCACCGTCTCCGATAACGACAATACCCCGGCCTTGGCCACGTTGTAGCTGGCCATGCCGGGCGCGTTGGCGATGGCCGCAAACGATGCGATATTGATCAACCGCCCGCGCGACTCTCGCAGCAGCGGCAATGCCGCTCGCGTGCCGCGCACGACGCCCATCAGATTGATGTCCAGCAGCCATTCCCAGTCTTCGGGCGTTGTCTCGGCTGCGGTACCGGCGCTGGCAACGCCGGCGTTGTTCACGAACACGTCG
>DCKU01000149.1:3252-3556 GCA_002320455.1 Salinisphaera sp. UBA1666
CCGGCGTTGTTCACGAACACGTCGACGCCGCCCCATTCCGCGCGCAGACGCTGCATCAGCTGCTCGAAATCAGCCTCGCGACGCGTATCCAATGTCTCAACCAGCGCTATCCCGCCGGCGCGCTCCACTTCACCGGCTACCGTACGTGCGCGCGTGGTCTCTAGGTCGGTCACCGCGACCTTCCAACCGGCTTTGGCATATCGTAGTGCGATAGCACGCCCCAGACCGCTGCCTGCGCCGGTAATGGCGATCCGTTTAGAGGCCGTGCTATTCGCTGTGGCTTGACTCATCATCTGAAATGGCG
>DCKU01000149.1:3857-4704 GCA_002320455.1 Salinisphaera sp. UBA1666
CTTGACTCATCATCTGAAATGGCGTGTTGTCAGATCGCCAGCATACGACAACTGGTTGGGTAGACCGCAAGCCTGGCCGGCACCACCGAGGACACTGTTATGAAATTGTACGAATTCGCCCGTGCCCCAAACCCGCGACGTGTGCGGTTTTTCATGGCTGAGAAAGGCATTGATCTGGCGACCATCGAACGGCCCCAGATTGATATCGCCGCGGGCGAGAATCTCAGTGAGGCGTTTCGTCAGAAAAATCCCATGGGGGGTGTCCCGGTACTCGAGCTCGACGATGGCACCTGTATTTCAGAAACCATGGCCATCTGTCGCTATTTCGAAGCCATCGACCCGACACCGGCGCTATTGGGCAGCACGGCGCTGGAACAGGCCACCATCGAGATGTGGAACCGGCGTATGGAGTTCAACCTGCTGCTGCCGATCGCGATGGCATTTCGACACACCACCGGACACTTCGCCGATCGTGAGACGGTATTTCCGGAGTACGGCAAAGATAGCGCCGAAAACGCGCTAAAAACGCTGAACTTCCTCGATACACATCTGGCGAAACAGCCTTTCATCGCCGGCAAAGCGTTCAGCGTGGCCGACATCACGGCCGTCGTGTCGATTGATTTTGCGCGAATCATCAAGTTTCGGCCCGACGCCGAACAACATGCCAACGTTCTGGCATGGCACACACGTATTAGCGAAAGAGCCGCAGCTTCGGTTTAAAGCACGCCAAAACGACGAAAAAACCACCCGCATGATCGCCGCGCGGTCATCCCGCGTTGGGCCAGCTCAAGTACCGCGCACAAAAAAACCCCAGCCGGTTGGTCTGGGGTTTTGGTGTATAGAGCCT
>DCKU01000124.1 GCA_002320455.1 Salinisphaera sp. UBA1666
TGAAACATCAACAGGCCCTAGCACGTGGTTCCATAAGCAGGCCGCGCGGGCGCGCGCCTCGATCGAAAAAGACAGCAGCGGCGCCTGGCCTGACCGAGACAGCGCCTGCCAGCGCCCATCGCCTATTCGTAGCCGATAGCCCCGTTTTGAGGCGGCCTGATACGCAAGCGCCGGCACCGGCCGGTCGATTCCCGACATGATCACCCAACCATCGACGACACGCGTGTCGCGCCCGGCATGCGCGGGCACGCCGGCGCCGAAGGTCTTGAAGCGGGTCGCGGTCAAGACCAACGCATGTTCCACATTTTCGAAGGTCTCGACCCAGGCCTCGCGCTCGACCGAATGACGCCAGGCCACCTCGAAATGCGCCCCCGGCGGCAATGGCGTCACCTGCCGCACCGGCCGATCCGGCTCGTCGATCTGGCGTATGACCAGACAATCCACCGGCCAGGCCAACACCAGGCCGGCCAGCACACAGCCGATCAGTGCGACGCCGAGGCTCGTGCGAGCCACGCTCGGCGGCATCGGTTTTAGTTGTCGGTGGTGGTCTCTTCGGCGTCAGAGCCCGACGAAGTGTCAGCGCCGCCCGAGGACTCATAAAACGCTCGCGCTCCAGGATGCACCGGCAGCACCAGATCCTGGTCGAGCCGGTCGACATCCAAACTCTTCAACGCGTTGATCGAGACCGAATCACCGGTGAGATAGCCGCTGAAGCGCGTCGCCAGCTCTTTGGCCACGTCTTCGTTCATCGAGGCCGGCACGATCAGCAGGTTGCGAATCGCTACGGTATTGACTGCCTTGCCGAGGTCGTAGCGCTGCGGGTCGCTTGCCGGAATCTCGTAGGTTTCGTAGTAGGGATACTCATCCAGCAGCGCCTGTTCGGTCGGATCGGCCACGCTGACGAAGTGGGCATCGTTGTTCTGAAACAGGCCGGTGATCGCCGAGTTCGGCACGCCCGAGGTAAAAAACGCGACGTCCAGATTGCCGTTACCCATGGCGGTCACGGAATCGGCATAGCCGGTATGCGAGACCTGAGCCAGGTCGTCGTAGGACAGGCCGGCGGCCGCCAGCAGTTTTTTGGCGCTGGCCTCGACCCCGGAGCCGACCTTGCCCACGCCGACCCGCTTGCCGGCCATGTCCGCCACCGAGTCGACGTCCGAGCCGTCCATGGCCACGATCTGGACGACGTTGGGATAAAGTCCGGCGATGGCGTCGATGCGGGCCGGACGGCCCTCGAACTGCTTGTTGCCGTGGACCGCGTCGTAGGCCACATCGCTCATCACCACGGCAATCTGATTCGTGCCATCCATGATGTTGTTGATGTTCTGAACCGAGGCCCCCGTCGCCACAACCTGTACGTTATCGATCAGCGGGCTGTCCTCGAACACCGGCTTGAGTGCGCCGCCCAGCGGGTAATAGGTGCCCGACGTGCCGCCCGTGCCGAAAATCAGATTGATAGCGGCCGGCGTATCGCCCTGCCCCGTTTGTGCCTGGTCGGCGTTATCGTCTTGGCCGCCGCAGCCGGCCAGGCTCAACCCACAGGTCACGAGTGCGATAGATCCCAGAACACGTTTCAGCATCTTTTCCCTCTTGATGGCCGGCGCCGATGAGCGCGGCAGTGTAATGAGCGCAGTGATAGCAAAGCCGTTTGCGCCGGACAATTGGCATTAGGTCGAGGACGGGCGCGGCGTCGATGACTTGTGCCGATAAGCCGCCTCTATACTGGACGCTCTTTTCAATGACATCGGACGCGCGTGAACGCATCTCGTATTGACTGGCCCACGTTTATCGGCGCATTTGTTCTCTTGCTGGCGGTGGCCTTGCCGCTCATTCTTTATCCGGAAAGCGGTAACGTGGCGGTCGCGGCGGCCAAGGCGTTTGTCGTGACCCACCTCGGGGTGTTCTATCTGGCACTCGGCGTGGCCGCCATGGTGTTCATGGCGTTCGTGGCGTTGACGGACGTCGGCCAGATCAAGCTTGGCGCGCCCGATGAAGACTTCGAATTCGGCACCGTGTCCTGGGCGGCCATGCTCTTTTGCGGCGGCATCGGCGCATCCATCCTGTACTGGTCAGCCATCGAATGGATGTACTACATCCAGCAGCCGCCCTTTGGCGTCGAGCCGATGTCCGAGGCAGCCGCCCAGTGGGCATCGACCTACGGAATCTTTCACTGGGGGATCACTACCTGGTGTATCTACCTGATCCCGTCGCTGCCGATGGCTTACTTCCTGCACGTGCGCAACCGGCCGATCATCAAAGTCAGCCAGGCACTGATGCCGGTTATCGGCGCGCGTGCTGCCGGCAACTGGATCGGGCGACTGCTGGATATCCTGTTCATCTTCGGCCTGCTCGCCGGAACGGGCACGACGCTGGGCCTGGCCGCGCCGCTCGTCAATCAGGGCGTCCACGACATGTTTGGTGCGCCCCTGGGCCTGGGGCCTCAGCTCGTCGTGCTGGCCGTGTGTACCGTCATCTTCGCGTGGTCGGCCTATTCCGGCTTGAAAAAAGGCATCAAGGTGCTCTCGGACATGAACTTCTACCTGGCCGTTTTTCTGCTGGCCTTTGTGCTGGTTCTTGGCCCGACGCTGTTCATGCTGTCGACCGGGCTGGAGGCAATCGGTCGCGCGGTTTCTAATCTGATCACGATGGCGACCTATACCCAGGCGCTGGGCGATATGCCCGGGGCCGCGGGCAACAATTTCCCGCAGGACTGGACCATCTTTTATTGGGCCTGGTGGCTGGTTTTCTCGCCCACCATGGGGTTTTTCGTAGCCAGAATCTCCCGCGGGCGCACCATCCGACAGATGATCGTCGGCGGCATCGGGTTCGGCGCGGCCGGTTGTGCCGCGTTCTTCGTCACGCTGGGTAATTTGGGGCTGTATCACCAGCTCATGGGCGACATGGATTTCGTGGCACTCATCAACGACGCCGGCCCCACCGCCGCCATGTTCGCCGTGCTCCACACGTTGCCCATGGAATGGATCGGCGTAGGCGTATTCACCCTGCTGGCGCTGTTGTTCACGGCCACTAGCTTCGACTCAACCTCGTATATTCTGGCTGCCGCCGTTGAGACCGAGATCGAGGGCGAGCCCATGCGCGCCAATCGGCTGTTTTGGGCGATCGCGTTATCGATTCTTCCGGCCGCGCTTATGGTCGTCGGGGGACTTGATACGCTACAGACCGCCAGCGTCGTCGGTGGCGTGCCAATGCTTCCAATCGCTTTTCTGCTGATGGTCTCGTTCTGGCGCGCGGCTCGCTATGACCTGCGTTACCAACCCGACTACAGCCTGCCGACGATCCAGATCGATGACTTTCCACGCCACGACCCCTGGACACAGGCAGGCAATTGGCGCCTGCCCAAGCGTCGCAACCGCCGGGAATGACCTATGCGACGCGGCGCGGGCGTCAGCTGGCGCCGCTGATGCGCGCTCCGCCGCTGTAGACGTTGAACCGGTGGCCACGCAAGAAACCCACCAAGGTGACGTCGAACTCGCGCGCCAGGGCTACGGCATAGCTGCTCGGCGCCGATATGGCACAGACGACCGCCAGGCCGGCCATGACCGACTTCTGCAACAGCTCATAGCTGGCGCGACCGGATAGCAGCAGGATATGGTCCGACAGCGGCAGCCGGTGATCGAGCAACGCGCGGCCGACGAGCTTGTCCAGCGCGTTGTGGCGTCCGACATCTTCGGCCAGGTCGACCAGCCGGCCGTCGTGATCGAACAGACCGGCCGCGTGGATGCCGCCGGTCGAGGCAAACACGCCCTGCTCGGCGCGTAGCGTGTCGGGCAGGCCCAGCAGAACATCCGGCGACAGGCCCGTCATATCGGCGGCCGGGTGCGCGTCCTGCGGGCGCGGCGGTGAAAAACTCGGTTTGCCGCACACGCCGCAGGCCGAGGTGGCCACCGTGCTGCGCTCGATACGGTCCAGGCGCGCGCGTGCTTCCGGCTTGAGCATCATACGGATCACATCGGCCTCGCCCGGGCTGTGCTCGAGATAGACGATGTCCTCGGCGCGCTGGATCACGCCTTCACTGTGCAACAGGCCGGCCGCCAGCGCTCGGTCGTGGCCCGGCGTACGCATGGTGATCAGCGGCGCCGCGCCGGCGACGTGGATCTCCAGGGCGCGCTCGACGGCCAGTGCGTCGTCCACGGCGCGCCATTGGCCCCGCTCGTAGGCCGCGATGGGTGTGTCGCGGCGCGCCGCGTGGTCGGCGCTCGCCCCGTTAGGATCGGTAAAACGGCTTGGATGCGGCATAGGCACAGGATAACGCGAGCCGGCCGGCTCACGATGCCCCGGAGTGAGTCCTTATGAGATAAGACATCACACAGCCCGTGCCAGCCGACACGCGTGGCGTGTCTGACCCGCTGGGTGGCCTCGCGACGTCACGCCCCGACGCAAGCCGATATAATTACGCGCGAACTCGGCTGTATACACCAGCCAGTCGCCTCGGCTCGTTCTCTGCGTGTGTTATGTCTCTGACCGCTATTTTCGTCCAGACGCTGGATATCACCCTGCCGGTTTTTGCGCTGGTGTTCGTGGGCATCGCCATGCGCCGGGCGGGCTGGATCGATGATCGCTTCGTCTCGGCGGCCTCGAAGATCGTGTTCAAGGGCAGCATGCCGGCGCTGATTTTCGTCTCCATCGTGGGGGCGGATCTGGGCGAGGCGCTGCGACCCGGCATGATCGTCTATTTCGGCGCGGCGACCGTGGTCTCGTTCTTCGTCATGTGGGGCTGGGCGCTGGCGCGGGTCGCGCACGCCCAGCGCGGGGTCTATGTCCAGGGCGCCTTTCGTGGCAACTGCGGCATCATGGGCCTGGCGCTGGCCCAGAACATGTACGGCGATTTCGGCCTGTCGGCCGGCAGTATCCTGGTCGGTGAGGTCATCCTGATCTACAACGTGCTGTCGGTGATCGTGCTCACCTGGTACCAGCCGGACCAGGACGCCGACTGGCGCTCGATCACGCGCGGCGTGGTCACCAACCCCTTGATCATCGCCACGCTGGTCTCGATCGCCATCGCGGCTTCGGGCATCCCGATGCCCAAATGGGTGATGACCTCGGGCGAATATTTCGCCCAGCTGACCCTGCCCCTGGCGCTGATCTGTATCGGCGGAGCGCTGTCGGTGCGTGCGCTGTATGACGCCCGCGGCGTGGCGGTCTCGGCCAGTATCGCCAAGATGCTCGTCCTGCCCACGGCCGCGCTGCTCGGCGGCTGGTGGCTGGGCTTCGTGCCCCGCGAGCTGGGCCTGATGTTTCTCTACTTTGCCTGCCCGACGGCCGCCTCCAGCTTCATCATGGTCGAGGCCATGGGCGGAGACGCCCGGCTGGCCGCCAACATCGTGGCCCTGACCACGCTGGCCGCCAGCGTGACGATGTCGCTGGGCGTGTTCGTGCTGCGGGCCGCCGGCGTCATCTAGGGCGTGTCAACACGCCCCGCGTACGCCGGGCGAGCGGTCAGCCTCGCGACGTATCGTGTCCGCTTTCTCCTTCTTCGGCCTCGCCGGCCAGTCGACGACTCTCGGCGGAATACGCCTTGGCGCCCTCGATCAGCGGCGCCAGCGTGTGCCAGAGCTCTTCGTCACGCAGCAGCTTGAACACGCCGGTCACGCCCGGCGGGTTGTAGGGCGACTCATGACGGCCTTCAGCCGTCTCACCCGCGCGATCGGCCCCGGCGTGCACGGCTTCGAACATGCGCTCGAGCTGATCGGGATCGAACCGGCCGAGCTGCTGGGCCACAACCAGCAGGTTGCGCATGCCGGCCCGGCCCTGCTCGGAGTTCAGGCCGTCCAGCGCGATCATGGAGATTTCGGGCATGGCGCCCACGAAATCCTTGAGCCAGCGCATCAGGCCGGATTCATAGAGCTGGTCGAGCAGGCCGTTGATCTCGGCGATACGGCCTTCGAATTTTTCCAGCTCGTCGACGGTTTCCGGGCGCAGCCGCTTGGCCTGCTCGGGACGGAAATGGATCTGTTCTGCCATCGGGATAAGCCTCGCTGTGGCATGGACCGGGCCCGCGCGGGCGGGCCCTGATCATTGGATAGTTAGGGGCAAGTGGCCAATCGGCCGGCGATCGCGAACCGCTTACAGGCCGCTGCCGTTGGGGCGCAGCTTGGGCGGGCGCTTGTAGTCGTCGCGCTCCCATTTCTGATTGACCTGTGCACCGGTCGTCGGATGCCGCGGCTTGTAGCGATGATTGTTCGGCTTGAGCGGCGCGCTTTCCCGCTCTTCCAGCCGTGTCATGTTGACCGCGACCTCCTTATAGGCGGGCGTGTCGGTGTCCTTGTCGGCCTCAAAGCTGGTCAGCACGTTGACCGCGCCGGCATTGAGCTTGCCGTGCGCCGACATATAGAGCTGGTGGCCGGTGACACGATCCGTGACCTCGACCGGCACCTTGACCGCGCCGCGACGCGATTTCAGCCGCACGACATCGCCACTCTCTAAACCGCGCTCTCGTGCCAGTTCGGGCGAGACCTCCACGAAGCCCTTGGGGATCTTGAACATGATGCCCGCCGTTTCGTCGGTCATGTTGCCTTCGTGGAAATGCTCCAGCAGCCGGCCGTTGTTCAGATGCAGGTCGTATTCGTCGTCGAGCTGGTCGGTGGCCTCGGACCAGTGCACCGGATGCAGCTTGGCGCAGCCGTTGTCGAAGTGGAAGACCAGATCGCCGTCGTCCTGCAGGTACAGGTTCTTCGTGCCCTCGTCCGGGCCGTCGGCGGCCACCGGCCACTGCTGGGAGGCAAAGCCTTCGAGACGGTCGTAGTGCACGCCGGCGAACATCGGCGCCAGGCTGGCGGCCTCGTGCATGATCTGGCTCGGGTGCGTATAGCCCCAGTCGTGACCCAGATGCGCGGCCAGCTCGGTGAGAATCCGCCAGTCCGGCTTGGAATCGCCCATCGGCGGAAAGACCTCGTAGAGCCGCTGGATACGTCGCTCGGTATTGGTGAACGTGCCCTCTTTCTCGACCGACGGGCTGGCCGGCAGCACGACATCGGCATACTCGCAGGTCCGCGAGAAGAACATGTCCTGCACGACGAAGAAGTCGAGCTTCTCGAAGGCCGACTGTACGTTCAGGATGTCCGAGTCGACCACGGCCATGTCCTCGCCCACGACATAGAGCGACTTCAGATCGCCTTCGTGAATGGCATGCACCATCTGGTGGTTGTTCTGGCCATCGTTGCTGGATAGCGGCGTGCCCCAGGCTTTCTCGTACCTCTGGCGCACCTCGTCGTCGGCGACGAACTCGTAGCCCGGGAACCGGTCGGGCATGTTGCCGAAATCCGAGGCCCCCTGAACGTTGTTGTGCCCGCGCATGGGATAGCCGCCGGTGCCGAAATGGCCCATGTTGCCGCTGACCAGCAACAGGTTGCACAGGGCCGTGGCGGTGTCCGAGCCCATGGTGTGCTGGGTCACGCCCATGGCCCAGACGCCACAGATGGTCTTGGCCGCGACCACCATGTCGGCCACCTGCTGAAGCGTCTCGGGGCTCAGCCCGCTGTGCTGGGTGGCGAACTCGAAGGTGAAGGGCTCGAGCGCGGCCACGAAGTCGTCGTAGCCGTCGACATAGTCGCGCAGGAAGGCCTCGTCGTGCTGGTTGGTGTCGATCAGATATTTGCTGATCGCGTTCAGCCAGGCGATGTCGGAGCCCGGGTTGGGCTGGATATGCAGATCGGCCCGCTCGGCCAGCTCGTTCTTGCGCAGATCGGCCACGATATGCTTCTGATCGTGCAGCTTGGCCGCGCGCTTGAAGCGGGTAGCGATCACCGGATGGCTTTCGGCGGTGTTGGCGCCGACGATGAGCAGCAGCTCGGCGGCTTCCAGATCGGCAATGGAGCCGGTATCCGCGCCGTAGCCCACGGTGCGCCACAGGCCCTGCGTGGCCGGGGCCTGGCAATAGCGCGAGCAGTTATCGATGTTGTTGGTGCCCATCACCCCGCGGGCAAACTTCTGCATCAGATAGCCTTCCTCGTTGGTGCACTTCGAGGAGGCGATATAGGCCAGCGCGTCCGGGCCGTGCTGGTCGCGGATCTCGGTGAAGCGACGGGCGATCAGGGCATAGGCCTCGTCCCACTCGGCTTCGCGGAACGCGCCGTTGTCGCGGATCAGCGGCTTGGTCAGGCGGGCTTCGCTGTTGATATGGCCCCACCCGAACTTGCCCTTGATACAGGTCGAGACCTGATTGGCCGGGCCTTCGGGCTTGGGCTCGATCTTGAGCAGCTCGCGGCCCTTGGTCCACATCTCGAAGGAACAGCCCACGCCGCAGTAGGTACAGACGGTCTTGGTGCGGTTCACATCGACCTTGCGCATGGCCGAATCCACTTCGGATACGGAAAAGATCGCGCCGTAGCCGGTGGTGTGCTCGGCGTTCTTGACCAGATCGATCGCCGCCCGGCCGAGTGTGCGATAGCCGTCGCGGTTCTGCGGCGAGAGTGCCGTCATCGGGCCAACGTTGCCGATCGCACTCTTTTCGATCAGCGCGTTACAGGGACAGACGGTCACACAGTGGCCACAGGAGACACACGAAGACTCCTCGATGGCGACATCGTCGTCCCAGATCACCCGCGGGCGCTCGCGCGACCAGTCGATGGACAAGGTCTCGTTGACCTGCAGGTTCTGACAGGCCTCCACACAGCGCCCGCACAGGATGCACTGGTCCGGGTCGTAGATATAGAAGGGGTTGGAGTAGTCCTTCTCGTAGGGCTTGCCCCGGAACTCGTAGTGCTGGCCCGGCACTTTCATGTCGCGCACGGTGTTGTGTACGTCACAGTTGCCGTTGTTGTTGTCGCACAGGGAGCAGTAGAGCTCGTGGTTGGCCGTAACCCGGTTGATGCCCTCCATGCGGGCCTCTTCGGCCTCGGCGTTGTTCAGCCCGATCTCCATGCCGGGTTTGACCGTCACCCCGCAGCCACGCACCAGGTTGCCGTCCACGTGGACGAAGCAGGTGTCGCAGGTCTGGATCGCCCCCAGGTTGGGATGATAGCACAGATGCGGCATGTAGACGCCGGCGGCATCCAGTGCCTCGGGCAGCGGCTGGCCGCTGCGCACCGTGACGGGCGCCCCGTCGACGGTAATATCGAAGAATTCGGCTTGTTGGTCCACGGCAGACTCCGGGCCTGTCTCGACCGCCCCGTCAGAACGACTGGGCATGCCGACGCGATGGGTCAATCCATACGCGGCAACGCCAGGTCATCGACGGAGGTGACGTGCTGTTCGATCAGCGCGAGTCGAGAATCAGCGTTCGATGAGGTGATAGGGCCACGCTGACACAAAACACACCCCTGGCGTGCACTGACCGCGTTCTTTTTTATGGATTGCCGCTCAAATACTGCATAGGCCAATATATTGACCGATACAGGATACTGTTTGGGCGGCTGCTGGCGACGCGCGGCATCGCGACTGCGCCGCATTTGTATCTAATTCTTAATTAGACCGGCGAAAGACGCAGTGCCGGGCTGGCGCCGCCGACGCTCGTACTCAAGATATAACCGTTTGCTTCCAGCTCGGTCGCGGCCCGTCGAATCAGGGCGTGTTCGATATCGAGCTGCTTAGCCAGACGCACGGTATTAACGCCTTTGGCCGAGGCGCTGTCAGCGCCGAATTCACGTACCGCCAAGAGCACGATACGTGCCGTGTCGTCGAGTTCGGGGGCACTCGCCCGCAGCGCATCGAGCGCGTGCTGCAGGCGAGTGCTATCCGGCTCCGGGTGGGCCATCAGGCCGCGGGTACGGCCCCGGCTTCCAGGCGAATAGCGATCGACTTCGAGGCCGGCGTATGGCTGAAGTCGCCGTGGTGGCTAAGCGGAATCAACGGGTTGGTTTCCGGATAGTAAGCCGCCGCACAGCCGGTCGGGGTGTCATAAGCCACGATCTTGAAGCCGTCGGCACGCCGTGACACGCCGTCGTCCGACTCGCCCACGAGGTTGACCATCTGCCCGTCCTTGAAGCCCAGACGCGAGATATCATCCTTGTTCAAGAAGATCACTTGTCGCCCGTTCGAGATACCGCGGTAGCGATCATCGTAGCCGTAGATCGTGGTGTTGTACTGGTCGTGCGAGCGCATGGTCTGGAGCGTGAGCCAGCCGTCGCGCGATTGCATCTGCTGATGCATCACCTCTTCCGGCAGCTCGGCGTCCGAAAACTCGGCCTTGCCGCTCTCGGTCTTGAACGTCAGCTGGGCGATAGGATTACCCAACCAGAAACCGCGATGCTGACGCACCCGATTGTTAAAGTCTTCAAAGCCCGGGATGACTTCGGACACGTGGTCGCGAATGAGGTCGTAGTCCTCGCGCAGGCTCTTCCAGTCCACCGCTTCACTGCCGACCAGTCGCTCGGCGATGCCGGTCAAGATCGCGATTTCCGAACGCAGCGTATCCGTGGACGGCTTACTGATGCCGGCCGAGCCGTGCACCATGCTCATGGAATCTTCCACGGTGATCAGCTGCGACTTGCCGGCCGCGTTGCGATCGATCTCGGCGCGGCCAAGACACGGCAAGATCAGGGCTTCGTCGCCGTGCACGAGATGACTGCGGTTGAGCTTGGTGCTGATGAACGCCGTCAGTCGACAGTTCGACATGGCCTGCTCGGTGACCACGCTGTCAGAGATAGCACGCGTGAAGTTGCCCGCCAGACCGATGAAGATCTTGCCCGGGTTGTCGCGCATGAGTGCTACCGCACCTACCGAGTCCACGCCCCATTCGCGCGGCATGGGTCGGCCGTATTTGGCCTCTAGTGAGTCCAAAAGCGTCTTCGAGGGCTTCTCGAACACGCCCATGGTGCGATCGCCCTGGACGTTGGAATGGCCACGCACGGGCGAGGTGCCCGCACCCGGCTTGCCGATGTTGCCGCAGAGCATCAGCAGGTTGACGATCTCACGCACGGTGATGACCGAGTGCTTGTGCTGGGTGATGCCCATGGCCCAGCAGCAGATCGTGGCCTTGGAGCGGGCGTAGATCGCCGCCGCTTCTTCCATCTCGGCGCGCGTGAGGCCGGACTGGGCTTCAAGCGTGGCCCACTCGGTGGCCGTCACACGGGCCCGATAGTCTTCGAGGAACGCGGTGTGGGTGGCCAGGAACTCGTGGTCCAGCACCGTCTCGCCGGCTGCTTCGCGCTCGAACAACGCCTTGGCCATGCCGCGCACGGCAGCCATGTCGCCGCCGAGTTTCGGGCAGAAGTAGTGGTTACTGATGCGATGGCTGCCGTTGCTCATCATCTCCCACGGCTTCTGCGGATCCTGGAACTTCTCCAGGCCGCGCTCCTTCAACGGGTTGAAGGATACGATATCCGCGCCGCGCTCGGCGGCCTCGCGCAGCACACCCAGCATGCGCGGGTGGTTGGTGCCCGGGTTCTGGCCGAAGATGAAAATGGCTTCGGCTTTCTCGAAGTCCTCGAGCTGCACACTACCTTTGCCCGTGCCAAGAGCGGCCCCTAAGCCGACACCGCTGGCCTCGTGGCACATGTTCGAGCAGTCCGGCATGTTGTTGGTGCCGTACAGCCGTGCCATGAGCTGGTAGATATACGCCGACTCGTTCGAAGCCTTGCCGGAGGTATAGAAGATCGCGTCGTCGCGTGACGGAAGCGCCTTCAGCTCGTCGGCAATGAAATCGAGCGCCGCGTCCCAGCTGATCGGCTCGTAGTGATCCGTCTTGGGGTTGTAGCGCATCGGCTCGACCAGACGCCCCTCGTCTTCGAGGTGGTAGTCGTCCCAGGTCTTGAGCTCGCTGACCGAGTGTTTTTCAAAAAACTCACGCGTCACGCGCTTGGTGGTGGCTTCCCAAGTGATGGCCTTGACGCCGTTTTCGCAAAACTCGAACGACGAGCCGTGCTTGGGATCGCCCCAGGCACAACCGGGACAATCAAAGCCATCCGGCTGGTTCATCTTGAGCAGCGACACACTGTTGGATGTCGCCTTGCCGCTGTGCCAGAGATGTTTGTTGACCGCTTTGAGTGCGCCCCAGCCACCGGCCGGGTTGGTGTACTCATACACGCGCGCGTCGTGGTCAGAGCTGGGCATCGGGGTGATTCGCGGCGACTCTTGGCTGGACTCAGACATTATTGGACTCCGAGAAAAGCGGAACGGTCGGCCGCCGGCTGGCATCGCAGCCCGGCGACCGACCCGATTATGGCACTAAGCAGGATCTGCTTGAGAACGCTAGAAAAAACGAACAAGACGCGCTCCTAAAAGAAATACGCCTTGTTGCAGCGGTAGTCTATCGGGGTCGTTGACCAGGCCAGAAGCGACCCGCCGTCGGCAACGTTACCCCGTGAATAGAGCTACGGATTTGATGACGGTTTCGATGAAGCCCCAGATGGCCGGAATGCCCACCAACGCCCACAGGCCGGCAATCTGCCAGGACGGGGTGGTGATGGCTTCATCGCCTGGATTGGTTTGTGACGCCATTTTAAATCTCCGATGAAACAGGTTGGATAAGGACCGCGCCGGAGCGACTACGCTCAGTCCGGGTTGTTCGCGTCACCCTTGAAATGATGTTTCTCAGCAACCGGACGGACCAGGAGGTTGCAGATCAGGCCCAGTGCCAGCAGGGCCACCATGATATAGAGCGTGCTGGTATACGCATCGGCCGGCGCCACACCGGCCTGAATCTGGCCTTCACGGAGCTCGTTAAGCAGCACCGGGCCGACGATGCCGGCCGCTGCCCATGCTGTGAGCAACCGGCCCAGGATCGCGCCGACGTGCATCGTGCCGAACATGTCCTTGAGGTAGGCCGGCATCGTAGAGAAACCGCCGCCATACATCGACACGATGATGCAACAGGCCAACACGAACAGGATGATCGAGCCCATCCCGGCGATTGTGGGCACCAGGCCGTACAGCACCATACCCAGAACGAAGAACGCCGCGAACGTGGTCTTGCGCCCGATGACGTCGGAAATCGAGGCCCAGAAGAAGCGACCGGCCATGTTGAAAATCGACAACACGCCGACAAAACCGGCCGCCGCGGCTGCCGTCGTACCCACGATCTCCTGCGCCATGGGCGAAGCCTGCTCGAGCAGGGCAATACCGGCCGTGGCGTTCAAGAACAACACCAGCCACAGCAGATAAAACTGCGGCGTCTTCATGGCCTCGTTTACGTGAACGTTGCCCTTGGTGATCATCTTGTTGGGCTTCTTGCCGGCCGCGTCCGGATCATAACCGGCCGGCTTCCACCCCTTGGGCGGAATACGCACGATCAACGCGCCCACCATCATGAACAAGAAGTAGATGATGCCCATGGTGAGGAACGTGGAGCCGACGCCGGTGGAGTTATCAGTCGCATAAAACTCCATCAACGAGGTGGCCAGTGGCGAACCGATCATGGCCCCGCCGCCGAAGCCCATGATCGCCATGCCGGTGGCCAGGCCGGGCCGATCCGGGAACCAGTTCATCAGCGTGGACACCGGGGCGATATAACCGATACCCAGACCGATACCACCGATGACGCCGTATCCTAAATAGACCAACCAGATCTGGTGCCACCAGACACCAAACGCACCGACGACGAAACCGCCGCCAAAAAACGCTGCAGCCAACGCCATGGCCTTGCGTGGACCAGCGCGCTCTAGCCACTGGCCACCGAACGCAGCGGCCAGGCCGAGCGCTGCGATCGCCAGCGAGAAGATCCAGGCCAGCGAGGCCTGATCCCAATCGCCCGGCGCCGAATTATCCACGCCGATCAGCTGGGTGAGCGGAATCTTGAATACCGAAAAAGCATACACCTGGCCGATGCACAGATGAATACACAGCGCCGCCGGTGGCACCATCCACCGGCTGAAACCGGGCTTGGCCACGGTGCGGGATTTATCAAAGAATCCGGCCATTATTCCCCCAGAGGAAGTCGATAGGACACGCCGGGGCGTGTAGTGAATAGGCGATAAATTAACAGCCTCAGACGCCGACCGCGAAGATTTTCGACTAAAGTCTGGCTTGGCAGATTATTGCTCACAATCTGTATGTATAGACCAATAATGAGCTTCACGGCCTGAGACCGACCCTAGCGCTTTCTCTAGCGTGAGATTAGTCCCAGATCGGTTGGGCGAACGGCTCAACCGTGACCGGTTCTCCGGCGCCCACGCTTTCTGTTTCGGCTGCCAGCACGACAAACGCGTTGGCCAGGCTCATGGACTGCATCACCCCCGAGCCCTGGTGCGCCAGCGTGGAGACCTGTGTGCCATGGTCGTCCATCTGAATGCGCGCCCGCAGGTAGTGCTCCCGGCCGGGCCGTTTATCCAGCGCTTGGGCGGTCGGCAGCGACCAGCGCAGCGCCGCGGCCGGCCGCCCACCGGCCAGCCTGACGAGTGCCGGGCGCACGAGTTGAATAAACGTGACCGCCGTCGAGACCGGATTGCCTGGCAGACCGAAGAAATGGGTCTGCCCGAGGCGACCCACGGCTAGCGGTTTACCGGGCTTGATAGCCACTTTCCAGAAATCGATCTCGCCGCGCGTTTTCAATACCTCGACCACGTGATCGGCGTCGCCGACCGATACTCCGCCGGTCGTAATCAGCGCGTCACAGTCCCGGGCCCGATCAAAGGCCGCTGCAAGTGCCGCGGGATCGTCGCCGATCGCCCCCAGGTTGACGCTTTCCAAGCCCAGTTCCTCGATCATCGCAGCCAGTCCGTAGCGGTTGCTGTCGTAGATCTCACCGCTGGCAAGCGGCCCATCGATTGGCCGTAGCTCGTCGCCGGTCGAAAAAAATGCGACCCGCAGTCGACGCATCACCGCCACGTTGGCTTGGCCAACCGACGCCAGTACCGCGATGTCGGCAGGCCGCAGGTACCGCCCGGCGTGCAGCACGGTCTCGCCTTCGGCGATATCCTCGCCGGCCGGTCGTATATTGGCACCAGCGGCCGGTACGCCGTTCTCGACGGTGACGGATGACTGATGAGTCGTCACGTTCTCCTGGATGACGATTCGATCGGCCCCGGCGGGCACGACGGCACCGGTTGTGATACGCACGCACTGCCCGGGCTCGAGCCGGCCGTCGAACGGATGACCGGCCAGGCTTTGCCCGACCTGCTCGAAGCGCTCGCTGGACGAATCATCCGATACGCAGAGCGCGTAGCCGTCCATCGATGAATTGGTCGCACTGGGTACATTGACCCGTGCCACGACATCGTCCGCCAGAACGCGCCGATGGGCGTCGGCCAATGCGACGGTCTCGGTCTCCTCGATGGGCGACAGGCCCGCTACGATGCGCTCGCGGGCCGCGGCCAATGGCATGGGCGGATGAGAGTGGGCGGTACCGGCTTGCGACATAGACTCAGGTATCTCGAACGTTTGATGGCGAGACGCCGGTCTCGCCTGGCCCTGCGACTGTAACCTGATCGGCGTCGATATCTCGATTGATATTCAAAAACGGCGTATCGCTGGACCAGGCGACCTGTGTCATGGACAGGCTGTCCTGCCAGCGCATGACCCGACGTTCGCCGTTGGCCAATGCCAGCCGAAGCGAATCAAGCACGCGACCGCGCACCAAACAATGCAGCGGCTGTCGTCCACGCGGGCTGGAGGCCACCACGAGATCCGTGGTGTCATTCATGGCCTCACACAGTCTTTCGGCCAGATCGAGGGGCAATTTCGGCGTATCGACGGGGACGATGAGCGCGTACGCATGACGCACCTGCGGCAAAGCCGCAGCGATCCCTGCAAGCGGCCCGGCATAATCGACGAACGTGTCGGCCACGGCACGATGGCCAAGCGCCTGATAGCGCGCAAGACTACGATTGGCGCTGATGACGACGTCATCCACCTGTCCGGCCAGACGCGCTAGCGTATGTCTGATCAGAGGCGTATCACCGACCCGATACCACCCCTTATCCATACCGCCGAGACGGGTAGCGCGACCGCCGGCCAGTACAATCGCAGAAACGTGTGGCGCTATGTTACTCCGCGCAGGCGACAACCGGTTTGATTCCTAGGCGCACAGCCGGTCGCGCTTCGGCGCGAGGCGTTCGAGAAACGCTTGCTGATCGGCCAAGATACGGCGATTAGCCAGCATGAGCCATTCGGCGAGGTTTGGCTCGTAGGGCAGCGCTAACAAATGCATACCGGCCTGCTCGGGGGTGCGATCGTCCTTGTAGCGATTACAGGCTTCACAGGTCGAGACCACATTGCGCCAGCTGTGGGCTCCCCCCTTCGACCGAGGTACCACGTGTTCAATCTGCATGTGACCGAACGTCAGGCGAATGCCGCAATACATACAAAGACCACCGTCTCGATGAAAGAGCTCGCGGCGCGTGAGGGCAGGCACCAGATTACGCGCGAACCGATGCGAGCGATCACGTACGGCGATGATGGAATCAATCGCCAATTCGCTGCGGATGCCGGTCTCTCGCGAGCGCCCGCCTCGCAGGCTGATCTTTTCCGAGCCGGCTTCCCAGGCAATCTTGTCCGTAAAGTACAGACTGACCGCTTGTTGCCATTCGATCCATTCGACCGGCAGCCCGCCGGCATCGAGTTTCAATATCCGAGGAATGACCGACACGTATCGTCTCCCAACCAAGATCTATCCGACGCATACGTAAAACACGTCGTCAACGATTCTCGAGTTGTACCGATTACTGTCGTAGCTCGCAATCATCGTGAGATGACGGCGCGTGTCCGAGCGACCCATTCGCTGACAGACCACGCACAAAAAACCCCAGCCTGTTGGGCTGGGGTTTTGGTGTATAGAGCCTGGCGGTGACCTACTCTCACATGGGGAGACCCCACACTACCATCGGCGCAGAGCGGTTTCACTTCCGAGTTCGGAATGGAATCGGGTGGTTCCCGCTCGCTATGGCCGCCAGGCAAACTGG
>DCKU01000112.1:0-235 GCA_002320455.1 Salinisphaera sp. UBA1666
CAACGAAAAGATCAAGGTGCTGCGTTCGTTGAAGCCGATCGAGCCGGGCAATGTCCGCAAGACCACGGCCCGCGGCCAGTACGGCGCCGGCATGATCGACGGCGAGGCCGTGCCCGCCTACGGCGCGGGTGATCCCGAACAACAGGCGCCGGCCGAGGAGGCCGAAGCCGAGACGTTTGTCGCCATCAAGGCCGAGATCGATAACTGGCGCTGGCAGGGCGTGCCATTCTATCTG
>DCKU01000112.1:537-33577 GCA_002320455.1 Salinisphaera sp. UBA1666
AGGGCGTGCCATTCTATCTGCGCACGGGCAAGCGCATGGCGCGCAAGTCCAGCCAGATCGTGTTCGAGTTCAAGCCGGTACCGCATTCGATCTTCGGTGAAGAACCCCTACAGCCCAACCGGCTGGTGCTGCGTCTGCAGCCGGAAGAGGGCGTCGAGATGTCGATCATGACGAAAGAGCCCGGCCCGGGCGGCTTTCGTATGCGCAGCCTGCCGTTGAACCTGAGCTTTTCTCAGGCGTTTGAGGTGTCTTATCCGGATGCCTACGAGCGCCTGCTGATGGAGGTGCTACGCGGTAACCCGGCGCTGTTCATGCGCCGCGACGAGGTTGAGGCCGGCTGGGCCTGGGTCGACCGGATTCTGGAAGCCTGGCGGCTCGAACAGGTCGAGGCCCAGGAATACATGGCCGGCAGCTGGGGCCCCACTGATGCCTTCGTCTTACTCGATCGCGACGGGCGACGCTGGTACGAAGGATGATTTAAGATCGGTTATCGTTTTTCGTTCTGCGAATAAGGGACCGTTCCCATGTCCGAATTCAAGCGCTATGACGACCGCAGCCAGGCCGCGGTCGAACTGGCCGCCTCGATCGCCGATACCTTGCGCCAGGCGATCGCCGAGCGCGGCGGGGCCAGTCTGGTGGTATGCGGCGGCAGCTCGCCCGTCGAGCTGTTCGAGCATCTGTCGCAGGCGGATCTAGACTGGTCGCAGGTGGTCATCGTGCCCTCGGACGAGCGCTGGGTGGCGCCGGAACACGCCGACAGCAACGAGCGCATGCTGCGCGAGACGCTGCTCGTGAATCGTGCCGCCGAGGCTATGTTCGTGGGACTGTACCGGGATACCGACGCGCCCGGCGACGCCGTGGACAAGGTCGAGGCCGATCTGATCGATGTGCCCGCGCCTTTTGATGTCGTGCTGCTGGGCATGGGCGACGACGGCCATACGGCGTCTCTGTTTCCGAACGATCCGAACATCGAGCGCGCGCTGGGTTCGACGGCTCGGGTAATTGCTGCCGAGGTTGGGCCGCCGGCGCGTCTATCGCTGGGCCCGGCGGTTCTGCGCCGCGCGCGTCGCATAGATATCCTGATCTTCGGCGACGAGAAAAAACGCGTACATGATGAGGCCGTGCGCCCCGGCCCGCAGGCCGAACTGCCGGTACGCTCGGTCTTGAACACTACAGACCCGATTCCGACGGTCCACTGGGCCGCATAGCCAAGAGGCATTGGCATGGCAATGAACGCCGCTATTCACGATGTGACACAGCGCATCATCGAACGCTCGCGTGATACGCGCGCCGATTATCTGGCGCGCATGGACGCAGCCGGCCATGCCGGTCCGCACCGCGGGCGGATGTCCTGTTCAAACCTGGCCCACGGCTTTGCGGCCGAGGGCGAGGGCGTCAAGGACGCGCTGGCCGGTGACACACGGCCCAACGTGGGGATCGTCACCGCGTTCAACGACATGCTCTCGGCGCATCAACCGTTCGAGCGCTATCCGGACATCATCAAGCAAGCCGCCTGGAATGCGGGCGGTGTAGCCCAGGTCGCCGGCGGCACGCCGGCGATGTGCGACGGCGTGACCCAGGGCCAGCCGGGCATGGAGCTGTCGCTGTTCTCGCGCGACGTGATTGCGCTCTCAACCGGGGTCGCGCTCACCCACAACATGTTCGATGCCGCGATCTGTCTGGGCGTGTGCGACAAGATCGTGCCCGGGCTTCTCATCGGCACGCTCGCCTTTGGCCATCTGCCGGTGATCTTTGCCCCGGCCGGGCCCATGACGTCGGGCATGTCTAACCCGGTCAAGGCCAAGGTGCGCGAGCGCTTTGCCCAGGGCGAGATCGGCCGCGACGAGCTGTTGAAGGCCGAGTCGATGTCGTATCACTCGCCCGGCACCTGTACGTTCTACGGCACGGCCAACTCCAACCAGCTGATGATGGAGTTCATGGGCCTGCATATGGCCGGCACCTCGTTCATCAATCCCGGCACGCCGCTGCGCGAAGCACTGACCGTGGCGGCAACCGAGCGTGCCATCGAGATGTCGCGCCTGGACAACGACGCGCGTGCCCGTCGCATGTGCGACATCGTGGACGAAAAATCCATCGTCAACGGCCTGGTGGGCTTGTTGTCCTCGGGCGGCTCGACCAACCACACCATGCACTACGTGGCCGTGGCCCGGGCCGCCGGCATCAAGATCAACTGGGACGACTTCTCTGATCTGTCGCGCGCCGTGCCGCTGCTGGCCCGCGTGTATCCCAACGGCATTGCGGATGTAAACCACATGCGCGCCGCCGGCGGCATCCAGCTGATGATCCGCAGCCTTTTGGACCACGGCCTCTTGCACGACGACGTCATGACCGTGGAAGGCGAGGGTCTGCACCACTACACCAAAGAGCCGTACTTCAAAGACGGTCGGCTTTCCTGGCGCGACGGACCTAGCGCCAGCCACGACGAAGATGTGATGCGTACGGTGGATAATCCGTTCGCGGCCACCGGCGGCATCAACGTGCTCGATGGCAACGTGGGCCGGGCCATCATCAAGACCTCGGCCGTGGACGAAAAACATCGCCGCATCGAGGCGCCGGCCCAGGTGTTCGCCTCGCAGCAGGCGGTGCTGGACGCATTCAAGGCCGACGAGCTCAACCGCGACGTCGTGGTCGTGGTGCCCAATAACGGCCCCCGAGCGAACGGCATGCCCGAGCTGCACAAGCTCACGCCTAGCTTGTCGGTACTGCTGCATCGCGGCTATCAGGTGGCGCTGGTCACCGACGGGCGCATGTCGGGTGCCTCCGGCAAGGTGCCGGCCGCGATTCAGGTCACGCCCGAGGCCAAGCTCGGCGGCATGATCGGGCGTATCCGCGACGGCGATATCGTGGTGGTAGACGCCAACACCGGCGAGCTGTCGGTGCAGGTCGATAACGACGAGCTGGCTGCCCGCGAGGCGATCACCTTCCCCGACGAGCCGTCGGCCGAATACGGGCTGGGCCGCGAGATGTTTGCGTTATTCCGCGCCAACGCACTGCCGGCCGAAGAGGGCGCCGGCCCTGCACTGCACGGCTGAGACTTCAAACTCTAATTCGCCCCGGTTGTCACACGCGGCCGGGCGACTACTGAACAAGGATATGCCCGTAATGGCCGATGCACTCGCCATCATGAAGCTTTCACCGGTGATTCCGGTGGTGACCATCCACGACGTCGACGAGGCCGTGGCCATGGCCCGAGCGATTCACGCCGGTGGTTTGAAGACCATGGAAATCACCCGGCGTACGCAAGTGGCCATCGATGCCATGAAAGCCATCGCCGCCGAGGTCCCCGAGCTGGTGCTGGGCGTCGGCACCGTCTGGGACGCCAAGCAGTGCGAGGAAGCCATCGAGGCCGGCGCTCAGTTCATTGTCTCGCCCGGCATTGCCGATGCTGTAGGCGACGTGTGTCGCGAGGCGGATATGGCGTATCTGCCGGGCGCGCAGACGGTCAGCGAGGTCGCGCATCTGGTGCGCCGTGGCCATCGCGAAATCAAGCTGTTTCCGGCATCCGTCATCGGCGGGCCGTCAGCGATCAAGGCCTATGCGGCGGTCTTCCCGGATTTAAAATTCTGCCCGACAGGCGGGATTACCGAACAGACCGCGGCCGACTATCTCAAACTGCCCAGTATTCCCTGCGTGGGCGGCAGCTGGCTGGCCAAGCCGCCGGGCGAGGCGCCGGCCGGCAAAAACCCCATCGAGGCAGCCGCCGAACGGGCCGCTACCCTCGGGCGCGGTTGATAACCGAATCGGAAACGACAAAAGCCGCGATTTCTATCGCGGCTTTTTTATCGTGGACCGTTAAAGAAAACAATCCGCAGATGCCGGCATTTATTGAAGTCCGTCTTGCCGTAGGTACCGAGCTAGGTGCCTCAACCTCTATCTGCGGATAGCCTTGTGCCCTTAGAGAACGCTAGACCGACGTCAACGACGCCAGCGCGCCTTCAAGCGCCGGATAGGGGGCGGTCACCATGTAGCAGGGCACATCGGCCAGGTAGTCGGATAGACGGCCGTGGGCTTCAAAGCGCTCGCGGAAACGCGAGCGGCCAATGCGCTCGGCCAGGCGCGGCACGATGCCGCCGCCGATGAACGCGCCGCCGCGGGCGCCCAGTGTCAGCACCAGGTTGCCGGTGGCCGTGCCCAGCATGGCAAAGAAATCGTCGATGACGGTCACACAGATATCACAAGAGCCGGCCAGGGCTTTCTCGGTGATATCAGCCGGGGCCAGTACTTCGGGTTGACGACCCGCCAGCTCGCAGTTGGCTTTGTAAAGATTCACCAGCCCCGGGCCTGAGAGCACCCGCTCGCTGGAGACATGGCCAAATTCACGCGTCAGGATCGCCAGCAGTTCAACCTCCCGGCTGTCGGCCGGGGCCAGCGTGGCATGGCCGCCTTCACCGGCCAGGGCATGCCAACCGTGTTTGGTGGGGATAACGCCGGTTGCCCCCAGCCCGGTGCCCGGGCCGATGACCGCCATCGGCGCGTCGAAGGTTCGTGTTCCGTGCTCTGAAACCGGTTCCAGCCATTCGCGATCCAAACGCGGAATCGACAGGGCCAGCGCGGTGAAGTCGTTGATCACACGACACTGTGCGACGCCGAGCGCACGGCCCAGCTCGCTCACCGAAAACGACCACGACTCGCGGTTGGTGAACGAAATATGGTCGGTATAGACCGGCGTGGCTACCGCGAAGGCGGCCGCACGGATGCTGCCGACGTCACGCTGTGACAGATAGGCGCGCGCCGCCTCGGCCGGGCCGTCGAAGTTTTCGCAGGGCAACGTCTCGTGCGACTGCAGGGCGCCGTAGTCGTCGGCCAGCGCGAAGCGGGCACTGGTGCCGCCGATATCGGCCACCAGCCGCCAGGCGCTATCGGGATCGCCGGCCAGGCCGACACGAGCTTTATTGATCATGGGCGAGCTTGTCTTCGTTTCGAACCGGGCACAACGCGCATTCAGCCAGACCCTGGCGGCGTGCAACCCAAAGGATAACAGCGCAGGCACGGCGCTGCGTGGCCGGTGCCGCAGCCCATCCCGTGGTGGGGCCTACGGAATGATCCCCGACATTGGTCTTAGCCGGTTCGCGCTAAAGCCCGTGACGCCGTTGGTGCTTAGGCCGAGGCTAATTTCGTTAACGCCGTGGCGGTTGATACGTCCGTGGCCGCATTCCAAGACTGATCCATACAACAATGAAGGAGGAGAGCAACGATGGTGATCTACGGTGTCGCCCTGTTGGCGGCCTGTCTGTTGGTGGGCAAGCTGCTGGGCGCGGTGCTGGGCATGGCCATGGGCATCGATGCGAACGTCGGCGGCGTGGGTATCGCCATGCTGCTGCTGGTGTTCTGTGTCTACCGGCTCCAGCGTGCCGGATGTTTCGACGACCGCGCCCAGGCCGGGCTGTCGTTCTGGAGCTCTTTATATATCCCGATCGTGGTTGCCATGGCGGCCAGCCAGAACGTGTTGGGTGCCGTTTCGGGCGGGCCGGTAGCGCTCGTCGGCGGCCTGGTCGTGGTGGCGATCAGTTTTGCCCTGGTGCCGGTGATTGCCCGTCTCGGCAAAGGCAAGTACGCCAAGCCCATGGATGCCATGTCAGAAGACGATGGCCAGAGCGGCCAGAGGCAGGCCCCCCATGCTTGATCGACTGACGGATATTTTAAGCAGTAACGCGCTGATCACCGCGTTCGCCCTGGTTGGCCTGTTGATGCTGGGTTGTAATCTCGCGGCCCGCTATCTCACCGGCGGGCGGATTCACGGCTCGGCTATCGCGATCGCGGCCGGGCTGGTGCTGGCCTATGTTGGCGGTATCGCGACGGGGGGCGAGGACGGCCTGGCGGATATCGCCGTGTTCTCCGGCTTGGGGGTGATGGGCGGCTCCATGCTGCGCGATTTCGCCATCGTGGCCACGGCGTTCGGCGTGGATCTGGCCGAGCTGAAAAAAGCCGGCATGAACGGCGTGATCGCGCTCTTTGTGGGCTTGGCTGTACCGTTCACCATAGGGGCAGCGATTGCCTACGCCTTTGGCTATACCGACCCGGTCGCCGTGACCACCATCGGGGCGGGGGCGGCCACGTATATCGTGGGTCCGGTCACCGGCACCGCCATAGGTGCCGGCTCGGAGTTGATCGCGTTGTCGATCGCCATCGGCCTGGTGAAGTCGATCTCGGTGATGATCTTCACGCCCGTGGTCGCCCGTCGTATTCAGTTGAACAATCCCTCGGCCGCACTCGTGTTCGGCGGCATGATGGGCACCACCAGCGGTGTCGCGGCGGGCCTGGCGGCCACCGATGCCCGGCTCGTCCCGTACGGGGCCATGACGGCCACCTTCTATACCGGCTTCGGCTGTCTGCTCGGCCCGTCGGTGTTCTATCTGGTGGTGCGGTCGTTGATTGGTGGTTAGAGCTCGCGCGCCCTTCAGCGGCGGCTAGATGACTAGCCGCCCGTCGGCATCGACCATCGGGGCGATGATGTCGCGGGCCGCGGCGATCAGCGCGCCGATGGATTCGTCCTCGGCGCGCGAGGCCAGATGACACAGACCCACCTGCTGGGCCACGCGCTGGCTTTTCTGTACCCGTTGAAACGTCAGCGCCCCCGGATACAGCTCGGCAATACGCCCGGGCAGTAGGGCATAGCCCACGCCGCCCCGCACCAAGCCCGATAACGAGAAGATATCGTTGGCCCGCAGCGCCACCCGCGGGGTGATGCCGGCCGCCTGGAACATGCGATACGAATCGCGCCCGCTGGAAAACTCTTGTGACAGGACCACGAACGGGGCATCGCGGTAGTCGGCGAGATCCACCGGCTCGCGCTGGCTGCGGGCTTTATCGGCGGGCGAGACGAGATAGATCTCATCCTCGAACAGCGGTATGACGTCGCGGGTGTTGCTGCGCGCCAGCTCGTGGGTACAGACCAGGGCCGCGTCGATCTCGCCGGCGGTGAGTTGATCCTCCAACGCGGTGTTGGAGCCCAGCACCAGCTCGGTGTCACAGCCGGGCAGGGCGCGCTGCATGGCGGTCACGATACTCGGCACCAGTGACATGGTCAGCGAATACAGCGAGCCGATCCGAAACGTGCGCGGGGCGATGCCGGCCGCCTGGCGCGTGGCATCCACGCTGCGCTGGATATCGTCGATGATGTCCTGGCCGTGGCGCGCCAGCACCTCCGCCGAGGCCAGCGGCCGCAGGCTGCGCCCGCGATGGGCGAACAGCGGCGCGCCCACGGCTGTTTCCAGCGAATGGATCGCCTTGTGCACCGAGACGCTGGAGACCCCCAGGCTTTCAGCAGCGCGGGCCAGATTCTGCTCGCGCATAAAGGCCAGAAAGATTTCCAGCTTGCGCAGGGTGATTTCATCGGCGCCGCGCATGCTGAGCTTCCCCTGACGTTAATAAAGCCAACGACAGCTTGATTGATCGTCGGCGTCCCTGATTCTAACTTGAGTTCAGGCATTCGAACCCAATCTGCCCATGAGCCCAAACGCCGTGCCCCGCCAGTGGAATACCCGCGCTGTCGACAAGCAGCGCCGGCTGGATCGCATTACGCACCTGCTCAGCGACAAGGTGGCCCCGCGGGCGTCGATCGCCGAGGTGCTCTATGGCTGTATCACCTCGGGCGATCGCGTGATCGCCGAGGGCAACAACCAGAAGCAGGCCGATTTTCTCTCGCGGGCGCTGGCCGATCTGGACCCCGAGCGCCTGCACGATCTGCACATGATCCAGCCCAGCGTGGGCCGGCCGGAGCACCTGGCGGTGTTCGAGAAAGGCATCGCCAAGAAACTGGATTTCGCGTTCTCGGGCACGCAGAGCCATCGCATCGGCGCGCTGATGATGGACGGCACGATCGAGGTCGGGGCTATCCATACCTATATCGAGCTGTATGCACGGCTGTTTGTGGACCTGATCCCCAAGGTGGTGCTCACGGCGGCCTTCAAGGCCGACCGGGCCGGCAACCTGTATACCGGCCCCTCGACCGAGGACACGCCGGCGCTCGTCGAGGCGGCGGCGTTTTCCGGCGGTATCGTCATCGCCCAGGCCAACGAGATCGTCGATGACGTCAGCCAGCTCGACCGGGTGGATATTCCGGGCTCCTGGGTGGATGTAGTGGTCGAGGCCGACCGGCCGTTTTATATCGAGCCGCTGTTCACCCGTGATCCGCGCCATATCACCAACGTGCAGATCTTCATGGCCATGATGGCCATCAAGGGCATTTATGCCGAGCACGGCGTGGCCTCGCTCAACCATGGCATCGGCTTCAATACCGCGGCCATCGAACTGTTGTTGCCCACCTACGGCGAAAAGCTCGGTCTCAAGGGCCAAATCGCCAAGAACTGGGTGCTCAATCCGCATCCCACGCTCATTCCGGCTATCGAGTCGGGCTGGGTCGAGTCGGTGCACTGTTTCGGTACCGAGCTGGGCATGGAGGATTACGTGGCCGCCCGTGGGGATGTGTTCTTTACCGGCCACGACGGCTCCCTGCGCTCTAACCGGGCGTTCTGCCAGCTGGCCGGCCAGTACGCGGCTGATATGTTCATCGGCGCCACGTTGCAGATCGACCCGGACGGCAATTCCTCCACCGTGACCACCTCGCGTGTTTCCGGCTTTGGCGGTGCGCCGAATCTGGGCAGCGATGCCCGCGGCCGTCGCCACGCCACGCCGGCCTGGGCCGATCTGGCCGATGAGAATGACCCGCTGGGCCGCGGGCGCAAGCTGGTGGTGCAGATGGTCGAGACGTTCCAGGCCGGGCTGACGCCGACCTTCGTCGACGAGCTCGACGCCGTAACCGTGGCCAAGAAAGCCAACCTGGCCGTGGCCCCGGTCATGGTCTACGGCGATGACACCACCCATCTGCTCACCGAGGAAGGCATTGCCTATCTCTACATGGCCGAGTCTCTGGCTGAGCGGCGGGCAATGATCGCCGCCGTAGCCGGGGTGACACCGCTGGGCCGCGCGGCCGATCCGGCCGAGACGCGGCGTCTGCGTGAGGCCGGCAAGGTGAAATGGCCCTCAGATCTCGGCGTATCGCGCGCCGAGGCCACGCGGAGCCAGCTTGCGGCTTCGAGTATTGCCGACTTGGTCGACTGGTCGGGCGGGCTGTATAACCCGCCGGCGCGTTTTCGGAGCTGGTGATGCCGACGCGCCTACCCAGAGCCGACTGGCTGGCCGATCGCGTGCGCGACGCACTCGTCGCCGAGCTTGATCTCACCCCCAAGCCGGGGCTGATCGACCGCCGCGGGGCCGGGGTCCACCACGACATGACCTACGCCACAATGCAGGCCTCGATCGCGGCCCTGGTTCCCGGCTTTCAGGCTATTGCCGAAGCCGGGGCCGCGCCTGACGACGGCGTAGACGGGCTACAGGCGCTGCGGGCCCGGCTGGGCCTGCTGGGGCGAGAGGCCGAAGCGGCCATGATGCTGGCCACCGGCGGTATCAACACCCACCGCGGGGCCATCTGGTGCTTGGGCCTGCTGACGGCAGTAGCGGCGGCGCGAGACCCGGCCGACTGGCAGGCCGACACGCTGGCCGGTGCTGCCGCGGGCCTGGCGGCCATCGACGACCCGGCGCTGGATGCGCGGCGCATCTCCAACGGCCGTACAGCGATCGCGCGCTACGGCGCCGCCGGGGCCCGCGAAATTGCCGCAGACGGTTTTCCGCCAATCATCGGTCACAGCCTTCCTACGCTGCGTCGCGTGCGCGCCGCCACCGGCTGCGAAACCACGGCGCGACTCGACGCGCTGGCAGCACTTATGGCGGTGCTGGATGACACCTGCGTGCTCCACCGAGCCGGTGCGGCCGGGCTTGCGGCCATGCAAGGCGGCGCGCGGGCGGTCCTGGCCGCCGGCGGCACAGCCACGCCGGCCGGGGCGCGCGCCTGGGCGCGCCTGGATCAAACATTGGTGGCCTATCGCGCCTCGCCCGGCGGCGCGGCTGACCTGCTGGCCGCTACCGTATTCATTGATCGGCTCGAAGCCGAGAGCTTCGCAAACCGACAAGGAGAAAATGCGCATGCAAACGCTATCGCTTGAATATACGGCCGGCGCGCCTGCGGCACAGCGCGCGCTGGCCGGCGTTGTCGGCTCGGGCGACCTCGAGGTATTGCTGGAGCCCGGCGTATCCGGCCAGACCACCGTGGCCATCGCGACCTCGGTCGACGGTGTGGATGAGATCTGGAAAGCCGTGATTGATCGTATCTTCACCGAAGAAGGCCTGGCGGCCTACAAGGTCGAGATCAACGACTTCGGGGCCACCCCGGCCGTGGTGCGGCTGCGCATCGCCCAGGCCATGGAACAGACAACGGGAGACGCTGCCCATGACTGACGTGGCCGACCTACTCGAACGACAGAGCATCGTCGAATTACCGGCGCGCGCGCGCTGCCAGGCCCTGCTGGATTCAGCCGGCCAGCGGGAGCTGCTGGGCCCGTTCGAGCGCCTGCGCTCGCCGTGGCTGCCCAAGCAGGACATCGTCACCCAGGCCGACGACGGCGTGGTGATCATGCGTGGCACGCTGGGCGGCCAGGCCGTGGTCATGGCCGCGGTGGAGCCGGCTTTCCAGGGCGGCTCGATGGGTGAGGTCGGCGGCGCCAAGATCGCCGGCGCGCTGGCCTGTGCACTGGCCGATGCCGAAAACGGCACGCCGGTGGTGCCTATCCTGCTTTTGGAGACCGGGGGCGTGCGCCTGCAGGAGGCCAACTGCGGCCTGGCGGCCATCGCCGAGATCCATGATTTGATCGTGGCCCTGCGCGCCTATGTGCCGGTGATTGGCGTGGTGACCGGGCCGGTGGGTTGTTTCGGCGGCATGTCGATCGCGGCCGGGCTGTGCTCGGAGCTGATCGTTACCCGAGAGGCCCGCCTGGGTTTGAACGGGCCGCAGGTCATCGAACAAGAAGCCGGCGTGGATGAGTTCGACAGCCGCGACCGGCCCATGATCTGGTCACTGCTGGGCGGTGAGCAGCGTGTGACAACGGGTCTGGCCGAACACCGGGTCGCCGACGATATCGCCGCCCTGCGGCGTCTTCTGGGCGAGCGGGTCAAAGCCGATGTGCAAACCCCGGCCCGCCTGGCGGCGACCGAGCGTTTCGAGAATCTCCTGGCCGCCATCGACCCCGCTGCCAAAGCCACGGGCGAATCCACCCGCGAACAGTTTGCCGCCACCGGAGCCACGTCATGAACCAGCCCATGGACTCTGCGTCCCCGTACGGCGCCGACTGGATCAAGGCCTTGACCGACAACGCCGCGCGGTGGGCCGATACGCCGGCCAGCCTGTACGTGGCAGACACGACGCTGGCCAAGCAGGCGGGAACGTTCATTGCTGTAGTACCCGACCCCGATAGCCGATATCCCCGCGCCCGCGCCGGTGAAGTGGGCCTGGTCGAGGGCTGGGGGCTGGCGCATGTGTTGTGTGACATCGTGGCTGCGGACGCCCAGACGTCCAGCAAGCGGGCCATCGTGGCCGTGGTCGACGTCCCCAGCCAGGCCTACGGCCGCACCGAAGAGGCCTATGGTATCCACCAGGCACTGGCCGCAGCAGCCCAGGGCTATATCCGGGCCCGCCGGGCCGGGCATCCGGTGGTCACGCTCATCGCCGGCAAGGCGATGTCCGGCGGGTTTCTGGCCCATGGCTATCAAGCCAATCGTATCGTGAGCCTGTCGGGCACGGACGTGCAGGTGCATGCGATGGGCAAACACGCGGCCGCCCGCATCACCCAGCGCAGCGTGGAGGGCGTGGAGCAGCTGGCGCGCCAGATCACGCCCATGGCCTATGACATCGACAGCTATGAGCGGCTGGGCCTGCTACATGCCCGGCTCGACGTGGCCCCCGAGGCCGCAGGCGACAGCGCGGCCGTGGCGCGGGTTCGCGACGCGCTTGCCGAAGCCGCGGCGGACATTGGGGGCGGCGTGGATCTGGGCTCGCGCATCGGCCGCGGTGAGCGCACGGCAACAGCCCGCGTGCGCGAGCGCATGGCCGCTGAATGGCCGGGCTGATCCAGGCCACCGGCGGCAACTACAGCGCGCGCCGGCCTGGCATGGTCTGCCCGCATGATCTGGTCTGGTTCGATGAGGCAGCACTGGCCGCGGACGCGCCCGCCTGGGCACTCGCCGTGGTTGCGGCGGGCGAGCCGGGTGTCGTTCGGCGTGCGGCGCGCCACGGCATATCCCTGCCGGTCGGCATCCGCGGCGCTGATAAACGTCAGCGTCACGGGGATCAGGTTGCCGCCAAGCGAGTGTCATCGCATCTGGCGCCGGAGGCGATTGACCTGGACGTGCTGGCGCGTCCGCCGCGGAGCGAACGGGGCGGTGACGTGCCGGCGCTGGCCGCCTTGGCGGATATCCGGCACCGGCTCAAGGGCTTGTCTATCGTTTGGGGGCCGACCGGGGCCGTGGGCTATGAGCTGGCCACCGGGCGGGCGGTGGCACATCGCGAGTCGGATCTTGATCTAGTGGTGCGCCTGCCGGAGTGTTGCAACGATGTGCTGGCTGCCCTCTGCGAGATGGCCGCCGCTGCCCGGCAGACCTATGCCATACGTTGTGATATTCAGCTGGAAACACCGGCCGGCGGCGTCGCGCTGGCCGACTGGGCCGGTGAGGCCGGTCAAATGATGGTCAAAAGCGATACGGGGCCTTATCTCACGGCCAACCCGTGGGCGGTGGCTGCATGAGCGTGTTGTTTACGTTTCCCGGCCAGGGCGCTCAGCGCCGGGGCATGCTGGCCGAGCTGCCGGATTCCGCGCCGGTGCGCGAGACACGCGCCGAGGCCGAAGACGTTTTGTCGCGGACGTGCGCGTCGCTGGACACCTCTGAAGCGCTTGCCACGACTGACAATGTCCAGCTGGCGCTCACCGTGGCCGGCGTGGCCGCGGCGCGTCATCTGTGCGCCGAAGCCGGGGCGCCGGACGCGGTTCTGGGGTTGTCGATTGGCGCCTGGCCGGCGGCTGTTATCGCCGGCGTTGTCGACTTTGACGTGGCCCTTGGCCTGGTGGCGGAGCGCGGCCGGCTGATGGGTGAGGCATATCCGAGCGGCTATGGCATGCTCGCAGTGCTGGGTCTGAGCGAGCAGGCCGTGAGCGAACTGGTCGATGCGCTCCAGGCCGAGAATCACGCGGTATACGTTGCCAACGTCAACGCCGACCAACAGATCGTGGCGGCCGGCCGTGACGACGCCTTGGCGTTGCTGGCCGACCGGGCGCAGGACGCGGGCGCGCGAGCGGTCAAACGCCTGGCGGTGGCCGTGCCCTCGCACTGTGCGCTATTGGACGGCCCCGCGGCGCGGCTGGCCGATATCGGCGCAGATGTGGCCTGGCGCGCACCGCGCTGTGCTTATTTTTCGGCCAACGCGCGGCGCCGTTTGTATCGCGGCGCCGATGTGGGCGACGACTTGTTGTTCAACATGGCCCGCACCGTGTACTGGGCCCAGACGGCGCGCATCGCCAGTGAGTCCGGCATGGGCCTGGCCGTGGAGATGCCACCGGGCGCCACACTCACCGGCCTGCATCCGGCGGGCGAGGGCGACTCCGAGGCAATCGCTGTAGAACGCAGCGGCTGGCATAATAGCGCGGCTCTTATTCGGCGCGCCGCGCAAACCCGCGGGCCATAGCGCCGCCGCGGATCACAGCCCGTGATCCGCCGACAACGATCTGCTGGAGAGTGTCATGTCCGATGTCGCGCGTGAAACGAGCGAGACACAGACGCGCGGCGAGCATGTGCTCATGATCTGCGTGCTGGGGCTTTTGACCGCGGTCGCGCCGCTGTCCATTGATACCTATCTGCCGGCCATGCCTACGCTGGCCGACCAGTTCGGCGTGGCTGATGCCACCGTGCAGTGGAGCCTGAGCCTGTTTTTCGTCGGGCTGGGTTTTGGCCAGCTGCTCTATGGGCCGATCTCCGACCGCCACGGGCGCCGGCCCATTCTGTACTTTGGTCTGGTGCTCTATCTGGGGGCCAGCATCGCTTGCGCGCTGGCCAATTCGGTGGAAACACTGATCGTGGCGCGTCTCATACAGGGCTTTGGGGCGGCTGCCGGGCCGGTCATGGCGCGTGCCATTGTGCGGGACCGTTTCCAGGGCGCCAAGGCGGCCAGTGTCATGTCGTTCGTGGTGATGGTCATGGGGGCGGCACCGCTGCTGGCGCCAATGATCGGCAGCCTGATTCTGTTCATCGGTGAGTGGCGGCTGATCTTCTGGATGCTGGTGGTGTATTCGCTGGTAGCGATCGCGGCGTTGTCGGCGCTGCTTGCCGAGTCGCACCCGCATCATCGGCGCGTACGTGACCGCACGCTGGCCCAGCAGTATGTGGGCTATCTATCGCTGGTCACGCGCCTGCCGGTGGCGCTGTATCTGATCTGCGGCTCGCTGATGTTCGGCGCGCTGTTTTCTTACGTCGCCGCCAGTTCCTTTATCTACATTAATCAGTTCGGCGTGGATCAGTCGGTTTTCGGCTTTTATTTCTCGGCCAATATCGTGTCCATGCTGATCGGCACGTTCACCAACGGCCGTATCGTCGAGCGTTTTGGCTATCGCCGCCTGCTGGGCGTGGCCGTGGGCAATACGCTGGCCTGTGCCGTGGTACTCATGGTGACCACCTTCACCGGCTTCGGCGGTTTCTGGGGCGTGGCCGTTCCGCTGTTCTTCCTGCTCTCGACGGTGGGCGTGGCCGGGGCCAACACCGTGGCCGGCCTGCTGGACCTGGCCCCGAATGCCGCCGGTGCCGCCAGCGCGCTGTTCGGCGTCTTCCAGTTCGCCATGGGGGCCGTGGCCACCTGGGCGGTAGGTATCGCCGGCGGCGATGCCCAGGCCATGGCGATGGTGATGGTCGGAGCAGCCGGCGGGGCCGTGTTGGCGTACCTGGCCTTGCTGAAGTTTGCGCCGATACCCGGCGATGCCAGCCCAGCCTAGCGCAGCCTAGCGACGCACAAGCCATCGGCTGCCAAGCATCAGCGCGGCGCCGATCACGCTGGCACAGACCGCCGGGGCCAGGCGGGCCAGTGCGGACCCCGGCGGCGCGCCCAGGAAAGCCGCCAAAGCCAGAACGCCGACCGCCAGGCCCGTAGCGCGCCCGCTTGAAAGGCCTGAGGCGAGCAGACACCACAGCAGGCCGCCCACCACCAGAAATAACGCCAGCATACGGCGGGCCAGCGTTGCCATGTCCGCCGAGGCCCATTGGGCCAGCGGCTGCAGCGTGGCCTGTGTGTCCGCACTGTCGCCCCCACCCATGAGATAAACCAGCCCGGCGAGTACCAGCAGGCTGGCGATACCGGCGACGCGGCGAGCGGTGACACCGCGCACAGCGGCCAGCGTGCACGCCGCCACGAGCACCGCGCTCCACTCGCTGATCGACAGCCAGACATCCAGCATGACGATCTGGCCTGCAAACACGGCGGCCACCACCACCCACCATCCGCGCCAGCCGTCTTGTGCACCGAACAGTTGACGCAGGGCCAGGCCCGAAAGCAGCCAGCGCAAGAAGGCCAGCACGAACGCCTCAGGTTCAATGTGCGGGTGCTGCCAGAGCGAAAACAGCGCATCGCGATGCCACGCCAGGTTGAGCGTGGGGATGAACGGGTAGAGCTCGCCCACGAAAAAAGCACCCAGCAGGCACAGCGTGAAGGGCTGGCGAAAATCACCCACGGGTTGTTGCAGCCGCACAGGCAGACGCCAGGCCAGTTCGGCGCCCAGCAGCGCGCCGATGACGTTGGGATACACATCGGTGAGCGTGGCTTGTCGGCCCCAGTCATACACCTGGATCAGCTCGATCGAAAAACACAGGCTAAGTGCCAGCAACCCGCTCCACAGCAGGCGCCTGGCATGGCTGCCCCGCGGCGCCCGCGCCAGCGAGATGAACAGACCCAGCGGCACATAAAGCGCAATATTGGCCAGCCAGCCGGACAGGGGTTGGTGGGGCGTGTCCCAGCGCGACAACACGAACGCCAGCGGGTGCGCGCTGGCGCCGCTGTACCAGTCAAACGGCGTCAACGAGCCGTAGGCGATGAAACCGGCCGCCAGCACGGCGGCCCATACATAACGGGTGGTCATGCCGACAGGATAAGCGCTTGTCCCATCGGCTCGAGAACGGCATGGGCGGCGCTGTGGCAAGGTGGCGGCACCAATCGAGCCATCCATCAAACCATGCGTATTCTGTTTACCGGCGGCTCCGGTAAGGCCGGGCGCCATGTGGTGCCGTATCTGCTGGACCACGGGCATCAGGTGCTCAATATCGACCGCGTGCCGCTGGATGATCCACGGGTGGATCATCTGGACGCCGATGTAACTGATCCCGGCCAGATGTTTGATGCGTTTTCGACCTACGCCAACATGGGCGAGCTGGACCGGGGCGAGGGCGGGCCGAGGCCCTTCGATGCGGTCGTGCATTTCGCGGCCATCCCGCGCAACTTTGTGACCACGGATGCCGAGACGTATCGCATCAACACGCTGGGCACCTACAACGTGCTCAACGCTGCCACCAAGTTGGGCATCAAGAAGATCGTCTTCGCCTCCTCGGAGACCACCTACGGCATCTGTTTTGCTGACGGCGTGGCCAAGCCGGATTTCCTGCCGGTGGAAGAAGACCATCCCACCGAGCCGGCCGACAGCTATGCCACCTCCAAGGTCTGTAACGAGGCCACGGCGAAGGCGTTTGCCAAGCGCACGGGGGCGGATATCTACGGCCTGCGTATCGGTAACGTCATCGAGCCGCACGAATACGCCACCGACTTCCCGCACTTCTTCGAGCAGCCCGAAGTGCGGCGGCGCAACGTCTTTTGCTATATCGATGCCCGCGATCTGGGCCAGATCGTCGATCTCTGCCTGGCCACCGACGGCCGCGGCTATGACGTCTTCAACGCCGGCAACGATCACAATTCGGTCCATCTGACCAACGCCGAGCTCATCGAGCGCTTCTACCCGGATGTCGAAGTACGGCGCGAACTGGGCGAGCACGAAGCCCTGTACTCCAACCGCAAGATCCGCGAAGAGCTCGGCTTCAAGGAAAACCACCCCTGGCACCAATACGTGTCCGCGCCCAAGCGCTGAACCCGACCGCCCGTCCCGCGCCGACTTAGGCGCAGGGCGGGCGTTGCCCGGCCACTGCCGAATACGCTGTAAGACAAGCGTCGACTTGCCAGACGATGCCGCGTTGCGCCAGTTTGAATGCAACGCATCATGCCCGCGCCGCGTCACCCGCTGCCGGGCCTTCTGGAGGAATCGTGCATGTCGTTCGTTTCGTCTTACCCGCGCCGCCCGCTGCTCGGGCTGCTCGCGCTGTTGCTCTGCACGAGCCTCTCCCTCCCCGCAGCGGCTGACTCCACCGGCATCGGCCCGGTGGCATTGGACACCGAGCAGGGCCCCATGCGCCTGCACATCGTCGAGCACGCCAGCTTCGTCGCCACCTGGCACGGCACGACCATCTACAACGATCCGGTCGGCGATCCGGCCCGCTACGCTGACCTGCCGGCCCCCGATCTCATCCTCATCACCCACGCCCACCACGACCACTTCGCGCCCGACACCCTGGCCGCACTCGATACAAGCCACGCCACCATCGTCATGCCCGAAGCCGTGGCTAAGGACATCGACCCATCGGTCGGCGATAAACAGATCACACTCAACAACGGCGAGTCCGCTACCGCCGCCGGCATTCCCATCCAGGCAATCCCCGCCTACAACCTGCCGGCGTCACCGGACGCCCATCACCCGAAGGGATGGGGCAACGGTTACGTGCTCACGCTGGCGGACAAGCGCGTGTATATCTCCGGCGATACCGAAGGCGTCCCCGCCATGCGGGCCCTTGAGGATATCGACCTCGCCTTCGTGTGCATGAATCTGCCCTACACGATGGATACCGAGCAGGCCGCCGATGCGGTGCTGGATTTCAAACCCAAGATCGTTTACCCGTATCACTACCGGGGACAGGATGTTGAAGACTTCAAGCGGCGCGTGAATGCCGGGGATTCGAATATCGAGGTGCGGCTACTGGATTGGTATCCAAAATCGGGCTAAAGGTGAACGACAGGTCGCAGTGATTTCCAGCTCGTTAAATTTATGCCTGACGGCCAGTGCGTGTTGCGCACCGCGCGCCATAAGCTAAACTAGCTGTCGTGATCAAGTCATTTCGTCATAAAGGCCTAGAGCAATTCTTTGAATCCGGTTCAAAAGCAGGAATCAAGACCGACCATGCAAAGCGCTTACGCTTGCAGTTAGCCGCACTCGACACCGCCACAATCATCGACGACATGGCCATTCCGGGTTTTAAACTGCATGCGTTGAAAGGTCGCGAATCCCAGCGTTGGTCTATTCGCGTGAGCGGGAATTGGCGCCTGACGTTCGAGTTCTACGACGGTAACGCGTACGTGTTGGATTATGAGGACTATCACTGATGACCATGCACAATCCGCCGCACCCCGGGGAGTTCATTCGTGAAATCTATATGCTGCCGTACGGCATCACCGGGCGAACACTGGCCGCCAAACTCGGGGTTGCTGCGTCGACGCTCAATCGCGTGCTTCAAGGCCGCAGTGGCATCAGCTCTGAAATGGCGCTGCGCCTGTCGATAACGCTCGGCCGTTCCGCCGAAAGCTGGTTGGCGCTGCAAGACAATTATGAGCTGTGGCAGGCCAAAAAAACCCTGGATCTCAACTCGGTTGAAAAAATCGACTTCGACGCCGCGTGAGCGAAATGCCATAGCGATCGTGCTGTCGTCGCGGCTTTTATAGTTGCGGAGTCACCCCGAATTTGTTCGCTGCGCAAAGATACGACCCTGGCGGTGCTGTAGCACGCACCGCCCTCGACCAAAGTCGCTCTCGAAAAAATTGGCCTACTCGTTATCTTCGAGGTTAGAAAAAGACGAGGGGACGTCTTTGGAAACGCGACTCAACCTGCAGCCGGGCCAAAACGGCACCAAAGCGCTCGTCAAGAAATACGGCGATCGTCTGATCTGTGTGCGATATCGCTACGACCAGACAACCGCCACGCGATACAAAACCGTCGAACTCATCGAAGAAACGACGCCGTGGCGCTCGTCGGGCAGCCGAGAAGCCCATCTCATGCAGCGGGCGGCAGACGAGCCAGTCCTGCTCAAGGTCGCTTATGAAGAGACAGCGCTGCGAGAAGCGCTGCGCCAACGCGGCGGCCGCTGGCGGCCGGAAGAGAAGGCGTGGGCCGTAAACTACGGTGTTGTGTGCGAGCTGGGCCTCGGCGATCGGATTATCGGGGATATATAGATATGGATGGCGATATATCTAGGAATAGATATATGTCTTCTAGTTGGCGTTATGCCTTGCGAGGAACGGGTTATCGATGAGTGACTTTGCGACACAAACAAAAAAGCCGACCGCGAAGGAATATTTGGAAGTGCCGCTCGATAAAGTTGTCGAGCGTTTGAATAACAATCCGAATGGTCATAAGAGTGAGGAAGGTTTTGTTCAAGCGGTTTTAATGGTCCGAGCTGCAAAGATTAACGAACGTCTTTCGCGCAGGCTCAACTGCCTAACGGGTTTGTTGGTAGTTGCAACGATTTGCCTAGTGGCAGTGCCGTTCGTAGCTCCACCGCTAGCGCAAAGCCAATTGAACGAAAAACTAGAGGTTCAAGCTCGCTTAATAAAAACGCAAAAAGATGAAATCGAGCAGTTGCAGAGTTCGATATCTGAGCTAACTCGAAAACAGGGCGAAATAGCTAACGAAATACAAGTGCATAACGAGGCGCTGCAGTTGACCGCCCCAAGCGCTGGCGCGCTTTGGGTTCCCTTCGCGGCCTTCGGCCGCTCCGGCGGCAACTGAGCTTGGGCGTTAGCTCTCATGGGCACTTTTTCTAGAAATACCCTGCCGTCAGAGATTATTGCAGTCCGCGACACCGCTCGGAATGCTCTCGACCCGTTGAAGCCCGCCGGGAAGCCGGAAGACTCTGACGAATCCCGATGTTTGGCGCTCTCATCGCGAACGAATGCCGGCAGGGAGCTGCCGCCATATTATTTAGTCTACTTCTTGCTTGTCGATCTCTTAGGGTTCCCTTATTTGGGAAGGTGGGAGAAGACGGCATGGATCGTGCCAGTTCGGATTGGTGGTCGGCTTTACGGCATTGAGCATCGGAAAATGGGACTTGGAGTATTCGCTCCAGCTTTAAATCCTACGGCCACGCGAAGTGGGACACCAACAGCGCAACAAGAAGACGACGCAACTGAAATCGTGGCATGTATTCGCCGCGCAGTGACAGCCGCAGAACCCTATTTCGAATGGCGGGCGGAACAGGCTGCAACAGGGACGCATTTAAACGTTTTGAACCGCAGCCCAGGCTTGTTCAGCCGATATGAGTTTTTTCGAGGCCGATTCCTTGATCTCAGAGAGGAGTATCAGCGTCGAAAAGACGAAAGGGAAGTGACAAAAACCAAGCATGATTTCGGCGAAATGACCAGTGTCCGGTTTCCTGCCGCTCATCTTTCGGACGAGGCCCACTGGAACGCGCAGGCGGCAGTTGATGCTTTCTTCAGTTGGACTGAACACGTGTTCATCCATCTGGCTGTTTTACAGGGGCGTGCCCAAACAGGCGCCGACGTTGCGGAGTTGGCAGATTCGGACTGGAAATCAAAGTTCAAAGGCGCGCTGGATGTTACCAATCCAGACTCTAAGAAGCACTACGATATCTTGCTTGAGCTTCGGCTACAGATTCGCAATTTTATGGCGCATGGCGCCTTTGGAAAGAGGGGTGAAGCCTTTGAATTTCACTCAGGCGCTGGCGCCGTGCCACTTCTTTTAACCGGAAAACAAAAGCACAAGTACTCATTTACAGGAGCGCCTGCATTCGCCGATGCAAAGGCAATCGCTAAGATCGATAGCTTTGTGAAGCATCTTTGGTCAGGATCAACGGCGCCTGCTCAAGAATATATTGAAAGTGGGCTACCAACGATACTCTCATACGTTCATGACGGAACCTACGCGAAGGCCATGGCGTCATGCAAAGAGATGAGTGAGTTTTTAGAACATTTGATGTATCGGTTTGATTCGGCCGCTAATATGGACTGGTAGGCGTATGAAAGCTAACGAAACGCTGCAGTTGACCGCCCGAAGCGCTGGCGCGCTTCAGGTTCCCTCCGCGGGCTACGCCCGCTCCGGCGGCAACTGAGCTTGGGCGTTATGCCCTGAGGAAAATAGGTGATTGATTTTTTTGAGCGAAGTCACTTCTTGGATTATGAGGTTCTAAGGCCCCTATCCCATATCAGGGCGCACTGGGAGCTATCTTCCGGTTACGACGGGTGTCACTTTGAAATAGAAGAAGATAGTTTTGCCAAAGAGCTCGGCGAGCTGATTGACGAATTGGAAGAAACATCTATTCCAGCCCGATATCACGATAATGAAGATAGATTGGCTGAGTACGTCAGGGAAAAATTTAAGCAAGAGATAAATAAAGTTGGTAATCGGTGGGTCGGGAACGATTACAGAATTATTTTGCAAGATGCCGGCATTCTGGACATAGACGAAAAGAACCTGGTTCAGTCTGCAAAGGGCAGAATCGTTGCTGCCCAAAAACGTAATCAAAACCACTATGACGATATGGAGCCTGGCCACAGGAAAATGCTCGGAGTAATACTCACTCTTATCCTGTTTCATCGAGCTGACAATGCATAACAAGTGGGTGAAGCTGACCGCCACTACGCTGCGCTCCGTATCGGCAGCTTACCCAAGGCGTTATGCGATTACTCAGCAAAGAACTTAGATGTCATTACTGCAACAAATCCAAGAGAACGTCGTAACCGAAGGTTCCGACTTAGGATCGATCCTATTGAAGGTCAGGCTGTTAGCTGCCCGGCTAAATAGCGATATTCTGGAGGAATGGGTGAAGCATGAATCGGAAGGGTATCCAACCGGTGCTGAAGTCCCGTCATACAGAGTGACCGGTATCGCATACAAGGGCACGTTTTCGGGACCCTTCGGATCAGGGATTCAGAATGCGCCGATTCCTCCTTATTTAATTAAAAAGCACGCTGGCGAAAGCTGGACAGCTTATAAAGTAAGGGAAAGCATTGCCGCCATCGATGAAATGGTTAAAAAAATTGCTGACGGAGGGGCATTTGGGCTTGACTGCTCAAACCTGATTCTCTTGTTACAGGGCAAAGTGTATGAAGGCTACGCTTGCAACGAAATATCCGGCTCTATATCGGCAACTGCGTTTTATGAGATTAAGCAAGCAGTACGAAGTAGGGTTTTGGAATTAACCATGGAGTTAGAAAAATCTGTTCCAGGTGCTTTGGATGTCGGTTTTGGTAATAGTAATACCGACAAGTCAGATACGGAACAGGTCCAACAAATTTCGCAACAAATTATTTATGGTAACGTTTCTACCGCAGTAGCTGGTGGGCCAGCATCCACAATCGCTGTTTCGGTTTGCGAAAGAGATGATGATTCCCTTATTGATTATCTAGTGAACCAAGGGATTGCCTCCGAAGATGCCTCGCAGCTCGCCGGAATCATGGCCTCCGAAGAGCCATCGAGCAAAGAAGAACCTTTTGGTAACAAGGCAAAAAACTGGATTGCATCAAATCTTGAAAAAGCAGCCAGTGGGACGTGGAACGTGGGTGTTTCGGTAGCCACGAAGGTCTTTACTGAGGCGGCTTTGAAATATTATGGGCTTAAATGAAAAAGGCATAACATTCCGCTGCAGTTGACCGCCCAAAGCGCTGCCGCGCTTCGGTCGGCAACAGAAGCAATGGGATCAGGTCTTGCATTGCCGCATTTACGGTCTATCCATGTGATTTTGCGGCAATGCAAGACCTGGAGTGGTCCGGTTTTCACGGACATCACCAAGAAGGGACAATCGATCCCGAAGGAGATGTCCAAATGGCCAAACGCAAGCAGTTTTCCAAGCAGTTCAAGCTTCAGGCCCTGGATATCCAGGGACAGTATACTTAATTCTCGTAAATAGTAGGCACTATTTCACGGTGGCTCGAACGCGGCTATGCAACCGTCCGCTGATGCAGCGCGCTCATGGTGGCGTTTGGTCCGACTGGCTCGGGTAAGGCGACGGTGACGTGCCATATTGCGCAAGCCAGGTCTGAGAGTGAGGGCTTACTGAGGCGGTAAACGACAAGCACCCCGCGTCGAGGCCGGGCGTTCGGCGGTTAGTTCGCGGTATCGGCTTGACGGTAGGGCCGGCACGCGGGGCCTTGTTCGGGGAAGACGAGTTTGTTGGTGGGAAAACCCATGTCGGTAGCTTGTGCGACCAGGCGGCGTTGCCGGGTTTGGGATAGGTCGGGCTCTCGCGCGAGTATCCAGAGATAGCCGCGGTCGGAGCCGCCGATGATGACGGTGGTGTAGTCATCGCTGAGCGCCAGGACGTTATAGCCGGCGTAGAACGGGCCGAAGAAGCTGACTTTGAAGCGAGCGGTGTCCGCGCCGTGGGTGAAGTAAGCCTTGCCGATCGCTTCGCTCGGTTCGCCTTTTTTCAGATCAACGCCGCGGTTGGCGACCCGCACGCCGCCGTCATCGCGCTTGGTATAGGTGGCGGTGACGCAGTCGAGGCCGTTTTCAAACCAGTGATCCAGCCGGGCGATCTCGTACCAGCGGCCGAGGTAGGGCTTCAGCTCGAACGGTTGCACGGCTTCGGTGCCTTTGGGGATGCCGACACAGCCGGCCAGTAGCGTGGCGGTGAGTGCTGCTGCGAGGCAGGCCAGTAGAGCGCGTGCAGGGTGTGGGTATCGAGACATGGTGTGTGTTCCGGCGGTTTATGGCCTAGCGTACCCGGTTTGACGAGCGCCCTTGGCGCCAGGTAGCGGCCGGCTCTGCTTTCCGGCAGCGCGACGCGCTAAGTTACGGATAAACACGACAGGGTAGAAGCCGATGACCACACCCATCGAGACCATTGAGATTGCGCGTGCGGGCTGGTCGCAGACGGTACGCCGCTGCGGGCAGGGGCCGTTGGTGTTGTGTCTGCACGGTTTCCCCGATAGCGCACACACCTGGGATGATTTATTGCCGGCGCTGGCAGGCGCCGGGTATCACGCCGCAGCGCCTTTCATGCGCGGTTATGCGCCCTCGGGCGTGCCGGCCGACGGGCGCTATGATGCCGCCGCCCTGGCGGGGGACGTGATCGCGCTGGCTGATGAGCTGGCCCCAGGCGAGCGCTTTTATGTGGTGGGCCATGACTGGGGCGCGGTGAGCGCTTATGCCGCGGCGAGTGCGGCACCGGCGCGTCTGGCGGCGATGGTGACGGCGGCGGTGCCGCCGACCGGGCGTTTTCTGGCCTCCATGGGGCCCGCCCAGATGCGACGTTCCTGGTATATGGGCTTTTTTCAGCTTCGCGGCGTGGCCGAGGCGGCGGTGGCGGCGCGCGATATGGCATTGATTGATCGCCTGTGGCGTGACTGGTCGCCCGGCTGGGCGTATTCCCGCGCGGATATTGCGCCGGTCAAGGAAGCGCTGGCGCGGCCGGAAAATCGACGGGCCGCCTTGGCTTATTACCGCACGCTGCCGCCTCTGGTCTTCAACCGGCGGGCGCGGCGCCGGGTTATGGCGTGGCGCACGGCGGTGCCTACGCGAATCGTGTACGGCGAAGACGATGGCTGTATCGGCCCGGCGAGTTTCAAAGACTGCGAGCAGTGTTTCAACGGGCCCATTGATTGCCAGGCGCTCTCAGCCGGGCACTTCATGCACCGCGAAGACCCGGCGGCCTTCACCCGGCTGGTGCTCGATTGGTTCGCGGTCCACCGCGCGTGAGCGCTTGGCCCGGGCAACCGGCTGTTAGCATGAGCGCTGATTTTTCGTTTGATGGCGTATGACAACGGCACAGAAGACGTTGCTGGCCAGCGCGCTTGTCGCCGCGGCGGGCTGTTTGTGGGGGCTGTATTGGGTGCCGGTACGGGCGCTTTCGGCGGCCGGGTGGCCGGGGGCGCTGGGCTCGGTGATCATCGCCGTGATTGCCGGCGTATTACTGGCGCCGGTGGTCGGGTTCCGGCGTTTTGCCTGGCGCCGTGCCGACCGGGTGGGTGTCATGGCGACCGCCGTGGGCGGCTCGGCTTTCATGCTGTACTCGGTGGGCATCGTCGAAGCGCGCGTGGCCGTGGTCATTCTGTTGTTCTATCTCACCCCGGTGTGGACCACGCTTTTGACGCGCTTCGTGTTTGGCCACGCCGTGCACCCGATCCGCTACGGCGTGATCGTGCTAGGCCTTTTCGGGCTGTTTCTGACGCTGGGGCGGGGCGGTTTCCTGCCCCTGCCACAGCGCGCGGGTGAGTGGTATGCCCTGTTGGCGGGGCTGTTCTGGTCGTTAGGTTCTATCGGGATCAGCACGCGAAGTGACCTGCCCGCTATCGAGAGCACGTTCGTGTTCGTGATTGGCGCGCTGACCACGGCCCTGGTGCTGTTCGGTATCGACCCGGCGCTGCCGCTGGGAACGATCTGGCCGCCGGCGGCCACGACGGTGGCCTGGGCGATCGCGGCCGGCGTGTTCTGGTGGATCGCCTCGATGATTGCCCTGGTCTGGGCCACGTCGTACCTCGAGCCGGCCCGCGTCGGTATTTTATTGATGAGCGAGGTACTGGTCGGTGTGATCTCGGCCGCGCTGTTTGCCGGCGAGACCATGAGCGGCCTGCAGTGGGCCGGCGGTGTTCTGTTGATCAGTGCGGCCGTGCTGGATGTGGTCTCGGACCGCTGGGTGGTCGCGGCGCCGCCGCCGGATGCCAACGGCGCAAACGCGGGTTGAGTGACGCGTGTGCTGTGCAGTGCTACGTTTTGGATAACTGGCTGATACAACAGACGTGGAGCGCGGTATGAGCAAGCAGCGACTTGGGCGCACGGCGCTTGAAACAGCGCCGTTGATCTTTGGCGGCAACGTGTTCGGCTGGACGCTGGATGAGGCGGCTAGCTTCGACATGATCGATGCCTGGCTGGACGCCGGTTTCAACATGATCGATACCGCCGATGTCTACTCCAAGTGGGTCGAAGGGCATACAGGCGGCGAGTCCGAAACCGTTCTGGGGCGCTATTTCAAGGCCCGCGGCAACCGCGACCAGATCATCCTGGCCAGCAAGGTGGGCATGGAAATGCCGGAGGCCGGGCGTGGCCTCTCGCGCGACTGGATTACCCGCGAAGTGGAGGCCACGCTACAACGCCTGAATACGGATTATCTCGATCTGTATTTCGCCCATAGCGACGACCAGAACACGCCGCTAGACGAGACCATGGACGCCTTCGACCGGCTGGTACGTGATGGCAAGGTGCGTTATCTGGGCGCCTCCAATTACGACGGCTCGCGTCTGGTGTCGGCACTGGCCTCGGCGCGTGATCTAGAGACGGCGCGTTACCAAGTGCTGCAGCCGCACTACAATCTGTACGAGCGCCGCGATTTCGAGCACGACCTGGCCGATATCTGTCACGAACATGCGCTGGGTGTAACGCCGTATTTTGCGTTGGCCAGCGGCTTTCTCACGGGCAAGTACCGCAGCGTCGACGAGATCGCCGGTACCGCCCGAGAGCCGTTTCTGAAAGATTATTTCGACGAGCGCGGCATGGCGATTCTGGATGCGCTGGACGAGGTCTCCGAGCGCCATGACACAACGCCCGCGGCCGTCTCCCTGGCCTGGTTGATAGCGCAGCCGGTGGTGAGCGCGCCGATCGTGTCGGCCACGTCGGTCTCGCAGCTCGACCAGCTCATCGCGGCTACAGAGCTGCGCCTCGACGAGGCGGATCTGAACCGGCTCGCCGAGGCCAGCACGCCGCAACAAGCCGCCGATTCCAACTAACGACAGCGACTACTCTATGCGTGGTTTCAAACAGCTGGATGCCGCCGGTTTCGACGGTGCGCCGTTGGGCGACACGTTCAAAACTGTTGACCGAGCCGATGCCGCGGCCACGTTGCAGGTGCGTGAGCCGGCTGTGGTGTCTGCTTAACTTGAAACAACGCGCGGGCCATTGCCGTGTTGTCCCCCAGCCACGCTATAGTGCAACGGACTTCACGCTTTGAGATCTTCATGCACCGCTTGATTTGTCATTTGATACCGGGCGCGCGCCGGGCCGGGCTGATTGTTTCGCTGGCCGCCGGCCTGGTCGCGGCTGCAGCAGCCGACGAGAGCAGCACACAGATTGACAGCCGCGCGCTGGATGCCACCGCCTCGGGCACCACCCGCGCCGCGCTTGCCGACGATGTGCCGGTCGTGGCCGACCATGCCATGGTGGCCACGGCCCAGCACCTGGCAACGCAGGTAGGCGTGGGTATTCTCAAGGATGGGGGAAACGCCGTGGATGCGGCCGTGGCCGTGGGCTACGCGCTGGCGGTTGTGCATCCCTGCTGCGGCAATATCGGCGGCGGCGGTTTCATGACCGTCCACATGGCCGCCACCGATGACGCGCCGGCGCGCGATCTGTTTCTGGATTTTCGCGAAAAAGCCCCGGCCGCTGCCAGCCCCACGCTGTTCCAGAACGACGAAGGCGAGGTGGTCGACGGCCTGAGTACGGACTCTTATCTAGCCGTGGGCGTGCCGGGCACGGTGATGGGCCTGGAAGAAGCGCGGCGCCGGCTGGGCACGATGTCGCGCAAGCGCTTGATGCGCCCGGCCATTCATCTGGCCGAGAACGGCTATACGCTGCGCCCGGGCGATATCAATATCCTGTCCACGCGCAGCGACGAGTTTGCCGACCAGCCGAACGTGGCCGACATATTCCTGAACGACGGCAAGCCCTACAAAGCCGGCCAGACCCTCAAGCAGCCGAAGCTGGCGGCTGATCTGAAAGCAATCTCCAAGAAAGGCACGGATGCCTTCTATAAGGGGCGTATTGCCGATGCGCTGGTCGCGGCCAGCCAGGCCCACGACGGCATCCTCACCAAAGCGGATCTGGCCCACTACACCGCCGAGTGGCGCGAGCCGGTGCGCTGTCGCTATCACGACAAGACCGTGCTCTCGGCCCCGCCGCCCAGCTCCGGCGGCGTGGCCATCTGCGAGATTCTGGGTATCCTGGAGCCGCTGCCGCTGGCCGATTGGGGCTATGCCTCGGCCAAGAGCTCGCATTACCTCATCGAGGCCGAGCGCCGGGCCTTTGCCGATCGCAACACCTATCTGGGTGATCCGGATTTCGTGGACAACCCGGTGGGCGATCTACTGGCGCCCAAGCATCTGGCCGCACTCCGCCAGTCCATCGACGCCAAGGCGGCCACGCCGTCGTCCGAGATCGAGGCCAGCCTGGGCCCGCGTGAGGGCACCCACACCACGCACTACTCGATCGTCGATAGTGCCGGCAACGCGGTGGGCGTGACCTATACCATCAACTATCTGTTCGGTAACGGGAAAATCGCCAAGGGCACCGGCTTTTTCCTCAACAACGAGATGAACGACTTCACGGCCAAGCCGGGCGTGCCCAATGCGTTCGGGCTGGTGCAGGGCAAGGCCAACCAGGTCGAAGGCGGCAAGCGGCCGTTGTCGTCCATGTCGCCGTCGTTGCTGCTGGACGATGACGGCAAGGCCTTCATGGTGACAGGCAGCCCCGGGGGCTCGACCATCATCTCCACCACGCTGGAGTCCATGCTCAACGTGCTGGATTTCGACATGAACCTGCAGCAGGCTGTCAACGCGCCGCGCATCCATAACCAGTGGCTGCCGGATGTGACCCGCGTAGAGCCGGGCTATCTCACCGAAGACACCCGCAGCACGCTGGAAAAGATGGGCCACACCTTCGAGCAAGTGGATTCCTGGGGCGCGGACGAAGCCGTGCTGGTGGACCCGGCAACCGGCAAGCGCCACGGCGCCAATGATCGCCGGCGCCCGGCGGGCCTGGCCGAAGGGTTCTAGACACACCCTTCGGCGCCGGGCATGCGGCCCGGTGCGGCGCTACCACATCAGGTCGTCGGGGACCTCGTAGCCGGCATAGGGATCATCCGGGTCGGTCTCGGGTTCGCCGGCCAGCTCCACCATGCAGACGCGCTCAGGGATTTTCTCGAGCAGCCGCTCGGCGATACGGCGCTCGATGAGAAACACCTGCTCGCCGCGTGCCACGATGGCCAGCCGCCCGTTGGCGATCTGGGTACGCTGGTTGCGGCTGACGGGCAGGCGACGAATGTGCCCGTTCATGGTGTAGCTGTAGGGCGGGTCGTCTTCGGGAGCGGGCTCGCGGGCCACGCGGTGACGATCAATGAGCTGTTCGGCTGCTGCCTTGGCTTCTCGCTCGGCGCGCTCCGCGTTGGCTTTCTCGGACTGTGCCTTGTCCTGGGCGCGCTTTGTTTCGGCCGCCTTGGCGGCCTCGCGAGCGATCTGCTGCTGCTCAGAGGGCGTGTTGTCGGGCTTGCCGCCCTTGTTCTTCTTCTTGCGCTGCGACTGCTGTTTCTTGTCCTGCGCGGCCTTGCGTGCCTGTTTCTTGTTAACCAGACCGCTGCCAATCAGCTGGTCCTGTAGTGACTGTCCCATGGGCCCGATGCTTTCCGGTTGCGTGTGATGGAGAGAGTGGCCGGCGAGGCGCCTGATCGTCTAGTCGATCGGGCCGCCTTCGCTGTCCAGGCTGCATTCGGTGCTGCCCGGCGCCCGGTCACAGCGAATTTTCTTCAGCAGACGCTGCATGCGGTGGTTGTACCAGTCTTCGTTCCAGAGCTGTTGGCGCACATGACGAAACAGGCGGGCGTAGTCGGCCTGTTGCTTGTCCGAGATGGTGACCCAGTAATCCTCGGGCACGGATGTTTCGGCCTCGCGCGCCTGTTTGGCCGCCGGCTCGAACAGATGCTGGGCCACCCAGGCCCGCGATTTCTGGCCGAAGCCCTTGTCGAAGCGATTCTGATGAATCACCACCTGGTTCGACAACATGCCCAGCGGAAACTGGGCGATGCCGCCGTCGTTCTTCACGCCTTGATACAGCTCGAGCGGCTCGAAGGCCAGCGCCGGCGCGTAGGCGATTGACACACTGCCGCTCGTGAACATGGGGCCAAACGAGGTCGTGCTAGCCGGCACCGGCGACAGCCCGGCCTGGTCGGCCAGCGTGACCGCCTGCTTGTCGTAGTTGAGCACGGTGACGCGCTTGCCGGCCAGATGATCCAGGTCGGCGAGGTCGGACCGATCACGAGCCAGCAGATAGGAGCGGCCCAGCGGCGTGACCCCGGCCACTTCAAAACCGTCCTGCTGCATATAGGCCGCCGCCTTGGGCTGCGACATCGCATTGATGGCTTTCTGTTCGTCGCTGTAGTCGGTGAGGCCGCCGATCATGTCCAGGCTGCCGGCAAACTTCACGAAACGAATCGTGCGCAGGCCGGTCAAAACCGCCATGTCGCACTGGCCGGCCCTGAAATCACCGGCTGCTACCGACTCGTCGGCATAGACCCGCGTGCTCACGTCATAGCCCCAGTCCGCCAGCCGGGCGAAATAGGGTTGATACAGCGCATAGAGTGGGCCGGCCTTGCCGGTGGGATCAAACACACAGGCGGTGCGTTTCTGCACCTGGCCAGAAGTGGCGCTTTCGTCCTGCGCAAGGGCTATGCCCTGACTCAGCATCAATCCGGCAATCAGACAATAGATGATTCGCATGACAGGACCTTTCGTTGGACGAGATACAGCGTGGGGCCGTCCCTGGCTCAATCAAACCACAAACCGCATAAAAATCGTATGTCCGGTGTACGACGGCCCGGGATCACCCGGAGGCAGGCGCCCGGCCAGGCGCGGTGTCACAGCCTGCGGCTATTGGTCGCAGGCGGCTTGATTCACCGCCGATTGCCGCTATTTAAACGGTATATAACGGCTTTGACTGCGATGTTCGTCAGACCACAGGCACGACTATGAACGTTCTCAAGACCACGGTATTACTCGGCGCTCTGACCGTCCTCTTGGTATTGGTCGGTGGGGCGCTGGGCGGCCGCGGCGGCATGCTGATCGCGTTTGCCTTGGCGGCCCTTATGAACTTTGGCAGCTACTGGTTCTCTGATCGCATGGTGCTCAAGATGCACGGCGCGCGCGAGGCCACCCAGGCCGAGGCGCCGGAGCTGTATAACATGGTGCAAGAGCTGGCGAACAACGCCCAGCTGCCCATGCCCAAGGTCTATATCATGGAGACCGACACGCCCAACGCCTTTGCTACCGGGCGCAACCCCGCGCATGCCGCTGTTGCGGCAACCACCGGGCTGATGCGTGTAATGAACCGCGACGAGCTGCGCGGCGTGCTGGCCCACGAGCTGGCGCATGTGCGTCATCGCGATACGCTGATCAGCGCGGTGGCCGCCACCTTTGCCGGGGCCATCGCCATGATTGCCAACATGGCCCAGTGGGCGATGCTGTTTGGCGGTTTTCGCGGTAATGACGAAGAAGGCGAGGGCGGCACCGGCATGCTCGGCGGTATCGCCATGATGATCCTGGCGCCGCTGGCGGCCACGTTGATCCAGATGGCCGTCTCCCGGGCGCGTGAATACAGCGCCGACAAGGGCGGCGCCGAGATCGCCGGCAGCCCGATGGGCTTGGCCAATGCGCTGCGCAAGCTGGAGGCCGCCAATCAGCAGCAGCCCATGGAAAGCGCTTCGCGCAACCCGGCCACCGCACACTTGTTTATCGTCAACCCGCTTGCGGGCCTGAATATCGGCAAGATCTTTTCGACCCACCCGCCAACCGCCGAGCGTATTCAGCGCCTGGAGGCCATGCGCGGGCAGGCGCGCATGTAGGCGCATGCCGTGCTGATGAAAAAAGCCCCGGGCCGTAGCAACGCCCCGGGGCTTTTTAATGCGAGAGTCTCGGCTTGGGCCTTATTGGCCGGTGATATACGACTCGAGCTGGTCGATCATGAACTGTTTCTTTTCGATGATCGCCTTGACCAGATCACCGATAGACACCAGGCCCACCACACGGCCCTCATCCATGACCGGCAGGTGACGAAAGCGCTTGTCGGTCATCAGCGCCAGACACTCTTCGACGTCCTTGGACGGGGCAACGAAAGCCACGCGCGAAGTCATCACGTCGCGCACTGCCGTGTCGCGGGACGACTTGTTGGCCAAAACCAGCTTGCGCGCATAGTCGCGCTCGGACAGCAGGCCCACGAGATGCTTGCCATCCATGACCAGAACGGCGCCGATGTTCTTGTCGGCCATCAAGCGCAGCGCGTCGAAGACCGAATCGTCGGGCGTGACACTCCAAACGTCGGGCGATTTGTTTCGTAGTAGATCGTTAATCGTGGTCATGGGCTCCTCAAGTCACGCTCGGCGGCGTGTTTTTGTATTGGTCAACCCACGATAGCGCGGCCCGCCCGGGCCGCGCCAACTGAGTACCCGATTAGGGGGCCGCGGGGCGCGCCGGCGCCGAGTCATCCGTCACCGGAGCGGTGTTGAATGTCTTCTTGTCGGCCTTGCCTTCGAGCTCGTCCTGCATTTCGGCCGGGACCAGGTTCTGCGCGCGCCAGCTCACGCCGAACAGGGTCGACTTGTTGTCGTGGGAAAAGCCGTAAACCGGGCCGACCACGTCCTGCATGTCGCCCGTCTTGGCGTTATAGAACGCGACCATGAACTTGGCCACGCCGGTACGACGTTTTTTCTTGTAGGCCGCCAGCTCCGGTGTTGTGACCGTACCGGTCAGCGGAATCGGGATCGGGATGCTGGGGATGCCGAACAGCGTGTCCGACTGGTTGATCGACAGGGCGCCGGTGCTGATACGGGCGATGGTGTCTGCATCATCGGCCGAGCCGACCAGTTTGTAACCCTGCTCAAGCAGCCGCGACTGGATGCTGGCCATCGCATAGCCGGTGCGGTATTCGCCGTCGCTCAGGAAATCGGTGGCATCAACGAAAATCGCGTTGCCGCGCGGCACGTTGGGTGTGATTTGCGCGCTGGCGTAGTCCGCGGCACTCGACATCACCAGCTGCTGGCGTGCCGTCTGCGTGGGCTGGGTTTCACGAATCGTCGTACAGCCGGCGGCTGCAACGGCCACGAGTGCCAAAGCGGTGCACTGTTTGAGCATGAGCGAATATGCACGTCGTCAAATGGAATTCGTGATCCTAGGGCCTGTTGAGGTTTCATGCGAGTCCGCGCCAAGCGCTGTTTTGCGGCAAGACGAGGCGTAGCGCGCGCTGCGCAGTCATTCTGCGCAAGCGTGCTAGAACGCTGGATTGCCGCAAAACAGCGCTTG
>DCKU01000127.1 GCA_002320455.1 Salinisphaera sp. UBA1666
ACACGATTTGCGGACGCCAACGCGGCGCTCGTATGAAACCTCAACAGGCCCTAGTCTACGCGCCAATGGCGCACGAGGGCGGATAATACGCGGTTGGCGTACCAGGCCTGGCCAACACTGCCGTTGTAACGCGCCAGAGCAGGGGCCAGACGTCCGTTCTCGCGTTTGAGGTAGAGCGCTAAAATAGAACAGCCGTAGCGCAGGTTCGTGGCCCGCGCGAACAGGTTATCCTCAGGCGCGCCGATTTCGGCCCGCCAGAACGGCATGACCTGCATTAGCCCCTGGGCACCGGCCGGCGACAGCGCAAAGCGCTTGAAGTGGGACTCGACCTCGATCACGGCCAGAACCAGGGCCGGCGAGAGCTGTGCCTGACTGGCCGCGGCATGTACGTCGCGAAGCAGCGCCAGCCGGCGGGCCACGTCGGGTACGAAGCGCGCCAGCCGGCCGGACATGTCCACGAGCCAGACCTCGGCGTCAAAGCGATTGTCGAATCCCGGGCTGGCAGCCACCGCGGCCGCCAGCTGGGCGCGCATAGCCGGATCGAGCGTTGGCGGAACCTCGGCCGCTGGCCAGGCCGGGCCGCCGAGCAGCAGGCCGGCCAGCAGTAGGGTGTGTCTAAGAGCGGCTATGGCCGATCTTGTCGCAGATAGCCGCGATGTCATGGGCCACTTCGTCGTTGGCGCTGTCTTGGCGTGCCTTGTACTCGAGCATGCCGGAGGCCAGGCCGCGCTCCGAGACCACGATACGATGCGGAATACCGATCAGCTCGGCGTCGGCGAACATCGGGCCGGGCCGCAGGCCACGATCGTCATAGGCCACATCCACGCCCGCGGCTTTCAGACCGGTGTAAAGCGCTTCACAGGCCTCTCGTACGGCAGCGGATTTATCCGCCTTGATGGGGGCAATGACGAGCGTGAAGGGCGCGATAGCCGCCGGCCAGACGATGCCGGCCTCGTCGTGGCACTGCTCGATGGCGGCGGCCACCACGCGCGAGACACCAAAGCCGTAGCAGCCCATCTCGGGTACCACTTCCTTGCCGGACTCGTCGAGCACGGTGAGACCCAGCGCTCGGCTGTACTTGTCGCCGAGCTGGAAGACATGGCCCACCTCGATACCGCGCAGGATCTCGATCGTGCCCTGGCCGTCGGGGCTGGCATCGCCGACCACGATGTTGCGCAAATCAGCAAAGCGCGGCTCGGGATGGTCACGGCCCCAGTTGAAGCCGGTGAAGTGCGCACCGTCGTAGTTGGCGCCTACGACCATGTCGGCGGTATGGGTGAGGGCGTGATCGGCGATCACCTCGACCTTGGCATTGACCGGGCCCAGCGAGCCGGGCCCGGCGCCGAAGTGGGCCCGGATGGTGGCTTCATCGGCCATCTGCAGCGGGGCGGCGATGCCTTCGAGCTGCTCGGCCTTGATCGTGTTCAGGGTGTGATCGCCGCGCAGCATGAGCAGCACGGGCGCGCCTTCGGTGCCCATGACGACGATCGCCTTGGCGGTTTCGGTCTCGGCCACATCCAGATGCGCGGCCAGGCCGGCAATCGTGCTCACGCCGGGGGTTTCGATCTTCTTCAGCGCGGCCCCCGGTGCCGGCCGCGGGCCGGCGCCAGCCTGCGTGACGGCGGCTTCGATATTGGCGGCATAACCGCCCGTGTTGGCCACCGCCAACTCGTCTTCGCCCGAACCGGCCAGCACATGGAACTCTTCGGACTTGGCCCCGCCGATGGCCCCGGAATCCGCCGCCACGACGCGATAGTCCAGGCCCATGGTTTCGAGGATACGGGCATAGGCGCCGCGCATGGCCTGGTAGGTGGTGTCCAGATCGGCGGTGTCCATATGAAAAGAGTAGGCATCTTTCATGATGAATTCACGCGCGCGCATCAGCCCAAAGCGCGGCCGGATCTCGTCGCGGAACTTGGTCTGGATCTGATAGACGGTCAACGGCAGCTGCTTGTAGCTGCGTACGTCGCGTTTGACGTAATCGGTGACCACTTCCTCGTGCGTGGGGCCGAAGCAATAGTCGCGCTCGGCGCGGTCGGTCATGCGCAGCATCAGGCCGCCCATGGCCTCCCAGCGGCCGGATTGCTCCCACAGCTCGGCGGGTTGCACCGCGGGCATGAGGATTTCCAGCGCGTCGATGGCGGCCATCTCGGCGCGGATGATGGCCTCTACCTTGCGCAGCACCCGCATGCCCAGCGGCGTCCAGGTATACAGCCCTGCACCCAGCCGGCGGATCATTCCGGCGCGCAGCATCAGCTGATGCGAGACGATCTCGGCATCGGCCGGAGTTTCCTTGGTGGTGGCCAGGGCCAGGCGGGATAAGCGCATCGCGGATCTATTGAGTCGGTGGGCAGAGCGGCGATTCTACAAAAAACGAGCCGATGACAAGCGGGCAAGGGCGCGCGTCGTCCGGTGTGAGCCACCAGGCGGCCAGCTTCGGGCCGTTGGCGCAAGGCGCGACGATCAATGCGGGAACGCGGGGATAACCGTGGCCCGCGCGATCGTGGACGGATGGGCAGGGTGGCCCCAACGGGTGCGAGTGATAGATGGCGACCTGATGGCGCTGTGCCTCGCGCAAGTCTCGAAACAGCGCGATCTGCTCGGCCGTGTCCATCTCGAAACGATCGTGGGCACGAGCGGCGCGGTTACTGATCGGGTGATCGTGCTCTGCAACGCCGGAGCGCGTGCCGGACAGTATCCCGCAGATCTCGTGGGGCCCGGCTCGACGCGCGCGTTCGATGAGCGCAGCCGCCAACGTCTCCGGCACGGTGACGGCGTCAGGCAATCGTTGCACGACCTGTCGCGGCGCGGGCCGTCGTCGGGGCGATCTGAAAATCGATCAAACGCCAGTCCAGGGCCAGGATGACGTCGCGCAGCCGCGCCAGGTCGTCGACTTCGGTTGTGGCGGTATCGAGCTCGACCAGGCCGATGCCGGTGAGCATGCGGCCTTCTTCGCGCAGCCGCACACGTGCGGTTGCGACGCCCGGGGCTTCTGTCAGGCGACGGCGGATATTCTCGGCCAGCGGATCGAGCCGATTGGTGCCCAGCGTGCGCGGCATCTCGTCCATCAGGTCGCAGACCGCGGTGTAGAGATGGACCGTGCCCTGAGTGAAGATCCCGGCGCCGATGACGAGCGTGGCCGCGATATCCAGCGCTGGCGCGCCGATGCCGATGCCGACAACGCCCACGAGTGCTGTGGCCGCGGCCAGGGCGTTGACCTTGCCCATGGAGGCATCGGCATAGAGGCCCTTGTCATGCAGGTTGCGTGCATGGGTCATACGCCGGCGCCCGATGACGAGCGGCACGGCCAGGCTGTAGGCGAGTGCTGCGATCACCCACCAGCCTAGCCACTGCCACCAGGCCGCGTTCTGGCCGATCGCCGGCAGCTTGTCCGGTGCATGCACGACATGCGACTGAAGGCCGGCCACCAATAGATATACACCCATGGCGACCAGTGAGAGGGCCGACGTCAGAAAACCGATGCTCACCGCGCGATAGAACCCAAAAGGAAAACGCCGGCTGGCCGGGCGGCGCTCTAGTGCGACGGCGATCAAGAACGCGGCCGGCGGCCACAGAGCCCAAAGGCTTTTCAGCCAGATGGCCGAGAGCGCCTGGCTGTTGCCGACCACGCCATACAGCACGGCGATGACGCTGGCGCGCAGCGCCAGCGTGGCCCACTCCTGGCGGCGGGCGCTCGCCAGCTCTTGTTGCTTGTCGGCCGGCAGCGGCCTCACGGATAGATATGAATCGGCGTACCGTCGGCCACGCGCGACCAGATATCGTCGATGGCCGCATCCGAGACCGCGATACAGCCGTTGGTCCAGTCGCCGGTGCGCAGGCGATTGTCATAGCCCGGCTGGCCGTGAATCATGATGTTCGAGCCGGCGGGCACGCCCAGTACCGCGGCATTGGCGCGGTCTTCGGCATCGGGATAGCTGATATGCAGCGAGCGATGAAAATCGCTGTCTGGATTGCGCCAATCCAGGGTATACGCGCCGATCGGCGTCTTGTTGTCGCCGGCCATCTGTTTCGTGCCCAGCGGTGCCGCGCCCAAGGCGATCGGATACTGGGCCACGATCTCGCCGCTTTGATACAGATACAGCACGCGCTCGGATTTCATCACCACGACCAGATCGGCCGGGCCGCTGCCATCGATCGGGCGCGCCGTGACCGGTAGGGCCACGGCGATCCAAATCGACAGGGTAGAGACGATGAGTAACAGGGCGCGCATAAGCCGTCCGCGTTGAAACGATGTCGAACTGTGGCAGCTGATACGATGCCATAAAGCACACACAACGGGCGTTCAAACGCCGTCAAGGCGAGGTTTTTATGGCAGATACGCCGCTGACCGTCATCCGGGGCGATGGCATTGGCCCGGATATCGTCGCCGCTGCCCTGTCGGTGCTCGAAGCCGCAGGCGCTACGTTCGATATAGAAGAAGTGGCCGTGGGCAAGGCCGCCCTCGATGCCGGGGCCGATGATCCGCTTCCGGCCGAGGCATTGGCGTCGATCGAGCGCACCGGGCTGGTTCTCAAGGGTCCGGTGACGACCCCCTCGGGCGGCGGCTATCGCTCGGTCAACGTGGCCATGCGCAAGCATTTTGATCTATATGCCAACGTGCGCCCCACGATCAGCCTGCCCGGTACGAAGTCGCGCTACGACAACCTCGACATCATCACGGTGCGTGAGAACAAGGGCGGCATGTACTCGGGCGAGGGCCAGACCGTCTCCGAGGACGGCCAGCGCGCCGAAGCGTTGTCGGTCATCACGCGCCAGCAGTGTGAGCGCATCATCGGCTTTGCGTTTGAAATGGCCCGGGCTCGCGGCCGGCGCAAGGTCACGCTGGCGCACAAGGCCAACATCATGAAGTCCACCTCCGGGTTGTTTCTGGAGGTGGGGCGTGACATGGCCCAGCAGTATCCGGATCTCGAACACGAGGAGCTGATTGTCGACGCCTGCGCGATGAAACTGGTCATGGCGCCCGAGAACTTCGACGTCATCGTGACCACCAACCTGTTCGGCGACATCCTGTCGGACCTGTGTGCCGGGTTGATCGGGGGCCTGGGGCTGGCGCCGGGGGCCAATATCGGCGATGCCTGTGCCATGTTCGAGGCCGTACACGGCAGCGCGCCGGATATCGCCGGCCAGGGCATCGCCAACCCTACATCGGTGATCCTGGCGGCGGCCCTCATGCTCGACCACATCGGCCAGCCGGAGCGCGCCACGGCGATCCGCGAGGCCGTGCGTGACACGATCGCGGCCGGTGACAACACCACCCCGGATCTGGGCGGCTCGGGCAGCACCGAGTCGTTTACGCAGAGCGTGATTTCACGCCTGAGCTAATCTCGGCCTGCGTTGGCAATACGCCGCCGGTCACGCGATCGCGTCCGGCGGCGTCCGGCGTTGTTGCCACGTCGTGAAACCCGGCCTCGACCAGACGGGCGGCCACGGCCGGGCCTTGGGTATGGCCGTGCTCCAAAAACAAGGAGGCGCCGGGGCTCAGATGCGCCGGTGCGCCGCTGATGATGGCCGCCAGATCCGCCAGGCCGTCGTCGGCCGCTACCAGGGCCTGGCGCGGCTCGTGGGTCAACGCCGCCAGGTGCGGATCATCGGCCGCGATATAAGGCGGGTTGGCCACGATCAAGTCGAACGACTCACCCGCCAGGCCGTCAAACCAGTCAGCGGCCTTGAAGACAACGTTGGCAGCGCCGAGCGAGCGGGCATTGTCCTGTGCGCAGGCCAATGCGGCTGGGCTGCGGTCGGTGGCCGTGATCTGCCAGACGGGCCGGGCATGCGCAATCATCAGCGCGATCGCGCCGCTGCCGGTGCCCAGATCCAGCACGCGCAGCGGCGCGCTCGCATTTCCTTGCGCCAGCGCACGTGTCACGAGGGCCTCGGTATCCGCACGCGGCACGAGTACGTCGGGCGTAATACGCAGCGCCAACGGGCCAAAATCCGCGCGCCCGGTAATCTGGGCCAGCGGCTCGCCGGCCAGCCGGCGTGCCAGAGCCGCGTCTAGCTGCTGACGCGGCGCTCGCGTCAGCGCTTTGGGCTCGGCCAGAATGAGCTGGGTGGTGGTGAGCGCCAGGACGTGCTCGACCAGCCAGCGCGCCTCGGCCTCTGCGCTTGCAGAATCAACGGCGGCCAGCTGCCGTGCGGCATCCCGGCGCCAGTCACCCAGGCTTTGAAGCGTATCGACCAACGATTAGGCCGCGCCCATTTCGGCCAGTAGATCGGCCTGATGCTCGCTTGTCAGGGCCTGGATGACCTCGTCCATCTCGCCCTGGATAACCTGCTCGAGCTTGTAGAGCGTGAGGTTGATGCGATGGTCGGTCACGCGGCCCTGGGGGAAGTTGTAGGTCCGAATCCGCTCGGAGCGATCGCCGCTGCCCACCAGCCGCTTGCGGGCGGCGGCCTGCTCGCTGGCCTGCTTGTCCTGCTCGGCGGTCATCAGCTTGGTCTGGAGCAGGCTCATGGCCCGTGCCCGGTTCTTGTGCTGGGAACGCTCCTGCTGGCATTCGACCACCACGCCCGTAGGCAAATGGGTGATACGAATAGCCGAGTCGGTCTTGTTGACGTGCTGGCCGCCGGCACCGGCCGCGCGGAAGGTATCCACGCGCAAGTCGTTGGCGTCGATCTTGATCTCTTCGACCTCGTCCATCTCGGGCAGCACGGCTACGGTGCATGCCGAGGTATGGATACGGCCCTGGGATTCGGTGGCCGGTACGCGCTGTACGCGGTGCGCGCCGGACTCGAACTTGAGCTGTGAGAACGCGCCGGTGCCGATCACCCGCGAGATGACTTCCTTGTAGCCGCCGTGCTCGCCGGGCGACTCCGAGAGCAGTTCGACCTGCCAGCCCTGTTTCTCCGCGTAGCTCGTATACATGCGCAGTAGATCACCCGCGAACAGCGCGGCTTCGTCGCCGCCGGTGCCGGCGCGGATTTCGAGATACAGGTTGGCGTTGTCGTTGGGGTCTTTGGGGATGAGATGCCGGCGCAGCGCTTCTTCGAGCTCGGCCACGCGCGGCCGGGCCTCGGCCAGATCGGCGGTGGCCATCTCGGCCAGTTCGGCGTCGTCGCCGGCTTCCATGTCGACCAGCCCGTCGATTTCAGCGGTCACGTCGCGCCAAGCGCGATAGTCCTGGGCCAGCGATTCGAGCTGGGCATATTCCTGCGACATCCGCCGAAATTTGTCCTGATCGTTGATGACGTCAGGGTCGGACATGGCATAGGCCAGGTCTTCGTGGCGTTCGATCAGCTCATCCAGTTTTGCGCGCAGGGAATCTTTCATCGGGTCTCGTTGGGGTCGTGGCCGGCCGTGGGCGCGGGATCGTGTTCGTCGCCCAGCTCGAACAGCTCGCGCGCCGGGCCCAGCAGGCGCTGCTGACGGGCGCCGACCGCTTTTCGCAGCGTGGCTGTCGGCTCGTGCATGAGTTTATTGGTCAGGATACGGGCCATGTCAGCCATGACCGCGTCCGGGTCCTCGCCGCGCGCCAAGGCTCGGCGGGCACGAGCCACGGCCTGGTCGCGCTTGGTCTCGGCGCGTCCGCGCAGGTCGCGAATAGTGGCCGTGGCCTGGCGAGAATCCACCCATTCCAGATACTCGTCGATACGAGCGTCGATAATCGCATGCGCGGCCTCGGCCGCGGCCTGGCGCGAGCGTTTGTTGTCGTCGATCACGCTCTGCAGGTCATCGACAGTGTAGAGATACAGATCCTCGAGCTTACCCGCAGCGGGTTCGATATCGCGAGGCACGGCCAGATCCAGGGCAAAGATCGGTTTGCGCCGGCGCTTGCGCAGCGCTTTCTTGATCTGATCGGCGGTCACGATATGCGCGGGCGCGGCGGTCGAGGCGATCAGCAGATCAGCCTCGGCCAGGTGGGTTGCGACATCGTCCAGCGACAGGGCGTAACCGTGATAGCGCGTGGCCAGCTCCTGGGCTTTCTCGATGCTGCGATTGGCAAAGATCATCCGCGAGACGCCGATCTCGGCCAGATAGCGCGCGGTCAGCTCGATCGTGTCACCGGCGCCAATCATCAACGCGCACGACTCGGACACGTCGGTGAAAATCTGGCGCGCCAGCGAGACGCCGGCATAGGCCACCGACACCGGGCTGGCGCCGATCTCGGTCTGGCTGCGCACGCTCTTGGCTACGGTAAAGCTGTGCTCGAACAGCCGGGTGAGCAGGGTGCCGGTGCCTTGCGCGGCCTGGGCCGTGCGGTAGGCGTCTTTCATCTGACCCAGGATCTGGGGCTCGCCCAGAATCATAGAATCCAAGCCGGCGGCCACGCACAGGCTGTGGCGCACGACTTCCCGCCCGTGATGCACATAGAAACAGTCGGCGAGCGTGGCGAGATCGAGGCCGCGCTGGGTGGCCAGCCAAGCCTTCAGCCCGGCATCGTCATCCGTAGCCAGGCCGTCGTCGACGATCGCGTAGAGTTCGGTGCGATTACAGGTTGACAGAATCGCGCCCTCGACGATTTGCGGCAGGCGCAGAAAATCGTCCAGCGCACTGGCAAACTGATCGGCCGGAAACGCCACTGCTTCGCGAATCGACAGGGCGGCGGTATTGTGATTCAGGCCCACGGTGAGCAGCGACATGCGCGCATTCTACCGTGCGCGTCATAGCTCTGGGGCAATCGGGATGCGAAACAATCACTACAAAAACAATCGCGGCGATTGGTCAAAGCGTATCGCCACCGCGTTGACGCTGGTCGCGGCCTTGGCGACGAGCACGCTAGCGACGGCGGTGGCGCGCGGCGACAACGCGCCTGTTGCGGGCTGGAAAGCAGCGATCAACCATGCAATGCGCGACGCTGCCGATGGCCCGGCCGCGCGGATCGCCTATCACGTCATGGCCGGCGAAATGGCGCTTTCGCGCCAGCAGATGGGCGTTGCCGCCGAGCAGTACGCCGCCGCGCTCGCAATCAACGCCGACCTGGACACGCCGGTCGATGCCCCGGCTGACCTAGCCGAGCGCACTGCCAAAGTGGCGATCACCGCGGATCGCGTGGATCTGGCCTATCCCGCGGTTCAGCTCTGGGCGCGCCATCAGCCGCGTGATCGCGCCGCGCAGCAGGCCGCGCTCGAGTTGGCTTTCATCAACGACGATGCGGACGGCGTGATGACGTTCGCGCCGCGCTTTTTGGCCACGGTTGACGACTCACCCGCGGCCCGGCGCCAGGCGTATCAGCAGATCGCCGATCTGCTGTCCGGGAGTCCGGCCCTAGCCGAGCGCGCGGTGACTACCGCCAAGACCATTCGCGACGGCGCCGCCGATCAAACGGCGGCCAATTACATGCTCGCGGAGGTCGCGTTCCGCTACGACGATCTGGCCACGGCTGGCCAGGCCATCAAACCGGTCGTGGAATCTGCCCCGGAGTGGGCCGATGCCCATCTGCTGGCTGCTTTCATCCAGGCCCGCAATCTCGATGTAGAAAGTGCGCGCGCCACGCTGGCAGCGCTTGACGGCAAGGACCGGGACAAAGCGCTCTATCACGCGCGCCTGGCGCGTTATCTGTTGTCGATCGGGGAAACGGATGCCGGCCTGGGCGAATTCGAAACCGCGGTATCCCTGTCGCCGGACAACCCCGACATACAGTTCGGCCTGGCGCTTGCGCGGCTGGCCAATAACGATACCGACGGCGCCCGTCAGGCCTTCGAGGCGCTGGTCGACGGGCCTGCCCACGGCGATGCCGCAGCGTTTTATCTGGGGCGGCTCGCCGAGGACGATGACGCGCCCGATGCAGCGATGCGTTATTACGGCCGCGTGGATCAAGGCGATCATCGCTTCGAGGCGCGGGCTCGCCTGGCCGCACTCCAGGCCGAGACCGGCCAGATGGAGACCGCGCTTGCCACGCTGGATAGGCTGGCCGAAAGCGCGCCGGAGCGACGCGATGATCTGTTGGCCCTAAAAGCCGAGCTGCTCATGAAAAACGACCAGGCCGATCGGGCGGTTGCGCTCTATGATCGGGCGCTCGCGCATCGGCCGGGCCAGCCCGAGCTGCTCTACGGGCGCGCGCTGGCTTATGAAAGCGCCGGCGATATTCCGGCCGCAAAGGCAGATTTGGAGCAGATTCTTGAACTGGAGCCGGATAATGCCATGGCGTTGAATGCGCTGGGCTATCTGCTGACCGAGCATTCCCAGAACTACGCGCGCGCCGAATCGCTGATCCGGCGGGCGCTGGCGAGCCAGCCCGACGATGCCTCGATGCTGGACAGCCTGGGCTGGGTGCAATACAAGCAGGGTGATTTAGACGCGGCGCGCACGCACCTTGAAAAAGCCTATGCGGCGAGCCCGCATCCGGAAATCGCGGCGCATCTGGGTGAGGTGCGCTGGGCCCAGGGTGATCACGACGCGGCCCGACGTATCTGGCGCAAGGCTCAGACTGCCGATTCTGATAACGACACGCTCACGCGCACCATCAACGCTCATCGCTCATGAAACGATTCCTTGTTCTGATTCTGCTGGCCATCGCGGTGTCCGGCTGTGCCGTCATTACCAAACCGGACCAGCGCGAGGCCGGCATCGCCAACGGCTCGGCCTGGCAGGCGCATCGCGCCGAGCTCAGTGATTTTACGACCTGGTCGCTACAAGGCCGCGTGGCCACCGGCCAGCTGCTGGGTTGGACGGGCAACTTGAGTTGGCGCGAGCGCGGCGAGACCTTTGATGTGCGTCTGGCCGGGCCGCTCGGGGCCGGCGGTATGCGGGCCCGCGGTACGCTAAACGAGGTCACCATTGATACCGATGACGGCGAACACATCGTGACGCGCCAGCCCGATGTGCTGGTCGAGCGCGCGCTGGGGTGGCAGTTCCCGCTGGCGCCACTGCGCTACTGGGCACGCGGGCTGCCCGCGCCCGGCGACTACGAGCGAATTTCGGTGGGCGACGACGGCCGGCTGCAATCGATTACGCAGAACGGCTGGCGCGTCAGCTACGAGGCCTACACCACGCCGGTAGGTGCGCCGGCGCCGCTGCCGCGTAAGATCGTGCTCGATAACGACGAGACCCGTATTCGTCTGGTGGTCGATCGCTGGTTCGACCTGCCGGATAACGGCTGAGCCCGGGGGGGGGGGCGACCGGCGTTGGGAGGCGGTGCGAGGTCGCGGCTGAAAATCAGGTCCGCAATTGACACGACGTGCGTGTCTGAGCAGAATGCGCAGCTCTCGAATGGGGTGTAGCCAAGCGGTAAGGCAACGGGTTTTGATCCCGT
>DCKU01000110.1:0-5341 GCA_002320455.1 Salinisphaera sp. UBA1666
GTCCAAACAACGGGGTCCAGCTCATTCCTCGCCGAGATTCTACAAGACCCTGTCGCTTGCAACGAAGGGTATCTTCGCTCGCGAAACGTGGCACGACTACTACGTGAGAAGTTGCCGAATATGGACGGCTTCCATTATCCAAGCGTCGTACGACATGGATCACCGAACCTAGCGATCTTTCCTTATGCAGCAGATACGAAGCTCAAGCTGTCCGCGACCGCTCACGGGCTGGTCGAAGAAGTTTACGAGTACGGCCTCTACCGGATTCGGCTCAATAAACGAGGCCATATCTTCCCTCCAGGCGCCGGGGTGGTGCTTCTCCGTGAGGTCGACGAACTGCTTTAAGGGTTATTCAGGGACGGTGGATTCAAGTCCCCAGATTAACGGGCGTGATCGCCGCATCACGCGATTAACGCCTCAAGCTCGCGAGCTCTCTCGTTCGATAATTTGCGCGACTGAAGCGCCGTATTCAGATCTTTGGCCACGGCGCTGATCTCTCGAGTTACCGTGTTTACGGCATAGCCTCGTCTTTCGAGCCATAGCAGGACATCGGACAAGTGCCAAAGCGATGGATTGCCTTCGTGAATCTCAGCCGGAAACGCGGCGCCGTTCTTTGTAGCGATCTTGCGTAGGTTCTGGCGTGACATGCCGACATGTTCGGCGATATCGGTCAGGCCGGCATAGTCGGGCAGCACTTCGACCATTTCGACGTTATTGATCGCTTTGCGTACATCGGCAATGGCGCTTTCGAGCGCTTCAGACGCGCTGTTGGCCTCGCGCACGAATTCAAGCGCCAAGCGTCCGGCTTGTCCGACGCCCGGCAACGCGTCATCGCAGCCTGCTTCGAACAGCCGGTCGATTAGCGCTTCTTCATCACCGTCATGGTCGTTCAGACGGTATTTGAGCGTGAAGATGTATTCCATGGCCGCCTCCACTTAATCATTCCACGTCACCCGCCCCACCTGTGCATTTATCGACCGCGCGTCGAATCTGGCGGGCGTGGGTTTAGGGGATTTTTGGCGTGCTCCAGACACTGGTGATACAAAACTCGCCACAGCGACAGTTCCTATCGTCACGCGGACAGAACAACCGCCCCCAAGCATGACCGCGACTTTTGTCGATACGCCAGCCTTGCGCTTCTGCGTGCGCGACGGCCTGCTCTATCGCTTTGTGCGGATGCTTGAAGTCGCGCGCCATGTAGCAACCCCAATATCTGCTACAGAGCAACAGTTGTCAACTGACAACCAGCGACCTACTCCCATTCAATCGTCCCCGGCGGCTTGCCGGTCACGTCATAAACCACCCGAGACACGCCGCTCACTTCGTTTACAATCCGCGACGACACATGCTCTAGCAAGTCGTAGGGCAAATGCGCCCAGCGGGCGGTCATGAAGTCGATGGTTTCGACGGCTCTGAGAGCGATGACGTGTTCGTAGCGGCGGCCGTCGCCGGTAACGCCTACGCTGGATACAGGCAGATAGACAGCGAAGGCCTGGCTAACTTGGTCGTACCAGCCGCTGGCGCGCAGCTCTTCGATGAAGATGGCGTCGGCGCGGCGGAGTTTGTCGGCGCATTCTTTTTTAACCTCGCCGAGGATGCGTACGCCCAGCCCCGGGCCGGGGAACGGGTGGCGCATGAGCATGTCGCGTGGCAGGCCGAGGGCCAGGCCCAGTTCGCGGACTTCGTCCTTGAACAGTTCACGTAGCGGCTCGACCAAGCCGAGTTTCATGTCTTCGGGCAGGCCGCCGACGTTATGATGGCTTTTGATGACGTGGGCCTTGCCGGTGGCCGAGCCGGCGGATTCGATGACGTCGGGGTAGATGGTGCCCTGGGCCAGCCAGTCGATGTTGGTGAGCTCGGCGGCGTGGGCGTCGAAGACCTCGATGAAGGTGTTGCCGATGATCTTGCGCTTGGCTTCCGGGTCTTCCACGCCGGCCAGTTTGTTCATGAATTGGTCTTCAGCGTCCGCTCGGATGACGTTGAGGCCCTTGTGCTCGGCGAAGGTAGCCATGACTTCATCGCCTTCGTTGAGGCGCAGCAGGCCGTTGTCGACGAACACGCAGACCAGATTTTCACCGATGGCCTCGTGGATGAGCGCGGCGGTGACGGAGGAATCCACACCGCCGGATAGCCCCAGCAGAACGCGCTGATCGCCCACCTGCTCGCGGATACGCGCGACGAGATCGTCGATGATGTGCTCACTGGTCCAGAGCTCGCCGCAGCCACAGATCTCATGGACGAAACGCGCCAGAATGCGCTTGCCCTGCAGGGTGTGGGTGACTTCCGGGTGGAACTGGATACCGTAGTAGCCGCGGGCCTCATCGGCCATGCCGGCCAGCGGGGCGTTGTCGGTGTTGGCGATACGCTTGAAGCCGTCCGGCAGTGTCTTGACCCGGTCGCCGTGGCTCATCCAGACGTCGAGCAGGCCGTGGCCCTCGTCGTTAACGTGGTCCTGGATATCGGCAAACAGCTTGGAGTGGCCGCGGGCGCGGACCCGGGCATAGCCAAACTCTTTGTCCTCGGAGGTTTCGACCTCGCCGCCGAGCTGGGCGGCCATGGTTTGCATGCCGTAGCAGATGCCCAGGACAGGCACGCCTAGCGCCCAGACCGCCTGCGGCGCGCGGGGCCCGTTTTCGGCCGTGACCGATTCCGGACCGCCCGAGAGGATGATGCCGTTAGGCGCGAAGTCCTGTACGTAGTGATCGGCCACGTCCCAGGCATAGATCTCGCAGTAGACGTTGGCCTCGCGCACGCGGCGGGCGATGAGCTGGGTGTATTGGCTGCCAAAATCCAGAATGAGGATTTTTTCGGCGTGGATGTCCTGGGTCATCGATCGGTCCCGTGGCTCGCTGTTCTTTTTCAGCCGGCGCCCTTTACAACGGGCCGGCCCCAAACAAAACGGCGCAGACCGCGAACGACCTGCGCCGACATTCTTAGGCTGGCAGCCGCGTGGCTATGCCACGCGGCTAGTCCACGCGGTAGTTCGGCGCTTCCTTGGTGATGTTCACATCGTGTACGTGGGATTCTTTCATCCCGGCCGAGGTGATCTGAACGAACGTGGGCTGGGTGCGCATCTCGGTGATGTCGTGGCAGCCGGTATAGCCCATCGCGGCTCTAAGGCCGCCGATAAGCTGATGCACGATACCGCCGAGCGGGCCTTTGTAGGGCACGCGGCCTTCGATGCCTTCCGGGACCAGCTTCTGGATTTCTTCCGACGGGTCCTGGAAGTAGCGATCGGCACTGCCCTGGTTGCCGCTCATCGCGCCCAGCGAGCCCATGCCGCGATAGGCCTTGAACGAGCGGCCCTGATACAGCTCGATTTCGCCCGGCGCTTCTTCGGTGCCGGCGAACATGCCGCCGATCATCACTGCGTGGGCGCCCGCCACAAGCGCCTTGGCCAGATCACCCGAGAAACGGATACCACCGTCGGCGATCAGCGGGACGTCCGTATCGGCCAGGGCCGCCGCTACGTTGGCCACGGCCGAGATCTGCGGCACGCCGATGCCCGCCACGATCCGCGTGGTGCAGATCGAGCCCGGGCCGATGCCGACCTTGACCGCATCAACCCCGGCGTCCACCAGCGCACGAGCGCCCTCGGCCGTGCCTACGTTGCCGCCGATGATCTGGAGTTGCGGGTGATGTTCCTTGAGCTTAGCGATGGTCTGCAGCACGCCCGAGGAATGCCCATGGGCCGTGTCGACCACGACCACGTCAACACCTGCCTCCACCAGGGCCGCTACGCGCTCGAACGCATCCGGGCCCGGCCCGACCGCCGCGCCGACGCGAAGCGACCCGTTGCCGTCCTTGCAGGCGTTGGGAAAGTCTGAGGACTTCTGGATGTCCTTGACGGTGATCATGCCGCGCAGCTCGAAGTTCTCGCTGACCACCAGCACTTTTTCAATGCGATGGGTATGGAACAGCGAGAGGATCTCGTCGCGGTCGGCGCCTTCCCGCACGGTGACCAGCTTGTCGCGCGGGGTCATCACTTCGGTGACCTCGGCGTCGAAGCGGGTCTCAAAGCGCAGGTCGCGGCTGGTGACGATACCGATCGGCTGGCCGTTATCCACCACCGGCACGCCGGAGATACCGTGCTGGCGGGTCAGCTCCAGCACCTCGCGGATGGTGGCGTTGGAGCGCACGGTAATCGGGTCGGAAATGACGCCGGATTCGTATTTCTTGACCAGGCGCACATGACGGGCCTGGGCCTCGGCCGTCATCGACTTATGAATAATGCCGATGCCGCCTTCCTGGGCGATGGCGATAGCCAGGCCAGCCTCGGTCACCGTGTCCATGGCCGCCGAGACCAACGGGATATTCAGCGTGATGCCACGCGTCAGCCGGGTCGACAGATCCACCTCGCGCGGCAGAACGTCGGAATACGCGGGCTGGAGCAGCACGTCGTCGAACGTGAGGGCTTGCTCGTTGATTCTCAGGGTCATAGGCTCACGCGGTGTACGCAGCGGGTCTGCCGTGGACCAAGTCCCCGGCGCCGCAAAGACCGCGAATTATACAGGCAAGATCGCGCGCGATCACGCCCTTCGCGATCCACCCCAGCGAGAGCCCATGCGCCCAGGCGATCCGTCTACCGTCTTCACCGTCAGCGAGCTGAATAACGCCGCGCGTGACCTGCTCGAACACAGTTTCGGCCTGCTATGGGTCGAGGGTGAGATCTCCAACCTGGCGCGCCCGCGCTCGGGCCACGTGTATTTCTCGCTCAAGGACGGCACGGCCCAGATCCGCTGCGCGCTGTTCAAATCCAAGGCCCGGCTGCTGCGGGTGGCCCTGGCTGACGGCGTTCAGGTGCGCCTGCGTGCGCGGGTGAGCCTCTATCCCGCGCGGGGCGATTTTCAGCTCATCGTGGAGCACGCCGAAGACGCCGGGGCCGGCGCGCTGCAACGGGCCTTCGAGCAGCTGCGTGACCGGCTGGACGTGGAGGGGCTGTTCGCCGCCGAGCGCAAGCGTGCCCTTCCCGCTTCGCCGCAGCGAATTGGCGTGATCACGTCGGGTACGGGTGCCGCGATCCGCGACGTGCTCTCGGTGGCCGCCCGGCGCTATCCGCTGGGCGCGATTCGGATCTATCCGGTGCCGGTCCAGGGCGAGGCCGCACCCAAAGCGATCGTGGCCGCGATCGGCCAGGCCAACGCGCGCGCCGACTGTGATGTGCTGCTTCTGGTGCGCGGCGGCGGTTCGCTGGAAGACCTGATGGGCTTCAACGACGAAGCCGTGGCGCGGGCGATCGTGGCATCCCGTATCGCGCTGGTCTCAGGTGTCGGCCACGAGGTCGACGTAACGATTGCCGATCTGGCCGCCGACGTGCGCGCTGCTACCCCGTCGGCGGCTC
>DCKU01000110.1:5645-29041 GCA_002320455.1 Salinisphaera sp. UBA1666
CCCCGTCGGCGGCCGCCGAGCTGGTCTGCCCCGACCTGTCGGCCATGATGCGCCGCTTGCCCGAGTTGCAGGCGCGGCTGGGCCAGCGCATGGCCGCGCGGCTCACCGGCCAACATCGAACGTTGGCCGCCTTAACCCAGCGCCTGGAGCGCCAGGCCCCGCGCCGGCGTCTGGAAACCGCCGCGCAGCGCCTGGACGAGGCCGAGCAGCGCTTAGCACGCGTGGCCCAGCGCCGGCTCCGTGCGGCCCACCAGTCGTTGCATATCGCCGAACAGCGTCTGGCGCGCGCTCAACCCACGGCGCGAATCGCGCGCGCCCGGCAACATCTGAACAGCCTGCATCAACGTCTGGACCGGGCCGGCGTGGCTCGGCTGGAACACGCCCAGCGGCGCCTGCGCGATGCCTCGCGCACGCTCCACGGCGTGTCCCCTTTGCAAACGCTGGCGCGCGGGTATGCTATAGCTCGTGATGCCGATGATCGCGTGATTCGCGACGCCGAGCGGACGAACGTGGGCGATCGGATCGCCGTAGACCTGGCCCGAGGGCGACTGGACTGTACGGTCGAAGCCAGACACGCGGCGCTGCCACAACAACCACGGCCAAGCGAGCACGAATAAACAAGCACAGCACTCGAGCGCGTCGCGCAAACGCCGGCACCGCTCAAACGCCAAGGGGTTCAAGTTTTTCATCATGACAACGCCGCAATTTCTCACCTCGCGCCAGGCTGTCGCGGCCTGTGCGATCGCTCTCTCGGTCGGCCTGGCCGGCTGCGCCACCGGCCCGCGCCTGGTCACGCCGGAACCGCCGCCTATTCCTGAAGGCGGCGCCAGCGTGCCGTCGGCCAACGCCACGGTACTGGACGCCGGCCAGCAGGTCGTTGCCAACTCCGCCGCGGGCAAGATGAAGATCGAGGCCGGGCCCGGTCTGCGTCGCGTGTTCTCCTGGGACGGTTTGCGCCGCGGGGCGATCGTGGACGCGCGCTCCACGCCGTTTGCCAATGCCGGCCAGCCTGGCCTGTCTTTTGACGGCACGCCCAAGGTCTGGGAGGCCGCCAACGGCGTCACCAAGCTGCGCTACGAGGAAGGCGTTCGTAACTACGAGAACATCGACGACGCCACGATCTGGATGCAGATCCGCAGGCTCTACTTCGTTTATAACGACGAAGGCCTGGTCCTGGGCTGGAAGCGCGAAGGCGACACGCTCCATGTCGAGCTCTGGCAGTTCATGATCGACGGCCAGCCGCCCACCCGCATGCCGGACTCCAACAACGACCGCATCACCAAGGGCCCGCTGGTCGTCGAGCCGCAGAAGATGTACCCGCATCTCGTCTTCGACGACGGCCACACCGAGACCTACGACGCCGCCGCGCGTGAGAAGTACAACCCGACGAGCGGCAAGAAAGCCAAGCCGTGCAACGGTTTCCAGCAGACCCTCAACAACTGGTTCGGCTGGTTCAAGCAGTGTGACGTGACCCGCGTGCCCGAGACCGAGGACAAGCCCGCAAGCAAGCCGGCGGCCAAGCCGGCAACGCCGGCGCCCGCGCCCACGCCGGAACCGGCCAAGCCCGAGCCGCAGAACGAGCGTGCCACCATCTCCGGCAACGTGGTCAACATTCGTGGCGGGGCTGGCACGTCCAACGAAGTGCTGTTCCAGGCCAAGAAGGGTCAGGACGTCGAAATCCTGAAGACCGAAGACGACTGGCGCCAGGTCAAGTTCAGCGACGGGCGGACCGGCTGGGTCGCCGACTTCCTGCTGAAGAAGTAAGGCGGCCGAATCGGCGGCCCGGCGTCTGTCGTGGGCGACAGATCCGGGCCGGCGCCCGTCAGTTGTTCAAGCGGCTCTCATCGAGAGCCGCTTTTTTATGCCCGGCCGGCAAACCCGGCGCGCGGTCCGTTCGCGTCAGCGCTTGCGCTTGGTGGGCTTGCCGGTGCTACGCCCGGCATAAGGGTTATCGCTGTTCTTGAACACCAGCCGGATCGGCACGCCGTACAGATCGAAGTGTTCGCGGAATTGGTGTGTCAGATAGCGCTTGTAGTCATCGGACAGGCGCTGGGTCTGGTTGCCGTGGATAACGATCGTGGGCGGATTCTGTCCGCCCTGGTGGGCAAAGCGCAGCTTGATACGGCGCCCGTGAATGGCCGGCGGCGCATGGCCCTCGACCGCGGCCTCCAGCGCGCGCGAGAGCTGCGGCGTCGACAGCTCGGCAAACAGCGCGCGGTAGGAATCGCCGATGGCGCCCATCAGATCATCCAGGCCGGTGCCGTGCAGCGCCGAGATAAAGACCAGCGGCAAGAAGTTGAACGCCCCCAGGCGCTCCACCAGCGTGGCGTGCAGCTTCATGCGCTCTTTCTCGCCGAGACCGTCCCACTTGTTGACCGCGATCACCGCCGCCCGGCCGCGCTCGACGGCCAGGTTCAACAGCCGGATATCCTGGGCAGACAGGCCGCTGACGCCGTCGATGATCAACAACACGATCTGGGCCTGTTCAGCGGCCTGCATCGCCTTGACCACGCTGATCTTTTCGATGTGATCGTCCACGCGGGCCCGGCGCCGTACGCCGGCGGTATCAACGATCACATAGGGGGTGTCGCGATAGACGAACTCGCTGGCCACGGCGTCGCGCGTGGTGCCGGGCGCGTCTTGTGTGAGCATGCGCTCGTCACCCACGAGCCGATTGACCAGCGTGGATTTACCGGCGTTCGGCCGGCCCAGCACGGCCAGGCGGATCGCGTTGGCGCGATGTGCGGTCACGACCGCACGCGGCGCCGGTAGATCGGTAAAGATCTGATCCAGCAGCAGGCGGATTCGGTCCCCGTGCTCGGCCGAGATCGCCCAGGGATCGCCGAGTGCGAGCGCATGGAACTCAACCGCGGCATCCACGCTGGTCTGGCCCTCGCTCTTGTTCACCGCCACGAACACATGGGCGCCCTGGCGCCGGAGCGCATCGGCGATCGCTTCGTCGCCGGCCATGATGCCTTGGCGATAATCCACCACCAGCAAGACCACATCAGCCTCGGCCAGCGCGGCCTCGGTTTGGGCCCGGGCCCGGGTATCGATGTCTTCGTCGTCCTGGCCGATACCGCCGGTATCGACCACGATGAAGCGCTGGCCGCCGTGGACGCCGTAGCCGTACTGGCGATCGCGGGTCACACCCGGCTGGTCGGCCACGAGCGCATCGCGCGAGCGGGTCAGGCGGTTGAAAAGCGTGGACTTGCCCACGTTGGGCCGCCCGACGAGGGCCACCACGGGCAGTGCGGCCCCGGCTTGAGACATAAGACAACTCTTACAAAACGAAAACACCCGCCAGACGACGTGCGCACTGGCGGGCAGTCATTATCGGCGACGTAGCCGCCGGCGTCACGCCGGCAGCCGCGTTATTGGTTGGCGACGAAACGCACCATGGCGAGCTCGCCCTCGGCGCCCAGAACCAGCGCGCGGCTGTCGTCCAGGACCACCGGCTGCGCGTTAATCGCTTCACCGATGGGATGTCCACGCGCGATTTCGTCACCGTTATCGGCCGACAGCCAGTGGACGTAGCCTTCGTAGTCGCCCACGACGACGTTACCGTCCATGACGGCGGGGGCGGAAACCGAGCGATAACCCAGCTGGTCGGTCGTCCATTCGGTATCGCCGGAGTCACGCAGCAGCGACCACACGCCGCCGTTCAGATCGGTGGCATAGACGTGTTGCGGGTCCACCGCGAGGTTGCCTTCGGAGGCGATGTCTTCTTTCCAGCGGATCTGTCCGGTGTCAGGCTGCATGGCCACAACCGCGCCGCCGGCACTGGCGGCGTACATGTCATTGCCGGTAATCAGCGGATTGCCGTCGACGTCGACAATGCGCTCCAGCTCTGAACGCCCGCTGGGCAGCGCGACCGTCTGCTCCCAGCGCTGTTCGCCGGTCGCCAGGTCCAGCGCCAGCACCTTGCCGCTGTCGGTGCCGACATAGACCGTGTTGCCCCGGATGATGGGCGACGCGGTGCCGCGCATCGTGAGGTTGGGCACGCTGGACTCGATGGTCCAGAGCCGCTTGCCGCTTTCCAGATCGAGTGCGGCCACGCGACCGTCGACCGTGCGTGCGACCGCGATATTGCCCTCGCCCGCCGGCGCGGCCAACACTTCACTGGCCAGATTGGTGTGCCAGCGCGGCTTGCCGTTGGCCGCCGAAACGGCCACCACGTCGCCGTTGCGTGTCCCCATCAGCAGCGTGTCACCCACGATACCCGGCCCGGCCACCAGCTGGTGGTCGGTATTTTCATGCCAGACCCGTTTGCCGTTTTCCAGGCGGAATGCGGCCACTTCGCCGTCACGGTTCGCGGTGTAGACCAGGCCGTTGGCGGTCGCGGGCACGAAGCCGCTTTCGAATTCGCCGCCGCCGTCGCCGGTATTGCGGTGCCACACCACCTGCATGCGATAGGCCGGTGCGTTCAGCTCCACCAGCGGCTTGGGCTCGCTCAGCGTCGAGCCCCCACCGCAGGCGGTCAGGGCGATCGATCCCGCGGTCATCAACAACGCGGCGGGCCATGCGGATTTGAACAGATGCTTCATGACGGATTGGTGCTCGACGTCGTGTTATCGGCGCCGTCCAGCGGCGCTGCGTTGCTGGCTTTTTCCGCCAGCGGCTGGCGGGCGACTTCTTCGGGCAGCCCTTTCAGCGCGGTCTGATAGGCCGCATACGCTTTTTCTCGGTTGCCCTGGGCCATGTAGATGTCGCCGGCCAGCTCTTTGTAAAGCGCATCAAAGGCAGCCGGATGCTCGTCGTCTAGAAGAGACAGTGCTGCATCCGGATTGCCCTGGGCCCACTCGGCTCGCGCGGCACGTACGCCAGCGATAGCGCGCATGCCAGGGTCGTTGGCGTTGTCGTGAGCCCACGCCAGACGGGGACGCGCCTTGTCGAAATCCTCAGCCTGGATGTAATAGCGCGCCAGCGACATGGCGCCGGCCGCGGCATACGGCGTGCCAGCGTAGTCGTTCTGCAGGCGATCAACGGTATTGATAAGCCCGCCGGTGACGTTGTCAGCCTGGATACCGCCGGCCACGTCTGCATAAAGCTGGGCCGCCTGGGTGCTCTGGCGAGTCTGGTACCAGTCGTAGCCGTACCAGCCGCCAATGAGCACGATGCCGACCACGATACCGACGATGGCCGGCCCGGCATTGTTCTGCCACCAGCGCTTGGCGCCGGCCAGCTCTTCGTTGTCGTAATCGGCCATGCAGTCCCCTTTTGGCTCGTTTGGGTTGTTATCGGGCTATTTCGTGCGCGACGGTTCCAGCATCGCCGCGATGCGCTCGCCGGCCTCGGCCAATGCGACACGTTCCTGCTCGCGCGCCTCGGCGAGCGGTTTGATCTGAATGGTATCGTCCGCCGCCTCATCGTCGGCGAACACCAATGCCAGACGCGCGCCGCTGCGGTCGGCTTTCTTGAACTGCGACTTAAAACTACCGCCGCCGGCATGCACCCGAAGGCGCAGCCACGGCAAGGCGTCGCGCAGAGATTCGGCCAGCGCGGGCACTGCGGCCTCGGCGCGCTCGCCCTGATACACCAGATACGCGTGCGGTGCGACATCGTCGAGCGCCACACCTTGCGCCTCCATCAAGGCCACCACGCGCTCGATTCCCAGTGCAAAACCGGTGGCCGGCGTGGCGCTGCCACCCAGCTGCTCGACCAACCCGTCGAAACGCCCGCCGGAACACACCGCGTTCTGCGCGCCGAGGTCATCGGTCAGCCATTCAAAAACCGTGCGGGTGTAGTAATCCAGGCCGCGTACCAGCCGCGGGTTAATGGCGTAATCGATACCGAGTGCGGCAATGCCATCGCACAGGCCCTTGAAATGCGCCGCGGACTCCTCGCCAAGATAGTCGGTAAGCGTCGGAGCGTCGGCAATCAGCGCGGCCAGATCGGGATTTTTGCTGTCCAGAATACGCAGCGGGTTACGGTCGAGCCGCCGCTGGCTGTCGCTATCCAGTGCGTCGTAATGCGCCGAAAAATAAGCGTGCAGCGCGTCGCGATAGACCTGGCGCTCGGCCGGCGTGCCCAGCGTGTTGATCTCCAGGCGCAGGCCGCTGATACCCAGCTTTTTGAACAGCCGCGCCGACATGGCGATCTGCTCGATATCGACATCCGGGCCGGTCTGGCCGAAGACCTCGACGCCAAACTGATGAAACTGGCGCTGGCGCCCTTTCTGCGGCCGCTCGTAGCGGAACATCGGGCCCTGATACCAGAGCCGCTGCGTGGCGTTGTGCAACAGGCCGTGCTGAATGCCCGAGCGCACCGCACTCGCCGTGCCTTCCGGGCGTAGCGACATGCGCTCGCCGCCGCGGTCCTCGAACGTATAGAGCTCTTTTTCGACGATGTCGGTCGTGTCGCCCACGCCCCGCTCGAACAGCCCCGTATGCTCCATGATCGGCAAGCGGATTTGCTCGTAGCCGTAGGCCGCAAACGTCTCACGTGCGACGCGCTCCAGCGTATGCCACAGCGCGTTCTCCGCCGGCAGGACATCATGCATGCCGCGGATCGACTGAATACGCTGACTCATCGTCCAGGTGTTCCTTGTTGGGTCATCGGAATGTGGAAATTATTGCTCGCCGCCGTCCGACGTATCGTCACGGGCGGCTACGGAGATATTCGCCACGCTGGAGCCGTTGGTCTGGGCGGCCACGTCGACCGCGGTGCCGCCGATACTGACCTTCACACCCGGCGCAAACCCCAAACGCAGCTGATACGGCGCGGGTGCGTCGTAGGTCTCGGTCTGGCCCGCTTCAAAAATGCCCGAGGCCAAGCGATTGCCGTCGGCGTCGGTCACCCGCACCCAAGAGCGTTTCTCGAAGGTCAGCTCGAGACGGTTGGCCGGAACGTCCGGTGTAGCGTTGTCATCTGATGCGCGCGCATTGTCGCCAGCCTCATCCGGCGGCGTAATGCCCAGCGATTGGTTCACGTTGCGGCCGCTGGCCGTCTCGCCGGTACGCGCTACCGGCGCGCTGTCATTGCCGCTGCCCGGCGTAACATTGCTGCCCTGACCAGCTGCTGCTGCGCCATCGGCGTTCGTCGTCACCTGGCCATCACTCGAAGCCGTCGCGCGGTCGCTAATACCGGTTGAGCCATTCGGCGTCGCTGTGCTGGCCGTTGTTACGGGCTCGTCTTCGTCGCCCCCGTCGTCGCTTCCCGGGGACATCAAAAGCAGGATAGCGATCGCGGCGGCGGCAATAACGAGCACAAGCCACAGCCAGCCGAAACGAGAGCCGCCCGGAGTCACATCCTGAGCGATGAGATTCACGTTGCTGACCGAGCTCGGTGCGGTCTTTTCCGGCTCGCCCGCCCAGGCGGAGTAGGCCCGGTTGATACGCTCGACGTCCACGTCCAGCACCTTGGCGCACTGTCGATAATAGCCGCGGGCGAAAACCGGCTGCGACAGCGCCTCGAAGTCATTGTCCTCGAGCGCGCGGACAGTCTTGGCGCCGAGCTTGGTCTGCGCACACAGATCCTCGACGCTGTAATCGTGCGCCAAGCGCGCCTCGCGCAGGATTTCACCCGGAGAGACGGTGCTGGCCTTGTTTTCAGACAAGTTGGGACCCGACGCCGCGGATTCTTTATCCAGCGGCGCGTGGGTGTCGTCCTGGGATGCCGTCATGGCTGTGATGTCTCCCGTTCGCTCGTCGAGCTCGGATCAGCCGGTCGCGCGCTGGAATACCGCGTCATATACGCCCGGGCAGCCGCCGGATCGTCCAGCGCTCTTTCGATGTCCGCCGCCAGCCGCAGCTGATCGCGCGACAGCTGGGTGGCGCTATCGGCTCGCTCGATAAAAGCCCGCGCCCGCATGTAATGTCGCTCATGGTATGCGATCTCGGCCATCTGCGTCAGTGCCGTGGCCTGCTCGCCGTCGATCGCCAGCGCCTGTTCGAAATAATCGGCCGCCTGATCGCGCTTGTCAGCACGCGCCAGGCACAGGCCCGCGTTGGCTAACGTATCGGCCCGGTCGATCGCGCTGTCGGCGGCCAGTGCGTAGCGGAAGTTTTCAACGCCGCGATCGGGCTGATCGTGACGACACAGAAATGCGGCATAGCTGTTGTAAACCGCCGGCAGGTCGCGAATGGCCAGCGTATCTTCGAAGTAGCGCTGGGCCGCCTGAGCGGCATTCATCCGGTCGCTGACGACCGCCATGCCCCAGTTCGCGGTGAAATTATCCCGGTCGTAGGTCAGGGCCCGCTCGAAAGCGGTTTGGGCGCGTTCGTTATCCCCCTGGCGGAGATACTCGGCCCCGATGTTCGCGGTGGACTCGGCCGCACCCTGCCGGTCGACCGATCGCTGCCCGGCGCAGGCCGTTAGCACCGCGACCAAGCCCAGTACGATCAGCAGACGCGCCCACGCTAGTTGGCTCATGCACGCTCGGCCGGCTTGCCCTCAACCCGGATCGGCACATCGCGAAAATGCCGTTTCTGCCGGCTTTTCACCCGGCCGACCAGCTGACCGCAGGCGGCATCGATGTCGTCACCGCGCGTGCGACGTACGGTGGTACGCAGCCCGCCGCCGTGCAGAATATCTTGAAACGCGCGGATATCGGCCTCGGCCGGGCGCTCATAGCCGGAGCCGTCGAACGGATTGAACGGGATGAGATTGATCTTGGCGCGGCGGTTGCCCAGCAGTTTGATCAACGCGCGCGCCTGCGCGGGCTGGTCGTTGACGCCGGCCAGGAGCACATATTCATAGACCACGTGGGCCCGGCGCTCCTTGTTCTCGACGTACCGATCACAGGCCCCCATCAGCTGTTCCAGCGGGTACTTGCGATTGATCGGCACAAGCTCGTCGCGCAGGCCGTCGGTAGGTGCGTGAAGCGACACAGCCAAAGCCACGTCGACTTCTTCGCGCAGCCGGTCCATGAACGGCACCATGCCGGATGTAGAAACCGTCACGCGCCGTTTCGACAGACCAAAGCCGTAGTCATCCAGCAGGATGCGAATCGCCGGGATCACCTCGCGGTAATTGGCCAGCGGCTCGCCCATGCCCATGAATACGATATTGGACAAGGCCCGGGTGCCGTGCACTTCACCCTGCGCCCGCAGGTCGTGCTCGGCCATCCAGACCTGACCGATGATTTCGGCCGTGGTCAGATTTCGGTTCAGGCCCTGCTTGCCCGTGGCACAAAACGAGCAATCCAGCGCACAGCCGATCTGCGACGAGATACACAGCGTCGCGCGATCGGCCTCGGGGATATAGACCGCTTCAATCGCGTTGTCGGGATCGAGATCCTCGGTCACCGCCAACAGCCACTTGCGCGTGCCGTCACGACTCGCCTGCTCGCGAATACGTGTCGGCGGCTGAATGGTGGCAATCTGCGGCAGGCGTTCGCGCAGCTTTTTCGACAGATCGGTCATCTGCTCGAACTCGGTCACGCCGCGGGCATAGATCCACTGCATGACCTGCTTGGCACGAAACGCCGACTCCCCGTGCGCCTTGAAGAAAGACGACATGGCGTCGCGATCCAGACCGAACAGGTTGGTCCGCGTGCCGGGGGTCGGCGCCACGTGCTGTCGGGTATCCGGTTCTACGACATCACTCATGACGTCCTCCTGATTTGCACCCTAACGGGCGCTAACTGTCCTGCTAACGCGGGCAGACACCGTCGTCGCCAAAGAAGAATTCGATCTCGTTGGCCGCGGTTTCAGGCGCGTCCGAACCGTGAACGGCGTTCGCGTCGATGGACTCGGCAAAATCGGCGCGGATAGTGCCGGCTTCGGCTTCCTTGGGGTTGGTCGCGCCCATCAGGTCGCGGTTCTTGGCGATTGCGTTGTCGCCTTCCAGCACCTGGACCATCACCGGGCCGGAAATCATGAACGAGACAAGCTCATTGAAGAAGCCGCGCTCGGAGTGCACGGCATAAAACTGCTCGGCCTGCTCGCGCGACAGGTGCATCATACGAGCGCCGACGATCTGCAGGCCCGCGTCTTCGAATCGACGATAGATTTCGCCGATCTTGTTTTTGGCAACTGCGTCGGGCTTGATGATGGAAAGAGTGCGCTCGGCCATGATGACTCCAGAAGGGAAAGAAACGAACCCAAGGGTCCGTGGTTAAACCCCTATTGTATCGTCTTCAGGCAGTCGTTTGGTAGCCGAGCGTGGCGCTCGCCTAAGCGGGCCCTCGGGGCTGTTGACGTTTCGTACGAGCGCCGCGTTGGCGCCCAAAATTCGGCCAGGCAAGGCGCGAACCGCCGGTCGTGGCGAGCCACGATCAAGGTAAGCAACGCCGCATGGCCGAATTTTGGGCCCAACCCTTCGGGACAAGTGCTGTTTTCCGGCAATCCAGCGTTCTAGCCCTCTTGCGCAGAGTGACTGCGCGGCGCGGGCTACGCCTTGTCTTGCCGCAAAACAGCGCTTGGCGCGGGCTCGCACGAAACGTCAACAGCCCCTAGACCATGAACGACTCGCCGCAGCCGCAGGCATTTTTGGCCTTGGGATTGTCGAAGCGAAACATGCGGTTCAAGCCTTCCGAGCGAAAGTCCACGGTCGTGCCGGCAAGCACGTCCATATGCTTGCGCGCCACGATCACTTTAGCGCCGTAGCCTTCAAAGACGTCGTCTTCGTCATGCAGCTCGTCGGCGTAATCCATGGTGTACATATAGCCGGAGCACCCAGACTTGCGAACGCCAAGCCGCAAGCCCAGGCCGTGCCCGCGCTTTTCGAGCTGGTGCTTGATACGCGCGGCCGCAGCTTCGGTAACCGACAAGGTGGGCGCTTCGTTCATCGCTGTATCGCTTGTCTGACTCATAGCACTATCGTCCCAGATGGGCCCCGGTCGCAGTCAACGCATCGATTACGAGCAGGCCGATATGGCGCTCGTCTGCCGCAAGCGCCAATGCCTTTTCTACATCGGCGGCGGTCAGCGCAAGCGCTGCCTCCAGCCCGCGCTGCTCGACCTGCTCGCAGAGCCAATCGGCTGCTGCGATCACGCCGGGCGGGCCAAACGCTAAAAAACGTGCCCTGTAACTGTGGGCATCATCCCGCTGTACAAGCACCCGACACCACGCATCTGCGCCGGGTGTACCCTGCACGTGCTCACCATGCCACCCGCCAATGTCAATATCCAGCGCTGCACGGGCCGGCGCTAGAAAACGAGCCATCACCGGGCGCTGCGCGCTCATGCCTGGCCCGCGATGCGACGCAGACGCGTGATCTCGGCGGCGATGCGTGCGATCGTCGTGTCGATGATCGCCTCATCAATTTCAGGCCCGAGCGTCAACCGCAGGCTGGCCGCCGCCGCGGCCGGCGTGCGCCCCATCGCGCGCAGCACGTAGGATGACGCCCCGCGGGCAGCACTACAGGCGGAGCCGCCTGACAAGGCAATATTGGGCGCACCGTAGGCCAGTCCGGCGCGCAGTGCCTCGCCGTGGACCCCGGCCACGCTGACGTTGACGAACGGCGCCGCACGGTCCTCGCCGGCGGCATGATTGGCTGTGACCCCGTCGATAGCCGACAGCCCCTGCCAGAGCCGCTCGGACAGGCCACGATAGCGGGCCTGCTGGGTCTCGCGCTCGGCGGCCGCGGTCTCGGCCGCCACGCCGAACGCGGCGATCTGGTGCGTGGCCAGCGTGCCCGCGCGGCGGCCTTTCTGTTGCCCGCCGCCGATGATCTGCGGGGCCAGGCCCACGCGCGGGCGACGCCGTACGTACAACGCACCAACGCCCGGCGGCCCGCCGATCTTATGGGCCGACATCGACATCAAGGCGATAGGCGTTGCAGCGACATCGATAGGCAGTCGAGTCAACGACTGACAGGCGTCGACGTGCAGCGGCACGCCGCGGCGCTGGCATATTTCGGCCACCGCCGGGATATCGTGAATGAGCCCGGTTTCGTTGTTCACATGCATCAGCGACACCAGATCAGAGGCTTCGTCGAGGGCCGCGTCGAGCTCGGCGAGATCAATCCGGCCCTGTTCGTCCACCCCGAGCCAGGTGATGCGCGTACCGCGCTCGGCGAGTGCCTTGAGCGTATCGCGCGTGGCTGAATGTTCGGTCTCACAGCTGATGATGTGCGCGGGCCGCGCCGCGCCCTTGTGGCCGCGCGCGGCGAACTCGGCGACACCGCGTAGCGCCAGATTCGTGGCCTCGGTGGCCCCCGACGTCCAGACGATCTCCTCGGGCTGAGCCCCGATCACACCGGCCAGGCGCCGAGCGGCCGCATCGATCCACTCGGCCGCGGCCTGCCCGGGCCCGTGCGGCGACGAGGGATTGCCCAGCGGCGCCGCCAGGCAGGCTTGTAATGCATCACGAGCTGCGGCGCATAGGGGCGTGGTCGCCGCGTGATCGAGATAGATGGGTGCCGGCGCCTGCACCACTATCAGGCGTCTTCGGTTTCGCGCGGGCGGCTATTGTCGATACCGGCCGCCCGAACCAGGCGCTCGAGCTCTTCCTGGCGGCGCTCGAGCGAGTCGATATGATCCAGCATGGCATCGATCCCACGCGCGACCGGGTCAGGCATGTTCTCGGCCACGCCGTAGGTGGCAAAGCCGATGCGATCAGCCGTTTCCCGTCGGCGATCCTCGGGCTTGCCGTCCTTGCACTTGACCAGCTTGGCCGGCACGCCGACGGCAGTGCAGCCTGCCGGCACTTCCTTGACCACGACCGCGTTCGAGCCAACACGCGCGCCCTGGCCCACCGTGAACGGGCCCAGCACCTTGGCCCCGGCGCCGACGACCACGTCATCTTCGAGCGTGGGATGACGCTTGCCGGGGTTCCAGCTCGTCCCACCGAGCGTCACGCCCTGGTAGATCGTGCAATCGTCGCCGATGACGGTGGTCTCGCCGATAGTCACGCCAAAGCCGTGGTCGATGAAGAATCGCCGGCCGATACGCGCGCCGGGATGGATCTCGATCCCCGTGACCCAGCGCGAAAAATGCGAGATCACGCGCGCCAGCCATTTAAGGCCGCGGTTCCAGCAGCCGTGCGCCAGCCGGTGCCACCAGATGGCATGCAGCCCCGGATAGGTGAATACGACTTCCCATACGCTCCGGGCGGCCGGATCGCGTTCAAAGATGGCGTGCAGGTCTTCCTTGAGCCGAGCCAACATTCATGTCCCCAGCGCATCGTCTTGCGATGCCGTGGCAACCCGCCGCGGTCGACGGGCCGAAAATAAATCGCGCTGCGTCTATGTCAGGCCGAAAACGTCTCGATCAAGATACCAGTGCAATACGTGTCAGCGCTGGGTTCTCGGCGGCTTGTCGGCCGGCTTGCGATTAGTAGCCCCGCGGGGGTCCAGCGAGCGCAGCGCCCCGCGAAGGATATTCGTCTCGATGCGATCGGGTGCCGCGCGATAGAACAGCCGCCGCAGGCGCGCCATCAAGAGCATTGGTTCTTCAGGATCCAGAAACCCAGAGGCCTCGAGCACGCCCTGGAGCTGGCCAAACAGCCCTTCCATATCGGCCCCCGTCACCGGCTCGTGCGCCGGCGCGGCCGCGGTGGTGGCCCCGGCCGCCACCCGCAGCTCATAGGCAATAACCTGTACCGCGGCCGCCAGATTCAATGAGCTGTAATCCGGATTGGCCGGAATCTGTAGATGCAATCGACAGCGTTCCAGCTCGGTGTTGTTCAGGCCGGCGCGTTCGCGTCCGAACACGATGGCTGCGGGCCCGTTCGCGCTCTCGGCCACGGCCCGCGTGGCGGCCTCTCGCGCATCGACCAGCGGCCATTCGGTGCGACGCGTGCGCGCGCTGGTGGCGATGGCCATGACGGTGTCCGCCAGCGCTTCTTCCAGCGTATCGACCACACGCGCAGCGGCCAGAATGTCCTCGGCGCCCGAGGCGCGGGCGTTGGCCTCGGGGTCCGGGTAGCGCTCAGGGGCCACGAGGACGAGATCCGACAGGCCCATGACTTTCATGGCCCGGGCGGCCGCGCCGATATTACCCGGGTGCTGCGCTCCGACCAGCACGATGCGCAGCCGGGCCAGGCGCTCTGGGTCGGGCAGGTGAGAGGAATCGGCCATGGTCGATCGACATGCGCATTCGGGAAACCGGCCGGCAATGGTAAACTAGCCGTCTTTTAAGCGCTGCCCTGCATGCAACCACTGACCAATATAGCGGTGACCGCCGCGCGCCGCGCCGGCGACGTGATCCTGTCTTATTATCGCCGCGGCGAGACCGGCGAGATTGCGAGCAAGGGCGACAATGATTTCGTGACCGAGGCCGACCACAAGGCCGAGGCCGTGATCATGGACGTGATCGAGCGCAACTACCCCGACCACGCGTTCCTGGCCGAAGAATCCGGCACGATCGGCGAATCCGATACCGTCTGGGTCATCGACCCCATCGACGGCACTACCAATTTCATCCGCGGCATTCCGCACTTTTGTGTGTCGATCGCCTGTCAGGTGAAGGGCGTGGTGGAGCACGCGGTGATCTATGACCCGGTCAAGGACGAGCTGTTCACCGCCGACCGCGGCGCCGGCGCCACGCTGGACGGGCGGCGCCTGCGGGTCTCGCGTACGACGCGCCTGCGCGATGCCACGCTGTCGACCGGCTTTGCATACGGGCGGCGCGAGGATATCGCCCGTCACATGCCGCTTTATAATCGCTTGGTCTCTGCCTCGGGCACCATGCGTGGCATGGGCTCGGCGGCGCTCGATCTGGCTTATGTGGCCAGCGGGCGGCTTGACGGTTTCTGGGAATTCGGCCTCGGGCCCTGGGACATGGCCGCGGGGATGCTCATGGTACGAGCCGCCGGCGGCATCGCCAGCGACGCCAACGACAACGATACCAACCCGCTTGAAACCGGCAATATCGTTGCCGCCAACCCCAAGATCTATCCGCAGCTGCTGGATAAGATTGCCAAGACGCCGAACGGCTGAGGCTAATCGGCAGGCGGCATGAAACCGGGCACCTGCCGAGGTTTAATAACGTCTAGGCCGCGCCCGCGCAGCGCAGCGTTTCCACACGCGCACGATTAACGAGCGGTTCCCGCCTTGACGTCAAAGCCGCTAACGGCGCGGCCGCGTGCGTGGAAATACGACAAACTACCCCATCTGGCCGCGCTAATCGCCCTTCGACCGCGCGACGCTGAAGCCTTGATGCCGGGGTAGCTCGTCGTCGACGTGTAGCCAATCCAGCTGCTCGGCAGCAAATGCATGGCATGTAGGGCGGTATTGCGACGGCGCCCCCATCACGCCCACGTAAAAATACTCGTGATGGCCGAGCCGCCTGTCACGATATCCGACAGGTGTCCCGCAGGTAGCACAGAACAGCCGCGTGGCATCAGTCGACGCGCGGTAACCTGCCGGGACGCCGCGGTAGACAACCACATCAGCACTAAACCCGACGAACACGGTCAGTGCTGCGCCGGTGGCGCGCCGACAGTCGGCGCAGTGACAATACGACACGCTGATCGGCGCTTTGGCGCAGTGCCAGGACACATCACCGCAGCGACACGCGCCGGAATGCGGCGCTGTATCGCGGCCCTTCATCTAACGCGTGACCTTTGCTGCTTTTTCGGCGTCTTCTTCCTTGGGCGGGAACAAGTCGTGGGCATCGATATTCAAGAACAGCGCCAGCACGCTGGCCACGAAGATCGACGAATACGTGCCGGTCACGATACCCACCAGAAGCGCCGCGGCGAAGCCGTGAATGACCGGCCCGCCCAGGAAGAACAAGGCCAGAAGGGTGAGAATTGTGGTGCCCGAGGTCATCAGCGTACGCGAGAGCGTCTGGTTGACCGCGGCGTTGACGACTTCTCGAGGAGTGGCCTTTCGCATACGCCGGAAGTTCTCGCGGATACGGTCATAGACCACAATTGTGTCGTTGAGCGAATAGCCCAGAACCGCCAAGAGCGCGGCCAGCACGGTCAAATCGAAGTCCATGTGCGTGAACGAGAACACGCCCAGGGTGATGACAATGTCATGTACAAGCGCGGCCACGGCCCCGGCCGAAAGCTTCCAATGGAAACGAAAGATCACATAGATCAGGATCGCGATGACCGTATACAACAGGGCCAGCCCGCCCTTGTTGACCAGGTTCTGCCCCACCTGCGGGCCGATGAATTCCACGCTCTGGAGCTGACCGCCCGGCGGCCCGGAGGCCAGCGCGCCCATGATGTTGTCACCGACGGCTGCGGCTTCTTGTTCGCCGTTGGCCGCCGGCAGGCGAATGAGCGCGGTGTCGGCGCTGCCGAAGTGCTGGACGGTGCGATCGGTGTACCCGGCGTTATCTAGGGCCTGACGCACATCGCCCAGCTCGACTTCTTGCGGATACGCCACGTGGACCACGACACCGCCGGTGAAGTCGATGCCAAAACTCAGCTTGCCCACCATGAGCGAGCCGATACTGGCCAGCAGCACGATCGCCGAGATGATGACCGCGTAACGCCCGAAGCCGACGAAATCGATCGAGGTGTTGGACTTGATCAAACGCATAATCGGCGCTTCCTTAGATCGAGATCTTTTTCAACCGGGCCTTGCGGCCGTAGATCAGATTAGCCAGCGCACGCGTGCCCATGATGGCGGTGAACATCGACGTCACGATGCCCAGCGACAGGGTGATGGCAAAGCCCTTGATCGGGCCGCTGCCAAAACCGAACAGCATGAGCGCTGCGATCAGCGTCGTGATGTTGGCATCGAAAATTGAGGTGAACGCCTTGTCGTAGCCCTGCTTGATCGCCGACTGCGGCGCACTTCCGGCGTCCAGCTCTTCACGTATGCGCTCGAAAATCAGCACGTTGGCGTCGACGGCCATGCCAATGGTCAGCACGATACCGGCGATACCGGGCAGTGTGAGCGTGGCTTGCAACAGCGAAAGCGCTGCCACGACCAGCACCAGGTTCATGAGCAGGGCCACGTCGGCCATCAAGCCGAACAGGCGGTAATAGACCGCCATGAACAGCACGACCACGAGAAAGCCCACGATGACCGCATTACGCCCCTGTGCAATGTTATCGGCCCCCAGGCTCGGGCCGATGGTGCGCTCTTGCACGATGTTGACCGGTGCGGCCAGCGCGCCGGCGCGCAGCAGCAACGCCAGATCGTGGGCTTCGCCCTGAGCCAGGCCGGTGGTCTGGAAGCGCTTGCCGAACGCGCTCTGAATGTTGGCGATGCTGATGACCCGCTGGTCGGTGGTCGGGCGTGTGATCTTCTCGCCGTCTTCGTAGCTGGTCTCGTAGCGGGTTTCGGTATACAGCACCGCCATCGGATCGCCGACATGCGACGACGTGACGTCGTACATATTGCTGGCCGCCTGACCGTCCAGCGTGACAAATACCGCCGGCTGGTTGGACTGTTGATCAAACCCGGCCGAGGCATCGACCAGCTGATCGCCCGAGGCGATGACGTCGGCCTGCAACAGGATCGGCTGGCCGTCGTCGGTCTTAAACAGCTCGCTACCGTCGGGCACGTTGCCGCTGCGCTCGGCTTCTTGCGGATCGTGCGACTGATCCACCAGGCGATATTCCAGCGTGGCCGTCTTGCCGAGCAGGCGTTTGGCCTGCGCGGTGTCTTGCACCCCCGGCAGCTCGACCACGATTTGGTCCTGACCCTGGCGCTGGACCAACGGCTCGGCCACGCCCAGCTCGTTGACCCGGTTACGCAGCGTGGTGAGGTTCTGCTCCAGCGCAAAAGCGCGGATGTCCTTGGCCCGTGACTCGGTCAGCGTGGCAACAAGGCTGTCGGCGCCCTGGCCGGGCCGAAAGTCGAGGTTGGCGAACTGGCTCGGCAGCGCATCACGTGCAGCGCCCAGGGCCTGGGCGTTAGGAAAGCTGATCCGGACGCTGTCGCCGTCCTGATAGGCCCGGCTGTAGCGGATCTCGTTCTCTCGCAGATAGGCCGGCAGATCGCGGGCGTAGCGCTCGTAGGTGTTGTCGAACACCGTGTCCATGTCGACCTGCAACAGGAAATGTACCCCGCCGCGCAGGTCTAGCCCTAGTGACATCGGTTCGGCGCCGATCGCACGCAGCCAGCCCGGCGTGGAGGGCGCCAGGTTGAGTGCCACCGTGTAGTCGTCGCCGAGCTGTCGTTTCAAGGCGCCGGCGGCCGCAAGCTGGGCTTCGGTGCCTTTGAAACGTGCCAGGAGTCGGTCATCTTCAAGGCGCACGCTCGTGGCCGGGACATCATCATTGCCCAGAATGGTGTTGACGCGATCAACCAGCGCGGGCCCGGCAGATGCGTTATCCGAGGCGGATACCTGGACGGCCGGCTGTTCGCCGAAGACGTTGGGCAAGGCATACAACAGCCCGACGACCAACACGGCGAGCAACAACAGATACTTCCACAGCGGATAACGATTCATGGCGCCCCGATGGGATAACGATGAGACAACGGTTCACACAGCACGGTGCGAGAACTTACAGCGCTTCGAGCGTGCCCTTTGGAACGACGCTGGTCACCGACGACTTCTGAACCCGGACTTCAGTGCCCTGGGCGATCTCGACCACCAAGAAGTTCTCGCCCACTTCGCGGATCTTGCCGGCCAAGCCGCCTGCGGTAACGATCTCACTCCCCTTATCCAGCGATTCAAGCAGTTTCTTGTGTTCTTTCTGTCGCTTCATCTGCGGCCGGATGATCATGAAGTACATGAACACGAAGAACACCGCGACCATGAGAACGGTCGGGATAATGCTGCCGCCCTGTGCGCCGCCGCCCTGTGCGTACGCATCGGAAATCAGAAAGTCCATCTTGTCTGCCCTCGAAGATGAGTGGGTGCTGAGTTGAAAAACAGCCGGGCCGGTGCCCGGTCATCGGACGGAGCGGCGTTATGCAGCCCCGGGAAATCAAGCCCGGCAGTATGCCACAGGCGCGGCCCCTGCCCGGTCACGCCCAGCCGCCGTGGGCGGCCTGTGGCGTGCCTGCGCCTTCGGGACCGGTGAAAAACGCGCGCTGGAACGCAGGATAGGCATCCGCATCGATGGCCGCGCGAATACGGCCCATCAGCTTTTGGTAGTACGCCAGGTTGTGCCAGGTGCACAGGCGCGCGCCCAGGATCTCGCCGCAGCGATGCAGATGATGAAGATACGCGCGGCTGTAGTGACGACAGGTATAACAGTCACAGTCCGCGTCCAGCGGCGCCGTATCGTGCTTGTGGACCGCATTCTTGATCTTGACGATGCCGGCATGGGTAAACAGATAACCGTTGCGTGCGTTGCGCGTGGGCATGACACAGTCGAACATGTCGATTCCATAACCCACTGAAGCCACCAAATCGGCCGGCGTGCCCACACCCATCAAGTAGCGCGGCGCATCGGCCGGCGTAAGCGGCAAGATGTGTGCCAGAACGCCTGCCTTGTCGTCCCATCCCTCACCGACGGACACGCCGCCGATGGCATAGCCATCGAAGCCGATATCAACGAGCGCGGCCATGGATTCGGCGCGCAGATCACTATAAATGCTGCCCTGGTTGATGCCGAATAGCTTGTTCGCGGAGTCGCCATGTGCAGCGCGACAGCGCGCGGCCCAGCGCATCGACAGTTGCATCGAAGATGCAGCATCGGCCTTGGCGACGGGAAAATCAGTGCACTCGTCCAGACACATTACGATGTCGGAATTCAGCGAGTGCTGCACCGCGATCGAGCGCTCCGGGCTCATGAACCACTTGGCGCCGTCGATCGGTGACGCAAAGGCCACGCCTTCTTCGGTGAGCTTGCGCATTTCGGCCAGGCTCCAGACCTGAAAGCCGCCGGAATCGGTCAGGATCGGGCCCTGCCAATGCATGAAGTCATGCAACCCGCCGTGGGCATCGATGATGTCGGTGCCCGGACGCAGCATCAGATGGTACGTGTTGCCCAGCACGATCTCGGCACCGAGACCGGCGACCTCTTCCGGCGTCATGCCCTTGACCGTGCCGTAAGTGCCCACGGGCATGAACGTCGGGGTCTCGACCGTACCGTGCGGCAGGTGCACCCGTCCGCGACGCGCGTCACCCGAAACTGCGAGGGATTCGTAGATCATGGCGGCGGAGTTTAGAGCCCCGCCGGCGCGCCGTCGATGCTGATTGACCGGATAGGCTCGTACGCAAACGCGTCAGGCCCTACACTGAAATTCTGCCCGCTGACTGACCGCCACCGTAATGCTGCTGATGCTTAATCGTGCCCGTCTTACTCGTGTCGTCGTTCTTTTTACCGGCGCACTGATGGCCGCGCCTGCCCTGGCTGCGCCCATGGCGCTGTCTAACCTGGCCCAGCTGAACCGACACGCCAAGGTCAGTGCCTATGTCATGAAACTGGCTGATCGCTCGACGATCGCCGAGCTCAACGGCGCCCAGCGGCTGCGCCCGGCCTCATCGAGCAAGCTCTTCGCGGCTTCGGCGGCACTGCAACAGTTTGGCCCCGAGCATCGATTCACATCGCGCTTCACCAGCCAGGCCCCGATCAGCGGCAACACGCTGCGCGGGGACCTGGTTTTTGTGGGCGGCGGGGATCCGGCGCTGGATACCCCGGCGCTGCGGACCCTGGTCGCGCGCCTGTCGGGGCGTGGCATTCAGACCGTGGCCGGTGATCTGGTCATCGACGATGGCCTGTTTGGTCCGGTGCCGTGTCTGACCCAGGACCGCTGCGCGGCCCAGCGGCGCTCGTCGCACGCCTACAGCGCTCCGCTGTCGGCGGCCGGCGTGAACTTCGGCACGGTCAACGTCACGCTGTATCCCGGTGACGCGCCGGGCGGGCCGAGCCGCGTGGTACTGCAGCCCGCCGGCCTGCCGGGCTATCAAATCGATAACCGGGTCGACACCGTTGCCCGCGGGGGCAGTGCTGGCGTCTCGGCCTGGCGCACCTACGAGGCCGGCGTATCCACGCTGCACCTGCGCGGAAAATTACCTGTCGGCTACGGCGCTTATGATTTTCAGCGCGGCGTGACTGGGCCGGCCGAGGAAACCGCCAAGATGCTCTCCACACTATTGTCGGAAGCAGGCATCCGCGTGACCGGGCGCGTGCGCACGCAGAGCAGCGACTACGACAGCCACGGCGCCCTGCTCGCCGAGATACAAAGCGACACCTTGGCCGAGCAGCTGATCCCCATGCTGGCTTATTCCAACAATTACATGGCCGATACGTTGACCCTGGATGTAGCCGCCGACAGCGGTTATAACCTGCCGTTGACGCTACCGCGGGCCTCACAGGCGCTCGAAGCCCTGGCCGATCGGGCCGACGCATTTACCTTCGGCTCGGCCGGCAACGGCTCGAGTGCGGCATTCACCAGCGGCAGCGGCCTGTCGCTGGAAAACGATATCTCGGCGCGTGATCTCGTGGCCCTGCTGGATTACATGTATCACCAAGATGCGCTGTTCCCGGCGTTCTACGGGGCGATTCCGGTGCCGCTATCAGCGCCGTCACGCACGCTCAAACAAGGCAACTTCGATTTCCAGACCCGGATCGTGGCCAAGACCGGCACGTTGTCAGAGCCGGTCACCGTGCGCGCGCTCGCCGGCTACATGCGCCTGTCGGACGGCGGCTTTGCAGCGTTCGGGATCCTCATCAACGGCACCGATGATGATCCGGCGCTTTCGTATCAGCAGACCGTAACCGCTTATCAGAAGGATCTCGAGGCGATACTGGCTGCTTATTGATCGTCGAGCCACCACCGGTGTTTGTGCCAGGGATATTGTCACCTGTGCCACGACCGGTATACTGCGCGCTGTCGCGCCCGGGTGGCGGAACTGGTAGACGCGTCGGATTCAAAATCCGATTCTGGTGACAGAGTGCGAGTTCGAGTCTCGCCCCGGGCACCATCAACACCTCCAAGGACGTCCATAATCGTCCAAAATCAAGCCCGAATCCAAGCGATTACGGGCTTTTTTAATGCGCCAAGTTCCAGAGGAGTCTATTGCCATCCGGGGGTATCTGGGGGTATTTTTGGGGGTACCAGATTGAAGACCGCTTAGAGATACCCCCAGCCATGGTCCTCACCGCCGTCCAGGTTAAACAAGCCAAGCCCCGCAAGAAGCAATACAAGCTTTCGGATAGCGGCGGGCTTTATCTGCTCGTCAGACCCAATGGCGGCAGATACTGGCGATTGAAATATCGCTTTCACGGAAGAGAAAAAACACTCGCTTTCGGCACCGCGGAGGACCTCTCGTTAGCCGACGCCCGCTCGAAACGAGACGAGGCGCGCAAGCAGCTCATCGATGGCAACGATCCAATGGAGCTTAAGCGGCGGGCCCAGGAAACAGCCAAGGCCCGTCAGGCAAATGCATTCGAAACGATTGCCCGCGAATGGCACGAGCACAAACGTCCAAGATGGAGTGAAAAACACGCCACGAAGGTTATACGCTCGATCGAGAATGATGTTTTCCCGGCGCTTGGCAGCCGACCTGTGGCCGAGATCACTCCGCCAGAAGTACTGCGGGTAATCCGCAAAATCGAGGAACGCGATGCTCTGGATTACTCCCATCGCGTTCTGCAGCGCATCGGCATGGTGTTCCGATATGCCATTGTCACGGGCAAGGCGACCTATAATCCCGCTTCGGATCTCAAGGGTGCATTGAAAACCCGTAAGGCGCGACACCATGCCGCGCTATCTCGCGATGAATTACCTGCATTTCTGCAGGGCCTCGATACCTATGATGGGCATGTAATCACACGTTACGGCCTACAGCTCATCGCTTTGACCTTCCTACGTACCGGCGAGCTACGCGCTGCTAGGTGGACGGAGATCGATATCGAGCGCGCTGAATGGCGCATACCGGCCGAACGCATGAAGCTCGGCGATGAACATATCGTGCCGCTGTCCGAGCAGGCCATAGAATTATTCGAAACGTTAAGCGAAATCACCGGCCGCTATGAGTATGTCTTTACCGGCCGGAACAGTACGTTGCGCCCCATGAGCGAGAACACGCTGCTCTACGCACTATATCGCATGGGCTATAAGCGCCAAACGACGGTTCACGGCTTTAGAGCGACCGCGTCGACCATTCTTAATGAGAGCGGATTCAACCGAGACGCGATAGAACGCCAACTCGCACATGCGGAGGGCAATAAAGTCCGCGCCGCATACCATAGATCCGAATATCTGGAGGAGCGCCGCCAGATGATGCAGTGGTGGGGTGATTATCTCGACGATCTGAAACAACGCTCCAAGGTCACGCGGCTTCGCGCTTAGCGCATGCTGAGCTAACGCAACAACAGCCCCTTGGTTAGGAGGATTAGATCAGCCATGACGCCACCATAACGATATTTGAACCGTTCAGCCTGACAGGCAAGCTCGAGCTATTCTCAAAATCCGGATAGGGGGCGCCATAGCGCCCCCTATCCGGATTTGGCGTTGGACTAATATTGACGCCGTTCGATGCCCATCCTTTTATCCGCTCAGCCAAGTCCACAGGTTTGATTTACCTGTCCGGGGAAGCTGAGCTAGCTGTGTAAACCCACCAGATTGTTCACAGACAGCCCGAGTCGGCTAATCGGTGGCTGGTGATCCAAGCTGGCATGGGGTTCTCACCCGTTAATGCG
>DCKU01000120.1 GCA_002320455.1 Salinisphaera sp. UBA1666
CCTCGGCTATCGAACGCCTTACGAGGTCCTCACACAAAACGGTCGTGTTGCGATTGGAACCTGAATCCACCCAGCTATTCGCTATATCCGGGGACAGTATATTTAATTCGCTATATCATATCCGGGGACAGTATATTTAATTCGCTATATCGACAGTATATTTAATTGCTGACGCGATGCGGAGCTCGCTTCAATTCGCGCGCGAACCGGCCAACGTAATCACATGCGGTCTGTCTCGGTAACTCAATAGACATCCCGTAAATACCGCTCGTTCCCCGACAGCTTCGCAACATACCGAGCCGCCGCCTTCTCATCCATACCGCCCTGCTCCCCTACGATCCGGTGCAACGCCGCGTCCACATCCTTGGCCATGCGCGACGCATCGCCACATATATAGATCACCGCGCCGGCCTGTAGCCAGGCCCAGAACTCCCGCGCCTGTTCGAGCATGCGGTTCTGGACATAGACTTTTTCTTCCTGATCCCTTGAGAACGCCAGCGTCAGGCGGCTGATGAGCCCTTCGCGGCGCCAGGCTTCGAGCTGGTCGCGGTAGATATGGTCCTTGGCGGATTCGGGGTTGCCGAAGAACAGCCAGTTCTTGCCGGCGTGGCCCAACGCTTCGCGTTCCTGCAGGAACGCGATGAAGGGGGCGATGCCGGTGCCGGGGCCGATCATGATGGCGGGATGGTCGGGGTCGGCGTTGACACGGAATTCGTCGGATTTCTGGATATAGACCGGCACTTCGCCGTGGCGGGACAGGCGCTTGGCCAGAAACGTGGAGGCCACGCCCTTATAGCCTCGGCCGTAGACGGCGGTCTTCACGACAGCGACGGTGGTATGGATCTCATTCGGGTATTGCTTCGAGGACGATGCGATGGAGTAGAGCCGCGGCTGGAGCGGGCCGAGTTCGTCGACGAGCGCCTGGACCGGCGGGCGGGCGCTGGGATAGACCCGGACCAGTTCTAGCAGCGTTTGACCCTCTTCTGCGCCGCGGCCGGCGAGCATCTTGAGGTCTTCGGCCTCGTCGGCGTCTGCGGCGTGCTCGGCCAGCAGGGCAATGACCTCGTCGGATGGCTTGGTGACGTCGCGGTGCTTGAGCAGCGCCTGGCGTAACAGCAGGTCTTCGCCATCGACCTGCACGGTCTCACCGCCGGAGACATCCAGGTCAGCCAGGATGGCATCGACCGTGCGCGGGTCGTTTTCCGGAAAAATGCCCATGGAATCGCCGGCGGTGTACTCGACGGCGGAATCCCCCAAGTCCACGACAACGTGGCGGGTGTCTTTCGACGAGCCTTCGGCGTTGAGCGGCGTGCTGGACTTCAGCTTGGCCATTAGCGGGTTGTCGCGCGTGCCGAGCGGTGCGGTCTTCTTCGGCTTGGGCTTGGGTTTTTCCTCTTCGGCCTCTTCCTTGCCGCCGGCATTGGCCGCTTCATGCTCGGCTTCCAGCTCCTTCAACTTGCGCTCGGTTTCCTTGCCACCCGGCACGCAGCGATTGAGCGCCTCGCCGTCGAAGGCGATGGCCTCGGCGTAGGTCTTGCAGAGATAACCGCACTGGCCACAGTCCAGCTGGGCCATGGCCGCCATGAGCTGGCGTTCGTGTGGCTTGCCTTCGGCCAGTTCCATACGCTCGTCGATCTCCATGGCCGGGTCGTGCCAGGGAAAGGATTCTTTCTCTTCACCGCCGCCCTGCTCAGCCCCGCCGAGCGAGCCTTCCCAGCCGGCGAGTGCCGAGATCAGGCCGTTGAGCCATTCCCGCTGGCCTTCCTCGAACGGGGCGTCTTCGGGGATGAGATTGACTTGTGTTGGCATGTTCTTGGCCTCGTTCTATTACGAGAAGGGTTCTCTTTTTCTATCCGCAGATTTCGCAGATTTCGCAGATGGCGATGGGCCAAAGCGTCGTAGCCGCTACGGGGCGCCAACAGCAGATGTGTTGTAGCCCGCTGGATGAATAAAAATTCATTTTTTCTTTAGGTCACGACGACGCGAGTAGCCGCGGCGCCCGTATCTTCAAAACGGGAGCTGTCCTAGTCCGCCATCTGCGTTCTCTGCGTCCATCTGCGGATAAATATCTTCTGTCTTCTAATCTGCGTAATCTGCGGATAAACGTCTTCAAGGATCACGCCGCGTTGGTCTGATCATCGCCATTATCGCGCTTGGCTTCGGCGTCTTGCGGGTTCTGGGTCGCTTCGGCCTCGGATTCGACGGTTGGCTCGAGGGCGGTCTTGGCACCTTCGGGCGTGTCCGCATCGGTGGCCAGGGCTTCTTCGGTGGCGGCCTGGGCCGCAGCAGCGGCATCGGAGCGTTGGGCCAGGCGCTCGCGCAATTCGGCCATGTCCTGGCGGCGGGCGTAGGTCACGAAGTTCTCGCTGCCCTTGCGCTCGTCCATATACAGGCCAAGCACGTTTTCGATATAGGCCGGGATATGCGTGGCGGGCACGCTGGCGGCCAGTTCCTGGGCGATGCCTTCTTCGTCTTCATAGCCACCGCCGATGAAGACATGGAAGCCATCGACCTGGTCGGCGTCTTCCGGGTCGGCCGCATCCGGGTCGTCCACGCGGGCGCCAAGCAGGCCGATATCGCCGATGTAGTGCTGGGCGCAGGAGTTGGGGCAGCCGGTGATATTGAAGTTGATGGGCTGGTCCAGTTCGAGTGTTTTCTCGATGTGCTCGACCAGCTTCATGGCGTTGCCCTTGGTTTCGGCGTTGCCGAACTTGCAGCCCCAGCTGCCGGTACAGGCGACCATGCCGGTACGGGCAGGGGTCGCTTCGACATGCAAGCCGGTTTTTTCGACGGCCTTCTTCACCTTGTCGATATCGGTTGTTTTGATGCCGCCGAGCACGACGTTCTGCCAGACTGTGGCCCGCACTTTCTTGTCGCCGTATTTATCGGCGATATCGGCCAGCTGGTGCATCTGCGCCACACTCAGCCGGCCCACCGGGCAGATGACGCCGAGATAGTGCATGCCGGCCTGCTTGGCATCGTGCACGCCCATATGGCCGGCGCGTTGCACCTCGGCGCGGGGCTCACAGCGGGCCAGATCGTACCAGCGCAGGGTGAAGTCCAGCTCTTTCTGTACCTCGCGCATGAATTTGCCGAAGCCCCAACGATCGAGCACGTACTTGAGGCGTGCCTTGTCGCGATCGGTGCGGTCGCCGTTCATCAGGAACACTTTGAGCACGGCATGGGCTACCGGTACGCATTCCTCGGGCTTCAGCATGACGCCGGTATCGCGGGCGAAATCCTTGTGCCCGGTGATGCCGCCGAGGCCCATACGGAAGTACGGGCGGCGTGGCAGCGGGCCGTCGGCCTTGGGCAGCACGGCCGAAAAGCCGATGTCGTTGGTGCCTTCCAGAGCACTGATGCGCCCGCCGCCGTCGAAGGCGATATTGAACTTGCGCGGCAGGCCATAGAGCTCGCGGTGGTTGAGGATATGGTGGTGCATGGCCCGCGCAAAGGGCGTCACGTCGATGATCTCGTCCGGGTCGATGCCGGCCAGCGGGCTGCCCGTGATGTTGCGGATGTTGTCGCCGCCGGCCCCGCGGTTATGCACGCCGATATCGGCCAGGCCCATTTCGACATTGAGCGGATCTTTTGGGCCAATCTCGCGGATCTGCAGGTTGGCCCGGGTGGTGACGTGGGTATAGCCGCCGCCGTAGGACTCGGCCAGATCAGCCACGCCGTGGATCTGGTGGGTAGACCAGATGCCGCCCGGCATGCGCAGCCGGCACATATAGCTGTCCTGATTCGGCGCGACATAGAACAGGCCGTTGCCCTTCATCAAGAACACGTCATCGCCCTTCGGGTATTCGCCCTTGTCGGCCAGGGCGCCCATCTCGTCCCACATATCCAACGGGTTGAGCTCGGACTTGGCCTCTTCCTGGCTGGACAGCTCGCCGCCCATGGCCTGGGCGCGGATCCGGGCCTGAGCGTGCCAGTCGTCCGGGCGCAGTGTTTTGGCGCCGGTCAGGCCCGTCATCCCCGGCACGCCGCGGGCGATATGCAGCCCGGCGGTTACGCCCTTGAGATAGCGTTCCTGTTCTTCGTTGAAGGTTTGGTCGGTCATGTCAGGCTCCGATCGTTTTGATCATGAGTCGTTTTTTTAAAGCGTTTGTCCGCAAATGACGGCAAATACACGCAAATGAATACAGGCAGTGAGAAAAACGAAGCATTCGACGAGCTGTCCACCACAGCGATTTATTCTTATATTTCTTATTTGCGTTCATTCGCATTCATTTGCGAACCTTTGTTTTTCTTGAATACTCAGCCCTTGTCAGCAGCCGCCAAAAGCTCGGCGATTTCGGGCTTGCAGGAGCCGCAGTTGGTGCCGGCTTCTAGTGCTTTTCCGACGGCTTCGACCGTGTCCAGGCCGTCGTTTTCGATAGCGCGCAGGAGGGTCATGCGGCCCACGCCGAAGCAGGAACAGACGTGCGGGCCGGTGTCGGCGCTGGCGTCTGCCGGGCGGCCGGCGAGCACGGCAGCGCGCTCGGCCTCGGCCATCGGCTGGCCGGTGAACAGCCCGGCCAGCCAGCTGCGTTCGGGCAGCCGCGCCGGCTCGGGGGCGATGAATACAGCCGCTTCCAGATGGCCGGCATCCACATGCGCGGCGCGATAGCTGCCGATGGCTTCATCGCTGACTTCCAGCCAGTCCACGTCGCGCGCTGCCACGCCGAGCCAGTGTTTAGCAGCGGCCTTGATGTCGTCCAGGGATTCACAGCCGGCGATTTCATGCCGCACGAAGCGCGTGCCGGGCACCTTGGTCCACCAGTCGATATCGGCCGCGCGGCGCAGGCGCAGGCCGCGGGCGGCATAGATGAAGCCGTGCCAGGCGGCTTGGAACGGGACGATCGTGGCCGGCGTGTGCTTGAACTCTGGCTCGCCAGAGATCGGGCAGACGGCCGGGTTGGCTGCCGTACCGACGCGCGCGCTGGAGGCGAACTGATCGTTCCAGTGCATGGGTGCGAACAGGCTGCCCCGCCGCTGGCGATCGGTGACGATGACGCGCAGCGTGGCCGTGCCCCAGGCGGTGCGGATCGTGGCCAGCGCGCCGTCGATGATGTCGTGGTCTTCGGCATCCGAGGGATGGATCTCCACGAACGGCTCGGGGATATGCGCGGCCAGCCGCTCGGACTTGGCCGTGCGGGTCATGGTGTGCCAGTGATCACGAATGCGCCCGGTGTTGAGCGCCAGCGGGTAATCCGCCGAGACGGCGTTGGCTGGCCCGCGCGGGGTGACGGCGACGAGATGCGCTCGGCCGTCGTCCGTGGGATAAACGCCGTCGGTGAATAATTGATCCACCGGCTGGGTCGCCGGCATGGCACCGGCCGCGCGCAGCGGCTCGGCGGCCGGCACGGGCCAGCGTGTGGGGGCCAGCGCATCGTAGTCGGCGTCCGACAGATCGGCGAAGCCGCCGAGATTGAGTACCCGCTCGCCGGTGTTTTCGAAGGCGGTGAGCGCGGCATGTTCACGAAAGATCGCCGCCGGGCTGTCCCAGGCGAACGCATCACCGTGGCCCATCCGCTTGGCGACGTCGCACATGATGGCCCAGTCCGCGCGCGCCTGGCCCGGCGTGGGCAGAAAGGCGCGCTGGCGCGAGATCATGCGCTCGGAGTTGGTCACGGTGCCGCTCTTTTCGGCCCAGGCGGCGGCCGGCAGGATGATATCGGCGTAATCCGCTGTATCGGTATGGCGCATCACGTCCGAGACGACAACCAGCGGGCATTTGGCGAGTGCAGCCTTGGCGCGGTCGGCATCCGGCAGGCTCACCAGCGGATTCGTGGCCATGATCCAGACGGCTTTCACGCGCCCGGCCTCGATGGCCTCGAACAGCTCCACGGCTTTCAGGCCGGGCTCGGTGGCGATCGCGGGCGCCTCCCAGAAGCGCTGGACGGTATCGGCCCGGTCGAAGCCCATGTGCGCGGCCAGCGTGCTGGACAATCCACCGACTTCTCGCCCGCCCATGGCATTGGGCTGGCCGGTGATCGAAAACGGGCAGGCGCCGGGCTTGCCGATGCGATCGGTCAACAGGTGACAGTTGATGATCGCGTTGACCTTGTCCGTGCCGGCCGAGGACTGGTTCACGCCCTGCGAAAATACGGTGACCGTGCGCTCGGTGGCCGCGAACCACTTGAAGAACGTGGCCAGATCCGCTGCATCCACGCCGCACACCTCGGCGACCGCCGCTACGTCGCCGCCCTGCTTGGCTTCGGCGATCGCCTCGTCACCGCCCGGCAGATCGGTAGTCACGCCCTGCTCGGCCAGATACGCCAGCAAGCCGTTGAACAGGGCCACGTCGGCGCCGGGGGCCACGGGCAGATGCAGATCGGCGCCGTCGGCGGTGGCGGTGCGGCGGGGGTCGATGACTACCAGTTTCTTGTTCGGATCACGCTCCTGCGCGGCCACCATGCGCTGGTAGACCACCGGATGACACCAGGCCGTGTTGGAGCCCACGAGTACCACGAGATCGGCCGTTTCCAGATCGTCGTAGCAGCCGGAGACCACGTCCTCGCCCAGCGCGCGCTTGTGGCCGGCCACGGCCGAGGACATGCACAGCCGCGAGTTCGTATCGATATTGGCCGAGCCGATATAGCCCTTCATCAGCTTGTTGGCGACGTAATAGTCCTCGGTCAGCAGCTGGCCGGAGACATAGAAGGCCACGGCGTCCGGGCCGTGCTCGGCGATGACCTGACCGAACCCGTCGGCCACACGATCAAGGGCGGTATCCCAGTCGGCGCGCACGCAGTCGATCATTGGGTGCAGAAGCCGATCGGCCAGGCCGACCGTGTCGGCTAGTGCCGTGCCCTTGGAGCAGAGACTGCCCTTGTTGGACGGATGGGTCTTGTCGCCGGCCACCGAGACCGCGTTGTCGGCGTCCACGGTGGCCGTGACACCGCAGCCGACGCCGCAATAAGGGCAGGTGGTGTGCGTCGTATCACTCATTACGCGGCCTCCTGCGTCGGCTCGTCCGAATCCCCGGCTTCGACGAAGGCCTTGCCGAATACCAGCAGGTCGCGAAACGCCGAGACATCGGTACCGGCCTGCATATGCTTGAAGTACCAGCCGCCATCGCGGGTATCGCCATAGAGGACGACACCGGCGATGCGGTCATCCCGCAGGACGATGCGCTTGTACACGCCGCGCCGGATATCGGCATAAGCGAGCGTGTCGGTGTCCTCGCCTTGCGCGAAATCCCCAGCCGAGTACATGTCGATGCCGGTGACCTTGAGCTGGGTGGCCGTGACCGAGCCGTCGTAGTGCGAGTGCCCGCGCCAGGCGAGATGATTGGCACATACCTTGGCCTGGTCCCACAGGGGTGCCACCAGCCCGTAGACCGCCTGGCGATGCTCCACGCACTCGCCCACGGCGTAGATGCGCGGGTCATAGGTCTGCATGGTATCGTTGACCACGATGCCCTTGTCGCAGTGCAGGCCGGCCGATTTGGCCAGGTCGATATTCGGGCGAATGCCCACGGCCATGACCACCAGATCGGCGTCCAGGGTCGAATCGTCGGCGTCCTTGAAACGAAGGCCGTTCACCCGGCCTGCCTCATCGCCCGTAATGGCTGCGGTTTCCGCGCCCATACGAAACGACAGCCCCCGCTGGGTAAGCGAATGCTGGAGCAGCTCGGCCGCGGTCGGGTCGAGCTGGCGCTCCATGAGCTGATCCATCAAATGCACGATGGTCACGTCCATGCCGCGCTTGTGCAGGCCATAAGCCGCTTCCAGCCCCAGCAGGCCGCCGCCGATGACGGCTGCTTTGCCACCCTGCTCGCTGGCCGCGACCATCTCGTTGACGTCGGTGATGTCGCGAAAGCTGATCACCCCTTGCCGGTCGTGGCCGGGCACGGGAATGATGAACGGCCGCGAGCCGGTCGCCAGAACCAGCCGGTCATAGCCGACCTCGCGCCCTTCAGACGAGACGACCATGCGCCGCCGCCGGTCGATTGTCTCGACCGCCTCGCCGGTGTAGAGGGTGATGCCGTTATTCGCATACCAGTCTCGGTCGTGCGTCTGGATTTCGGCGAATTCCTTGTCGCCCGCCAGCACCGGCGACAGCATGATGCGGTTGTAGCTGGCATGCGGCTCGGCGCCGAACACGGTGATGTTGTAGCGCGCCGGTGCGATCTCGAGCAGATCCTCGATCACCCGCAGGCCGGCCATGCCGTTGCCGATGACCACCAGATCCAGTTTCGGCTGTGTGCTGTCACTCATGGGTTGCCTCGCTGGCCAAACCGCCAAAGGGCCTCAATGACCGGGGAAGCCGCCCGTGCCGGTAAACGCCATGAACAGCGAGTAACCACAGACACAGATCGCCATGCCCATTTCGGCGAACAGGAAGGCAACGCCGTATTTGTACCAGGCATCCGGTTCGGTCTTGTGCGTCGTTTGATGCGCCATAAAACGCTCCTTGACTGTGATTTGGGCGGGGGCAGGGCTTATTCAGACGCCGGCTTGAACTCACCGATGCCGTGCTCGGCCGGCTCGCGCTCGTGGCGCGCGGCCCAGAAGAAGAACAGGACGAAAGGAATGAACAAGAAGATGGCGGTATAGGCATAGCCCATGTGGATGCTGCTTCCGCCGGCAAAGACCAGCGGATAAACGATGCCGCCGCTACACGACAGCCCGCCGATGAAGCCGGCCGCTACGCCGGGGCGTTTGGGGAACAGCAGCGGCACCAGCGCAAAGGTGCCGCCGGTGCCGAAACTGATGAACAGCCCGAGGGCCACCAGTGCCACGATCGAGACCGGTAACAGCCCCGCCAGGCCGGCCGCCGTCAGTGCCAGCATGGCGGCCACGATCAGCAGCAGTGCGATTCCCAGCCAATGCAGGCGTGGGGCATACGGCAAGGTCTTGGCCACCACGGGCAGCGGCGTCCAGCCCTTCTTCTGGAAGGTGTCGGACATGAAGCCGGCAAACGGGCGAAACAGTGAGGCCATGAACGACTGCACCGCCGCAAACGTGCCCGCGGCCACCTGTGCACCGGCCACCGTGGTAAAACCAAGGGCGGCAATCTCAGGGCCAAAACCCTGGGCGAAATAACTCGACAGCCACGAGTTCAGCGCGATCTCCAAGCCAAACGACATGGCATAGGCCAGCATCAGGGCGATTGCGATATACCGGCTCCAGACGAATACGGTGCCGCGCCAGTCGGCTGCGCCTTTCGAGGTCGCGGCCTGGGTCTGGGTGTCACGCGCGGCCTGGCCGCGCCACAGATACCAGGCCGCCAGAAACAAGGCCACCACGCCCAGAAAGATGAACGCACTTTGATAATCCAGACCGAACACCCGCGGCAGCAACAAAGCGCCCACTCCGGCGCCTACGTTGCCGGTGCCGGCATACAGCCCTTCGGCCGTGCCGATTTCATCGGCGTCAAACCACTGGGCTACATGCTGGATACCCACGACGAAACCCACGCCGGCAATCGCCACAATCACGCGCTCGATGAACAGCAGCGTGTAATTGGTCGTGAAGCCCGAGGCAATGGATACCAGTCCGCAAACCGCCAGAATCGTGGCAAAGGTACGCGGCGCGCCGAAGCGATCCGCTGTCCAGCCGGCGATGATTCGCCCGATGGGCGCCATCCACAGCGCCGAGCTGGCCAGCAGGCCGAGGGCGGCAATCGACAGCCCGTAGTGATCGGCGATGCTGGGTGAAAACGCTGCGGTGGCGAACCACATCAGAAAACACCAGAAGAAACCGACGGTCGCGATGACCAGCTGTTCGACCTTGTGGGTCTTGTTCACGGGCGCCTCCCTTAGTGCGTCATCAGGCCGGGTGCGACAGCACTACCGACCTTATTCCCGTGTGACACAGCAGGAACCGTGCCAAGCGAGGCGCCCACACGCCCTTTTTTTGCCAAACCTTTTTAAATCATAGGCTTAGGATCGCCACGAAGCAGGCCACGCTGCAAACCGCCGCCGCGAACACAGCGGTCGTTGCACAATGAACGTTCAATACCTATGACCCAGCACAAGGCGTTATCCAACGCGCCGAGCGCACCACCCGATATAAGCCTGCGCATCACGCAGCCACAAAAAAGCCCGGGACGAACGCCCCGGGCCGGTGCAATACCCATACAGGGCGATGACTACAGCGGATGGGCCTTGAGCCAATCGCCGGCCACCGCGCTCGGGTCGTCATGATCTACTGACACGCGACGGTTCATCTGCTGCAGATCCGTGGTCGAAAGCTCGGCCGATATCGCGTTCAAGACATTGCGGATCTTCTCGGTGAGCACCGCCTGGCGCGCCACGGGCACGATGTTCTGGGCCGGCACCAGATTCTTGTCGTCTTTCAACAGCACCCAGCCGCGCTGGGCGATCACGCCCTGCGTGGTAAACATGCGGGCCACGTCGATAGCGCCGCTTTGCAGCGCCCCCTGCGTCAACGGCCCCCCGGCGTCCAACGAGCGGAACTGGCCGAACTGGATGCCGTAAACGGCCTTCAGCCCGGGCACGCCGACATAGCGCGTCTGGGTCTCGGGCGGCCCGCCCAGTGTAAGCTTGCCGGCAACGGGCGCCAGATCCGACAGGCTCTTGAGACGGTACTGCTTTGCCGTCTTGGGCGTGACCACCAGACCGTCCTTGTCCTGAGCCGCGCTCGGCTCGAGTGCGACGACCCCTTTGGGCAGGTTGTCGCGAAGTGCGGCCATCACCGCATCGGGCTTACCCGCCTTGGACTCACCGTTGGTCAAAAAACCGACGAGCGCCCCAGAGTACTCGGGCAGCAGATCCAGCTCACCGTTTGTCAGCGCCGGAAAAACGATCTCCCGAGACCCCAGATTCAGGCGTTTTTTTACCTTGATGTCGTGGGCGGTGAGCGCCTGCGCATAGATATTGGCCAGGATCAGCTGCTCGGGAAAATTGGTCGAGCCGATCACGACGGGCTTGGGCCCAGCCACGGCCGAGGCACTCCCCAGCAAACAGGCCAGGCCGATAAGAGCCGGCGCGAGACGGCGCCAGCGTTTGAAAACGGTCATTTCGATCCAGATCAACGGGACATGCTTGAATCTTGTGACCTGGCGCGTCGGCCTGCAAGCGCTACCGCCGTACGCCCGGCGAGACCAGCATACGTTGCAGTCCGGCCAGTCCGGCCTCGAGCAGGACAGCCAGGGCAGCGACGACCAGCGCGCCGCCTACGACCTGGGCCAGCTGCTGCTGTGCCAGTCCGTCGATTAGATAGCGCCCGAGCCCGCCCAGACCGACATAGGCCGCCAGCGTTGCGGTCGAGAGTACCTGCACCGCCGAGGTGCGGATGCCGGCCATCACCAACGGCAAGGCAATCGGCAGCTCCACGCTGAACAGGCGCTGCCAGCGCGACAGACCGAGTGCGACGGCTGCCGTGCGCACTGCTGGATCCACCGTCTGCATACCCACGTAGCTGTTGGTCACCATGGGCGGTATAGCCAGAGCCACGAGTGCCACCAGTACGGGCAGATAGCCAAAGCCCACCAGCAAGAACATGAGAATCACCAGGCCAAACGACGGCACCGCCCGGCCCATGTTGGCCACGTTGATCGCGAGCAGGCCGCCGCGCCCCCAGTGGCCGAGTCCAATGCCAATCGGCAAGGCGATGAGCAACGCGATGCCCATGGCCGTGGCCATGTAGTAGAGATGCTCGCCGACGCGCGCGGGTAGGCCTGTAGGGCCCGACCACTGCGCCGGAGCTGAAAACCAGTCCAGCAACGGGCCGGCTACGCCAAGGCCGTCGGCGTTAAGACCGATGGCCGCCGCCGGCGCGCTGATCGCGACGAGTAGCCATACCGCGTGGCGCATGCCGCTCTTGTTCATGCGCTGCGGCCTCTTTGCCAGGGGGTCACCCACCATAGGAGCGCGGCCAGCAGCAGATCGACCGTGATCGCGAGCGCAATAGAAAGCACGAAACCAACCACCAGCGGGGTCGTGAAATGCAGCGTGAACCCGGTGATGAACAGCTGGCCCAGGCCGCCCTGCCCGATGAGCGCGGTTACCGTGACCATGCCGATTGTCGTGACCGCGGCGATACGGATCCCGGCGACGATGACCGGCAACGCGATCGGCAGCTCCACGCTCAGCAGCCGTCGGCTTTTCGAATACCCCAGCGCACGCGCGGCCTCACGCACATCGGCCGGCACCGCGCGTAGTCCCTCGACGATATTCCGGAATAAGATCAGCAGCGTATAGATCGTCAGGCCGATCAACGAGGTGGCGATCGACAGCCCGGTAAATGGAATCAGAAGGATGAAAAGCGCCAGCGACGGCACCGTGAACAACACGCCGGTCAATGCCAGCGACGGCCCATAGAGCCGCGGCCAGCGCACCGCCACGAGCGCCAGCGGAAACGCAATCGCCAGCCCGAACACCAGCGACAGCCCGGCCAGCGTTACGTGTTGGCCCATCTGGGCGCCGATCTCGGCGGCGTGGCGCGTGATCCACGACCAGTCAATCGTCATTGCGTGAGCGCCCGTCGTAGCTCGGCCGGGCCGATCAGGCCGTCCAGCCGGCCGTTGGGGTCGATCACCGGCACTGCGCCGATCGGGCTGCGCAGTGCAGCCGCCAGCACCCGGTCCAAAGAGGTATCGTGGCCTACCGTCTCGTCAAAGCGCGCCGGCTCGTCGCTATCCCTGCCCTGCCAGCCAATCAACGCGCCGGCATCGTCTTGGTGGACGATCCACGCGCTTTCGGCCGGTGTGTCGCCCGACGCGCGTTCGCCGACGATGACGATCGGCGCGTTCTGCATACGCGGCGCATCGACCACGCGCAACAAGGCGAGACGTTTGAGCTCCCGATCGCGGCCGAGAAAATCAGCCACGAAATCGTCAGCCGGTGCGGCGAGCAGACGCGCCGGCGTATCGAACTGGGCCAGCCGGCCGCCCACAACGAAGATCGCGATTCGATCCCCCAGGCGTATCGCTTCGTCGATATCGTGGGTGACGAATACGATGGTTTTCCTCAGCCGCGCCTGGAGGTCCAGCAGCTCGTCCTGCAGGCGACGGCGCACGATCGGATCCACCGCGGCAAACGGTTCATCCATCAACAGAATCGGCGGGTCCGCGGCCAGCGCGCGCGCGACGCCAACGCGCTGCTGCTGTCCGCCCGACAGCTGGTGCGGGTAGCGCTTGGCCATAGCCGCGCTCAGACCGACCGTATCGATCAGCTCGTGCACACGCTCACGTACGGCGTGTTTCTTCCAGCCCAAAAGCCGCGGCACGGTCGCGATATTGTCGAAGACCGTGCGATGCGGAAACAGCCCGGAATGCTGCATGACATAACCGATACCGCGGCGTAATTCGATGGCATCGAGCTGACCAATTGGGCGCTCTTCGACCGTGATGCGCCCGCTCGAGACCGTCTCCAGCCGATTGATCATGCGTAACGTGGTGGTCTTGCCACAGCCGGAAGGGCCCACGAGGACGGTCAGCTCGCCGGCCTTTATCGTGAGATCCAGACCCTCGACCGCTTCCGTGCCATCGGCATAGCGCTTGCTGACCTGCTCGAAAGCGATCAAAAAACGTCTGCCTTGTCGCGCTCTCGTCGTCGCTCGATCATGCCGGTACCGTCGTAAGTCTGATCCGCGCCGGGGCGCGGTGTATATCGTCGTCTTGTTACGCGGGTGCGTCGCCGTCAGATGTCCGGGCCGGCCCATCCTCGCCCAGCATGTCGTGCACGTCGCGACACATCAGCCAGGGGTCGAACGGTTTTTCCACGCGTCGAACGGCAGCTTGATCCAGCCGCGCGTCCAGGCGGCTCGCGAACGCTGTACCACTCATGAGAATCATCCGCGGCGGATACCGATCACGCGATAAATGTTCGCAGAGCGCCATGCCGTTCATGCCCGGGAGCATCATATCGACGACGACACAGCGATAAATAGCCCAGTCCAGCCTGTCGAAGAATGATTCGGCCGATGGGAAAAAATCGGTGGCCACGCCGTCACTTTCAAACAGTGCGGCGAGCGAGAGACCGAAGCCGCGATCGTCCTCGACGATAGCGACATGTTGCCGGCGAGCAATCTCCATGCGTTGTGCCTCATCGGCGATACGAAATGAATCTTTGCATCGCTGACCTCAGCATCGCCCGGGGGCGCGGTCGGGACTATCGGCAGGACTACGGAGATCGTCGTATTGATTACTGCCGATCGGTCGCCGCGCCCTGACCGGCTATGCCTGTTTTTTCTCTTCCGATTTGAACTGCGAAACGGCGCGCTGGATCTCTTCGGGCGTTTCGGTCGACAACCCTTTGGACTTCGTCCAGGCATCGAAACGCGTCGTGACATCGTCTCCGTCATCGTTGATCAGCGTGGTCAACTGTACCGACGTGCCGTCGGAAGAATCCGGAATACGATAGGTGACTTCGTAGGACATATACTTTTTCAGCGTTTAGAACGGTTTACCGAACATTACTTGGGTAGCGGCACGACCACAATGGGGGAAAGGCACGGTTCAGTGGGGCCGGCTGTGCAGCCCTTGCTCCAGATACAGGATCGCTCATTCCTGACGGCACCATTCGAACACGGCTCAACGGTCGGCAGCGCCGGGGGTGCTCTTTGGAACCGAGGTTCTCATCAACGCGGCAACGCCAGCTAAAAAACCCGGCGCAGGGCGGGCTTTTGTTTGGCTGGGGATGAGGGATTATTCGCAATCGCGAGTCCGCGATCGCTCACGCCTACCGGGGCCGCCGTCGCTTTGCTCCGGCGTTCGGTCGAGCGGTGTTCGACCGTGCTGGCATTCGGCCACTGGCCGACTGCTCGGCCCTTCGGGCCCAGTCGAGCAGGCGCTCGACTGTCCGGGCGAGCCGTGCTCGCCCGTCGAACCGCGGGGCTCTCATCAAGGCCGCAACGCCAGCCAAAAAAAAGGCCCGCGCGAGGCGGGCTTTTGTTTGGCTGGGGATGAGGGATTGCTCGCATTCGGCCATAGGCCGACTGCTCGGCCCTTCGGGCCCAGTCGAGCAGGCGCTCGACTGTCTGGGCGAGCTTGCTCGCCCATCGAACCGTGGGCTTCTCATCAAGGCCGCAACGCCAGCCATAAAAAAGGCCCGCTTGGCGCGGGCCTTTGTTATGGCTGGGGATGAGGGATTCGAACCCCCACTGACGGAGTCAGAGTCCGTAGTCCTACCATTAGACGAATCCCCAGTAACCTGGATGCGACGCATCGGCAGGACTAGACCGATGCGCCGCTGGCAAGCCGCTTTAGCGCTTGGAGTACTGCGGCGACTTGCGGGCCTTGTGCAGGCCGATCTTCTTACGCTCGACCTTGCGGGCATCGCGGGTCATGTAGCCCGCAGCGCGCAGCGCCGGGCGCATGCCTTCGTCGTAGTCGACCAGCGCACGGGCCAGGCCGTGACGGATGGCGCCGGCTTGGCCGTTCGGGCCACCGCCTTCGACGGTGACATAGATGTCGAAGCGATCCATGGAGTTGGTCGCTTCCAGCGCCTGGCGCACGATCATGCGCGAGGTCGGCCGACCGAAGTATTCGTCCAGCGTCTTCTTGTTGACGGTGATCTGACCGGATCCCGGCTTGATGAAGACACGAGCGGAGGCGGTCTTGCGACGGCCGGTGCCGTAGGACTGTTCGGTTGCCATGCTTTAAATCTCCAGCGCTTGCGGCTGCTGTGCGGTGTGCGGATGGTCGGCGGCCGGATAGACACGCAGCTTGCGCGCCATCTGGCGGCCCAGCGGGCCCTTGGGCAGCATGCCCTTGACCGCATGCTCGATAACGCGCTCCGGATGCGTGGCGAGCTGCTTCTCGAGCGTGATCGACTTCATGTTGCCGACGTAGCCGGTGAAGCGGTAATACACTTTCTGCTGCGGCTTCTTACCGGTGGTTTTCACATCGGCCGCGTTGATGACGACGATGTGATCGCCGACGTCCATGTGCGGGGTGTACTCCGGCTTGTGCTTGCCGCGCAGGCGAAACGCGATCTCCGAGGCCAGACGCCCCAGCGTCTTATCTTTAGCGTCGACGACGAACCAGTCGCCGGGAACCTCGTTTTTCTTCGCGGAAAACGTCTTCATTGCAATACTCGTCAGCCGTAGCGAAACACAGCAGCGCCGCTGCGAAAGCGCGCAATTCTATAGCCGGAACCGGCCCTTTGCAACGCTTTTCGGTGAATGGGTATCAATCCACCGTGAGCGCTTGCCGTGGCGCCCTGTCAGTCACGCTCACGCATGATCTCGGAAAGGCCTTTGCGCTGGCTTTTCGGCCGACGTAGCGGGTAACCGTACCAGATCAACCCCACGCAATACTCGGCGTCCGGATCGGCGCCGATCGCCTCCATGAACGCGCTTTCTCGAGTCACCGCACCGCTTACCCATTTGCTGGCCACGCCGGCGCTGTGCAGATACAGCGTCAGGTTCTGGATCGCACAGGCACAGGCGGCATAGTCTTCGCGGGCGGTGACCGGGTCTTCTTGACTCTGGCAGGTCACGGCCAGCCAGCCGGGCATCTTGGCCCAGCGTTCGCGCTTGGCCTCGCCGACGTCGGCCCCTTTGCTGGCCGTGACCAGCGCCGTATTCAGCTCGACGATACGCGCCTGGGCAGCCGGGCCGAGCAGTGCGAATCGCCAGGGCTCGGTCACGTGATGATTGGGCGCCCAGCGCGCGACCTCGATGGCCTCATGGATCAGCGTCTTGTCGGGCACCGTATCCGTGCGGAATCGATCGACGGTGCGCCGCCCACGGAGCAGCTCTGCGGTCTGGGCAGGGGTGACGGGACTGTCGGACAGGGTCGCGCGATCGGTCATTGGCGTTAGCCCTGGGTGGCCTGCGTGTCCTCGGCGTCCATGGCTTCGTTGGTCTGGGAGATGCGCATGAGAATCTGATCGGCCAGGTCGGTCTGCATCTGTTCCAGGTTGTGCCGACGTTGGTCCTCAATCGACAGCCGCTGAGTGGCCTCCACGCTGAAGTCGCGCGTGGCGACGACGCTCTCTCCGGACAGTCGCTGCTGGCCGTTGACGCTGTAGTTGTAGATGACCTGCACCGAGAGCTGATAGACCGCGGCATCGCCGTCCACTGGGCTCACCGCGATCGTGCGCTGGTTCTGCTCCACCCGGGCAATACGCAGCTCGGCCGGTGCCGTCGCCCCGCCGAGCTGGTCACGTTGTCGCAGCCGCTGCTTGAGTACCTGCACGACTTCCGGGTCACCCACGGTGTAGTCGTTGTCATAGAGCACGGCCAGCTGCTCGATGTTGTCGGGCAGGACCGAGCGCCCCTGTAGATGGAAGCCACAGCCGGCCAGCCCAACAAGGCTTAGCGACAACACGGCCAGTAACAAACGCTGCATGAATCAGACCACCAGATTGACGAGTTTGCCGGGGACCACGATCGTTTTCTTGATCCGCTGGCCGTCGATGTGTCGGATGACGTTCTCGTCGGCCAGCGCGGTTTCGGCCACTGTATCGCGATCGGCATCGGCCGGCACCTCGATACGCGCCCGAACCTTGCCGTTGACCTGGACCACTAGCGTCAGCGTGTCTCGCACGAGCGCGCCCTCGTCCGCCGTCGGCCAGGCCGCGTCCATGACCAGCCCCTCGTGGCCCAACGCCCGCCAGAGCGCATCACAGATATGCGGCGCAATGGGCGCCAGCATGGCCACCACGGCTTCGAGTGCTTCCTGGCGTACGGCCTGGAGCGCGTTCCCGGGCGCCGCCTCAACCCGGCCGAGCGCGTTGACCAATTCCATGATCGCGGCGATGGCGGTATTGAAGGTATAGCGCCTGCCCACGTCGTCGCCGACCTTGGCAATGGTTTCATGAACCTTGCGCCGCAGCTCGGCGGCCTCGCCCTCGGCGTGGCTCGCCGGCGCCGTAATGCCGGCCTCAACGTGGACGGCTACCAGCTTCCAGAGCCGGTTCAGGAATCGGTTGGCGCCTTCGACGCCGGCATCCGACCACTCCAGCGATTGATCGGGCGGCGCGGCAAACATCGAGAATAGACGCACGGTATCCGCGCCGTAGGTCTCGATCAGCGTCTGCGGGTCGACGGTATTGCCCTTGGACTTGGACATCTTGGCGCCGTCCTTGAGCACCATGCCCTGGGTGAGCAACGCCTTGAACGGCTCGTCGTGGGTGGCCAGGCCCACGTCGCGCATCAGCTTCTGGAAGAAACGCGCATAGAGCAGGTGCAGAATAGCGTGCTCGATGCCGCCGATATACTGGTCAACGGCCATCCAGTAGTCGGCGCGTTCGTCGAGCATGGCGCCCGCGTCCGGGCAGGTGAAGCGCGCGAAATACCAGGACGATTCCATGAAGGTGTCGAAGGTATCGGTCTCGCGCCGGGCGGGCTGGCCACAGGCCGGACAGTCCACGTTTACGAACTCGGGCATGTCCGGCAGCGGCGAGCCGGCGCCCTCGGGCGTGACGTCTTCCGGCAGCTCGACCGGCAGATCAGCCTCGGGCACGGCGACCGGACCACAGTCGTCGCAGTGAATGATCGGGATCGGCGCGCCCCAGTAGCGCTGGCGGGACAGGCCCCAATCGCGCAGGCGGTACTGGGTCTTGCGTCGAGCCACGCCGCGGGCTTCCAGCCGATCCGCGATATCGGCAAAGGCGGCACCGAAGTCCTTGCCGTCGTCCTCACCGGAGTTGATCAATACGCCCTTTTCAGCCGCTGCCGCAGCACTCACGTCCGGCGCCTGGCCGTCGACGTCGGCTACGACCGGGATGATGGGCAAATCGTAGGCGGTGGCGAACTCCCAGTCGCGCTGGTCGTGGGCCGGCACGCTCATCACTGCCCCGGTGCCATAGCCCATGAGCACGAAGTTGGCCACGAACACCGGCAGCGCCTCGCCCGACAACGGATGGATGGCCTCGATGTCCAGGCGATAGCCCTTCTTCTCGCGGGTCGCCAGCTCGGCCTCCGCGGTGCCGGCGGTGCGACATTCTTCGCAGAAGGCCGCCAGTGCCGGGTCGGTGGCCGCCCGCGCGGCCACCAGCGGATGATCAGCCGCCAGGGCCATGTAAGTGGCCCCGTGCAGCGTGTCCGGGCGCGTGGTGTAGACCGTCAGCGGCTCGGCCGATTCGGACGCCTGACCGGCCACGGCAAAATCAATCTCTAGCCCGGTAGAGCGCCCGATCCAGTTCGCCTGCATGGTCTTGACGGCCTCCGGCCAGCCGTCGAGCTGATCCAGATCATCCAACAGCTCGTCGGCATAGTCGGTGATGCGGGCAAACCACTGGGGGATGGCCCGCTGCTCGACCAGCGCGCCCGAACGCCAGCCCCGGCCTTCCACCACCTGCTCGTTGGCCAGCACGGTCTGATCTACCGGGTCCCAGTTGACGACCGACTCCTTGCGATAGACCAGGCCTTTCTCGAAAAGCTTGGTGAACAGCCACTGCTCCCAGCGGTAGTACGAGGGGTCGCAGGTGGCGATCTCGCGGGACCAGTCGTAGGCAAAGCCGAGCTGTTTCAGCTGGGCGCGCATGGCGGCGATGTTCTCGCGTGTCCACTTCGCCGGCGGTACGCCGTTCTTTATAGCTGCGTTTTCCGCCGGCAGCCCGAAGGCGTCCCAGCCCATCGGCTGCAGCACGTTACGCCCGCACATGCGGTGATAACGGCTGATTACATCGCCGATGGTGTAGTTGCGCACGTGCCCCATATGCAGCTTGCCGCTGGGATACGGGAACATGGACAGACAATAGAATTTCTCGCGATCGTCGGCGACGACACGAAACGCGTCCGCGGCTTCCCAGCGCGCTTGTACGTCGGATTCGATGGCGTCGAAACGATAACTGGTGTCCATGGGCGCGCAGGTCTTTCGCAGATCAACAAGGGGCGAAAGTGTAATGCCTTGACCCGGTCATGTCCCGGGGGCCGGCGGGCGACACCTACACGCGGCTGGCCAACTCTCGACGACGATCGGCAACGCGGCCCTGGCGACGACGGCGCAAGCTTCCGAGCCCAGCCCCTACGAAGCCTAGAAGCACGACAGCGCCCGAGCCGGCCACGACCGGCGTTTCGCCAAAGCGCACGAACGGCGTGACGCCCTCGCGCGGTGTGACCTGCCCGGTCAAGCGCGTGCGTACGTTTTCGGGCGTCTGCGCGAATACGCGACCGGTGAAATCGATATTGGCCGAGATGCCGGTATTGGCCGCGCGCACCATCGGCCGGCCCATTTCGGCGGCCCGCATACGTGCAATCTGGAGATGCTGCGGCGGGCCGTTACTACCGGCAAACCAGGCATCGTTGGTCACGTTGACCAGTACGTTGGCCCGCGGCATCTCGGTCAGGATATTGCGTGAAAACACGTCCTCAAAGCAGATCGAGGCGCCAAAGGCAATATCCCCTTTGTAGAACAGCGGTTGTACACGCTCACCGATCGCCAGGCCGCCGATCGGCGCGCCCATGCCGTCAAGCAGCTGGCCCAGCCATTTCGGTCCGGGCACGTATTCGCCAAACGGCACCAGGTGACGCTTGTGATATTCGCCGCGGCCGGCGCCCAGCGCGATCAAGCTGTTGTAGTAGCGCTGGCCGTCGCCGTCCAGGCGCAGCAGACCGGCCAGCACCAGCTGATCCTGCGCGGCCGCCTGACGGCTGATACGCCGCAGCGGCGTGGCCACGCGCTGGGCCAGCGCCGGAATAGCCACCTCCGGCCAGACCACGAGATCGGCACGGCTGGCCTCGGTCATGCGCTCGTAGGCGTCCATCGTCGGCGCCAGCGTGGCCGGGTCCCATTTCTCTGACTGCTGGGTGTTGCCCTGAATGATCGCAGCCTGCATGGGCTGGCCCACGGGATGCGTCCAGTGCACGGCCGGCGGCAGACACCACAATAAAACCGGAGTCGCCAGGATCAGCAGCAAAGCGACAAGCCGGGCCGGCGCGCGGCCGGTGTAGAGCATATACAGCGTGCCGGCGGCGGCCATGACGAGAAACGATAGCCCGTGTACACCCACGATCGGCGCTAGGCCGTTGACCGGTATTTCGGTGCCTAGATAGCCGAGTGCCAGCCAGTCGAAGCCGGTGAATACCCAGCCGCGCAGCCATTCGCCGAGCGTCCAGGCAGCCGGCACGGCCAGCAGCGCCCACAAGGTGAGTGGCAGACGACGCATCAGCCCGGCCGCCACGCCGGCCAGCGCCGGGTACAGCGCCATATAGGCCGCCAGCCCGACCACGGCCAGCACGGCGATCGCCGCGGGCACACCGGCATGGTCGTGCATGGCGACATAGATCCAGTACACGCCGGTGGCGAAATGCACGCTGGCAAAGACGAAACCACGCCAGGCACATCGCAGGGGGCCGTGCCCGCGCCAGAGGGCGACCAGGCCCAGTACGGCCACCAGCGTGATCGGCACCAGGTTATACGGCGCAAACCCCAGCGTTGCCAGGCCGCCGAGTGCGGCCGGCACCAGGCCGTCGGCGAGGAGTTTCTTCGGCGCGCTCACCGGCCCGCTCGCAGTGCAATCATTCCGGCGCTTCCGGCAACACGGTCATCTGGAACAAATGGATGCGCCGAGAGTCCGCGCGCTGCACGTTGAACTGGAAGCGATCAATGATCGTGGTCTCGCCGCGCCCGGGCATATGACCGAATTCGTGCATCACCAGGCCGCCGACCGTATCGAACTCGTCGTCGGAGAAATCGGTGCCAAAGTAACGATTGAACTCGTCGACGGGCGTCAAGGCGTGCAGCTGATAGCGATTCTTTTCCTGACGCAGGATGTTGGCGCCCTCGGCTTCATCGTATTCGTCGTCGATTTCGCCGACGATCTGCTCGAGTGCATCCTCGATGGTGACCAGACCGGCCACGCCGCCGTACTCGTCCACCACCACCGCCATATGATTGCGCGAGGCCTTAAACTCCTTGAGCAGCACGTTGACGCGCTTGGACTCCGGCACATACACCGCCGGGCGCACCACTTCTTGCAACCGGAACGGCGCACCGTCGCGGCTTTCCACGCCCAGCAGATCCTTGGCCAGCAGAATACCCACCACCTCATCGCGGGATTCGCCGATGATGGGGAAACGCGAGTGCCCGGACTCGGCCGCGGCCGCGCGGACTTCCGCCAGCTCGGCGTCGGACTCGATGACCACCATCTGCGAGCGAGGAATCATGATGTCGCGCACCTGCTGCTCGGATACGCGTAGCACGCCCTGCATCATCCACAGTGCGTCCACGTCCAGCAGCTGGTTTTCCTGAGCCTCGGCCAGGACTTCGACCAGTTCGTCACGATCGCGCGGCGGGCCGGCCAGGCTCATGCCGATCTGGCGCAGCCAGCCGCCTCTAGACTGATCGGATTCGTCGTCGCTCATGGTGTTGCGGCAGGCGCCGCCTCCTTGCATCGATGTTCGGTGCGCAACCGGATTCGCACTCAGGCCGATACGGCCGGTGCATAAGGATCGCCATGGCCGAGCCGGGCCATGACGCGGCGCTCGGCGGCTTCCATGATCTCGGCCTCATCATCAGCGATATGATCGTGGCCGAGCAAGTGAAAGGTGCCATGAACCAGCATATGAGTGAAGTGGGCCGCCAGCGTCTTGTCCTGCTCGCTTGCCTCGGCCTCGATGACCGGCACACAGATCACCAGGTCGCCCAGCGCCCGGAAACCGGGCAACATCACCTCAGCCGGGAACGACAACACATTGGTGGCATAGGCCTTGTTACGCCAGGCGCCGTTGAGGGCCGCGGACTCGTCGCGCTCGACCAGGCGCAGCGATATCGATACCGTATCGGCACCGTGCTCGAGGCCGGCCTCGTCCAGTACGGCCGTGATCACCTGCGCTGCGTCGACCGCCTGCGCCGACCCGGGCAACAGGTCTTGCCCGTCAACGTCGATCTCGATCACTGGGGCGTGCCGCCGTCTTCAGCCTCGGCGTCGTAGGCCGCCACGATCTTCTGTACCAGCGGATGACGCACCACGTCGGTAGGGGCAAAGCGCGTCACGCTGATGCCGTCGATGCCCTTGAGCAGGCGCACCGAATGCGCCAGCCCGCTGGCCTTGGACGACGGTAGATCCACCTGAGTCATATCCCCGGTGACCACAGCCGTGGAGCCAAAGCCGATACGCGTCAAGAACATCTTCATCTGCGCGACGGTGGTGTTCTGGGCCTCATCGAGAATGATGAAGGCCTCGTTGAGCGTGCGCCCGCGCATGTAGGCCAATGGGGCAATTTCGATGACCTGCTGATCGATCAGCCGGCCCACTCGCTCGTGGCCCAGCATTTCATAAAGCGCGTCGTACAACGGTCGCAGATACGGGTCGATCTTCTGGGCCAGATCGCCCGGCAGAAAGCCTAAGTTTTCCCCGGCTTCGACGGCGGGACGCACCAGCAACAGTCGACGTACCCGCTCGGATTCCAGCGCGTCGACCGCCGCCGCGACCGCCAGATAGGTCTTGCCGGTGCCGGCCGGGCCGATGCCGAAGTTCAGATCGTTGGCCGCCAGATTGGCCAGATACCGCCGCTGATTCGGCCCACGCCCGCGTACCAGCCCGTTGCGGGTCTTGATGACGACATCGCGCTTCGGCTCGGCCGGGTTATTGGCCGCGGCTTCGATGCGTTCGCGCTCGGCCGTGCGTGCGACCACGTGCACCCGCTCGGTATCTAGCGCGCCAGCCGCCGTGGCGGCATACAGCTCGTTGAGCGTGTCTATCGCGGCCTCGGCGGCGTTTTCAGCCCCTTCGATCTGGAACAGATGACCGCGGTTGTGCACGGCCACGCCCAGCGTGTCTTCAATCAGGCGCAGATGCGCGTCCTGTGGGCCACACAGCGACGACAGCCGCCCGATGTCCGGCGGATCGAGCTCGATGGTTTTTTTCAGCAGTTCTTCAGCCAAGGGGTCTCGATACGGTTGATGAGCGGTGATGGCGACGGTTTATGCAATCGCCAGCGCCTCTACGGCAGGTTCGATGGTCTTGATGCGGCCGCGCAGGGAATTATCCAAGGCCTCGGTGATCTCGATTTCCACGAAATGCCCGGCCATGCGCGGGTGGCCCTCGAAGTTGACCCAGCGGTTGGAATCCGTACGCCCGGCCATCTGGCCGCCGCCGCGCTTGGACTCGCGCTCGACGAGCACGCGCTGCGTGGTGCCGACCATGTCGGCCATCAGCTGGCGATTGAAATCAGCGATGCGATCCTGCACCCGCTTGAGCCGGGCTTTCTTCAACTCCCGCGGTTCATCGTCGGCCATATCAGCGGCCGGCGTGCCGGGCCGAGCACTGTAGACAAACGAAAACGCCGCATCGAAGCCGATCCGCTCGACTAGATCCATCGTGGCCTCGAACTCGGCCTCGCCCTCGCCGGGATGGCCCACGATGATATCCGTCGACAGGCTGATGTCCGGCCGCACGGCCCGTAGTTTCTCGATCCGCTCGATGAAGTGCTCGACCGTATAACCACGGTTCATCGCCTCGAGCACGGCGTTGGAGCCCGACTGCACCGGCAGGTGCAGATAGTTAGCCAGCTTGGGCACCCGGGCATAGGCCTCGATCAGCGCATCCGAGAACTCGAGCGGATGACTGGTGGTGTAACGAATCCGTTCGATACCCTCGAACTCGGCCACGAACTCGACGAGCATGGCCAGATCACAGATCGAGCCGTCGGCCATCGGCCCGCGATAGCCGTTAACGTTCTGGCCCAGCAGCGTGATTTCCTTCACGCCCTGCTCGGCCAGCTCCGCCACTTCCAGAATCACGTCGTCAAACGGTCGGCTGATCTCCTCACCGCGGGTATAAGGCACCACACAGAAGCTGCAATACTTCGAGCAGCCTTCCATAATCGACACGAACGCCGTAGCGCCTTCGGCGCGAGGCGCCGGCATGGCATCGAATTTGTCGATCTCGGGAAACGCGATATCCACGATCCCGGCACCGTTGTCGGCCACATCGTCCAGCATCTGCGGCAGGCGATGCAGGGTCTGCGGGCCGAAGACCATATCCACGAACGGCGCCCGCTCGCGAATGGCATGGCCTTCCTGCGAAGCCACACAGCCGCCCACGCCAATCACCAGGTTGGGGTTGGCCTCCTTGAGCGGCTGCCAGCGACCCAGCTGCGAAAACACCTTCTCCTGGGCTTTTTCCCGGATCGAGCAGGTATTCAGCAGGATGATGTCGGCTTCTTCCGGGGAGGCGACGCGCGTGGCCCCGCGGTTTTTGGCGAGCACGTCGACCATCTTGGCCGAGTCGTACTCGTTCATCTGACAGCCCCAGGTGGCCACGAACACCCGCGGCGCCTTGGTGTTTGCAATGGTCTCGGACATGATGATCGGCTCGGTGCGGCCCATGAAACGACCGCCAAGTCTAACGCATACCGGCGCCCGGCTCGTAGTCCGCCCCGTTATCGACCGCCGCCGGCGCGCTAAGGCGGCTCCGCATCAGACGCTGCTGTATCCCGGCGACCCGGTCACCGGCACGGGCCGACAGCCGGATCGCCGGGCGCTCGAGCGTGCGATAAGCCAGCTCGGCCACCGCAAACATCATCAACAGGATGATCGGCAGCAGTATCACCAACGGCACGCGGTGTGCGAACAGGTGCAGCATCGCCAAAAGCACCAGCGGATGGAATAGGTACAGGCTGTAGGAAATACGCCCGAGATAGCACAGCGCCGGGTGCTCGAGCCGCCGCCGCAGTCCCGGCTCGGCCGCGGCAGCAATCAGCAGCAACGCCGCCCCCAGCATCAACGGCCAGTCGTAGGGCACCAGCGTTGCCAGCCCGAAGACGTGCATGGCCTGGCTGCCGTGCACGTACAACAGAAATGCCAGCACGCCCAGCAGCACACGCGTGCGAGGTGCCAGGCGGCGATAAGCGGGCAAAAGCACCTGGCGGTGATGCGCCAGCGTGGCACCGATAGCGAATGGCAACAGATAATGAACGGTTAGCACGTAGGCGGTTAGCCCGCCGCGATCGACCCATCCGGTCAGCGCGTCGACCCAGGCGACATGCTCTTGCACCGCCGGCTGGCCGATCAGCGCCATGGCCACGCTGGCCAGCACGAACGGCAACAATGCGCCCCACCACGGCCGGCCGCGCACCCACCAGAAGATCAACGGAAACAGCAACGAGATACGCATCTCGTGAACCAGCGTCCAGATCGTGAAGTCGTAGCGATCGGCGTTGAACTGGCCGAGAAACGCGGCATGCTCGGCCACGGCCTGCCAGGTCACCGGCCACGACCAGAATTTGCTGATCCACTCGTTGAACCCGGACAGCGTTTCGCCTGCGACACCGTAGGCGCCGACCAGCCCCACCATCACCGCCGCCGCATACGGCACGTAGAGACGAACCAGCCGCTTGACCGCATAGCCCGCCATGGGCCGGCGCGCCTTGTCGAGCAGGAGATACAGCACGAACCCGCTGAGCGTGAAGAACAGCACCACCGCCGCCTGGCTTTGCCAGAGCACGTAGAGCGGCGTGAATACGGCGATTTGCGTCCAGTCGAAAAACGTCGCGTAGAGCCTGTCGGTCTGGCCTTGCAGTACCTGGATCAGGTGCGCAAACACGACCGTGCAGGCTGCCAGACCACGCAACGAGTCAAATGCCTCGATACGTGAGGACGACATCTCCGACATGCAGCTCGCTTTGACCGCGGTTCGGCCCGGCGACAAGTGATGTCGTCATTGACGCCGATGGATCGCGATTGTTCCCCGCCGACGTGAATTTTTTGTTTAGATCACGTTAAATCATTGAAAACCGCCCGGCGGATCGACCCACCGGGCGGCCAAGATGTTTACGGCGCCTCAGGGCGTGTCGTCATGAGATATG
>DCKU01000148.1 GCA_002320455.1 Salinisphaera sp. UBA1666
CTTATCTTATGACGATACGCCCTAGTCATTTGTTCTTTTTATTTATTCGAGTGTTGTCATGACGTTATCGATGTCACATTTATCCCGCGCCGCGGCCGGTTGTTTTTTGGCCGGCGCCGCACTTGGCCTGGCTGCCTGTGCGCCGAGTACCCTGCCCCAGCCGTCCGGCTCGACCGAGTCGGCCTCGCCGTCGATCGGCGGCTCGCTGTCGGGTACGCCCGAGACGGATCTCACGGCCGGCAGCGCCAACGCCGACGGCGCACCTATGACCCGTGAATACGAATGTAATACCGGTGAAGTCATCACCGTGCGCTATCCCGACGTGCAGACCGCCATCGTGGCCTATGACGGCAAGAAACGAGCCATGCACAGCGCCGTCGTCGCCGATGGCTCGCGCTATGTCGGACACAGCTATGAATGGTGGACCAAGGGCAGCGGCTCGCGCGCCAGCGCTTCGCTCTATGCGCACAACGCCGATAACAGCACCGGGCGCGAGATTTTGACCTGTCGTCCGCGCTAGCCTATACCCACCCCGAAACGCGCCAGGCGCCGTAGACGAGCGCAAAGCCGCTCAGAAACACCAGCCCGGCCCAGCTTAGCCCGCGCATGGCCGGGCCGGGTCGGGCCGCTGGGGGCACCTGGTCAGACATCACCAGTGAAAAATTGAGCCAGGCCAGCACCGGGGCGGTGAGAAACGACAACGTAGTGGCCAGGTCGATCATCAGCGTGAAACGTGCGCCGAGCGCGTAGAGCACGGCCAGCGAACAAGCGGGCACGGCGACAAGCGAGCCGCGATACAACCCGACATGTTCAGCCAGTGAAGCGCGCCCGGCGAACTGGCCGATCATGTGGCGCATGACGCGCGGATGCGCATCCAGCACCGTCAAAAGCGTTGAAAACATGGCCGTAAACGCACAGCCGGCAATGATCGGCCACGCCCAGTCGCCAAGTGTTTGCGTATACAGCCCGATGAGCTGTTCGGCAAAACCGGCCCCGCTCGCCGCAAACGACGTGCCGGTGGCATACATCACCAGCGCGCCGAGCAACAAGAACGCTACGGCCAGCGCACAGGTTCCGATATAGCCGATATTGAAATCCAGCCGCGCCTGGGCGAGCCCGGGCGCCCGGCCCGTCTGACGGGCCCGCGCAAGCGTCCAGAGCGAGTGCCAGGCCGCGGCATCGATAGGAATCGGCATCCATCCCATCAGGGCGATGACGAAGGCAATGCCGGTAGCCGACCAAAGCGGGCCGGGTGCGCCGCGCTGCCAGTCGCCGGCCGGCCCGTGAACGAGTGCGGCCACCAGCGCGACTAACGTACAGACCGCCAACACGCCCACGATCCACTTCACCGCGCCGTCCAGAATTTCGTAGCGCCCGCCGAACAGGATCACGACCGAGATCCCCAACAGTCCGGCAGCCCAGCCGATCGGCGGCCCGCCCAGACCGGTCATGGCAATGGCCAGATTGGCGGTGACCAGGGCAAGCGCGGCTTGGATGGCGAACATCGTGCCGACCGTGAATACGAAATAGACCGGCAGCGCCCAGCGCGACAGCGCCTGATAGCCGTCCAGCATCGAGCGACCGGTGGCCGCCGCATAGCGCGGCCCGTATTCCAGAAACGGATACTTGAACAGGTTGACCAGCAACACCGCCCACAGCAGCGTCAGCCCGTAATCCGCCCCGGCACGCGTGGCCTGCACGAGATGCGATACCCCGATAGCCGCGGCCGCCAGCAACAAGCCCGGGCCCAAGGCAACACGTAGATCAGACAGGCGTTTCACAGACGTCATAGCAAGGCATTAGTTGGGCGGGTTCGACAGATGAGCGGCGCTTGTCGCACCGTGCGCGTCAGCGGACAATACCGCTCACGATTGGTTCTGTCGTTGGACAGGACATTCAAAAACTAAGGTGTGCCATGACAGATGCTTCATCGATTCTGACCGCAGACTCGCTCGCCTTCCTCGAGCGCTATCTCAACAACGCCTCACCCACGGGCTACGAGTCGGCCGGCCAAAAACTTTGGATGGACTACCTGCGGCCGTATGTCGATACCTTCATGACCGATGCCTACGGCACCGCCGTGGGCGTGATCAACCCCGACGCCGAGTACAAGGTGGTCATCGAAGGCCATGCGGACGAGATCGGCTGGTACGTCAACTACGTCACCGATAACGGGCTGATCTATGTCATGCGAAACGGGGGCTCGGATCACCAGATCGCCACCTCCAAGGTCGTGCACATCCACACCGACGACGGCCCGGTGCGCGGGGTATTCGGCTGGCCGGCCATTCATACCCGTAACCCGTCGAAGGAAAAAACGCCGACCAAGGACAATATCTTTGTCGACGTGGGCGCCGACTCGCGCGACGAGGTGCTGGCCATGGGGATCACGCCCGGGTGCGTGATCACCTATCCGGACGAATTCATGACGCTGGCCGGCGACAAGTTCGTCTGCCGCGCCATCGACAACCGCATGGGCGGCTTCATGATCGCCGAGGTCGCGCGCTTGCTGCACGAGGCCGGACAACGCCCGGACTTCGGGTTGTATATCGTCAACTCGGTGCAGGAAGAAGTGGGGCTTAAGGGCGCTTCGATGATCGCGGATCGCATCAAGCCGAACGTGGCCATCGTGACGGATGTCACACACGACACCACCACCCCGATGATCGAGCAGACCACGCACGGGCGCACGAAGATCGGCGACGGCCCGGTAATCGCCTTCGCGCCGGCGGTACAGAACAAGCTGCGCGAGCACTTGATCGCGACCGCCAAGCAGCACGATATCCCCTTCCAGCGTCAGGCGCGCAGCCCGGCCACCGGCACCGATACCGATGCTTTTGCTTACAGCAACGGCGGCGTGCCCTCGGCGCTGATCGCCCTGGCGTTGCGTTACATGCATACCACGGTCGAAATGGTGCAGCGCCGCGACGTAGAAAACGTCATCCGGCTCATCCACGAGTCGGTCATGTCGATCAAGACCGGCGAGACGTTCAGCTACTTCGAATAACCACGTCTCAAGCGCTGCCTGGCCCACCGCCGGGTCGGGGCCGGCATAATAGGCCGATCGGTTTGCGCTGATCGGCCTTTTTATGATCGCCTCCATCGCTGCGCTGCTCATCCTGCAGCTTGTCGGCACCATCATCATCCGTTTGACCGGCCTGCCGCTGCCCGGCCCGGTGGTCGGCATGCTGCTGCTGTTTGCCTATCTGCTCTGGCGCGGTGTGACGCCAAGACCGTTCGAGGCCACCGCCCGCGCGCTGCTTCAGAACCTGGCGCTGCTGTTCGTGCCGGCAGGCGTGGGCATCGTGACGTATTTAAAGGCCGTGGCCGATCAATGGCTGGCGCTATCGATCACGCTGATTGCCAGCGCGGTGATCTCGCTGGTGGTCACTGGCTTTGTACTGCATGCGCTGATGCCGCGCGCCGAGCGAGGTTAGCCCGTGGATTCTCTGACCGAAATCTGGGTTTATCTCGAAGAACAGCCGCTGCTGTGGCTCACGGTGACCGTTGGGATTTTCTGGGTTTGCCAGCAGCTCTATCGGGTGGCCGGCGAGTTTCCGCTGCTCAATCCGGTGCTGGTTAGCGTGACCGCGATCGTGCTCCTGCTGCTGGCCACCGGCACGCCCTACGACGAATACTTCGACGGCGCACAGTTCATCAGCTTTCTGCTGGGCCCGGCTACCGTGGCCCTGGCCGTTCCCCTGGCCGCGGAGGCTGCGACCCTCAAACGGCTCTGGCTGCCGATCGCGGTGGCACTCACGGTCGGTTCGGCCACGGCGATCGGCTCGGCGCTGGCGATCGGCGTAGCGCTGGGCGTCAGGGGCGAGATGCTGTTGTCGATGCTGCCGAAATCGGTGACCACGCCGATCGCGATGGGTATCTCCGATCAGATCGGCGGCAGCCCCAGCCTGACCGCGGTATTCGTCATTCTGACCGGCATCGTGGGCGCAGCCGTGGGTATCCCGCTGCTCAAGGTGTTGGGCCTGCGCGATCCGGTGGCCAAGGGCTTTGCTCTGGGCGTGGCCTCGCACGGTATCGGCACGGCTCGGGCGTTCGAGCACAGCAGCCGCGCCGGGGCCTTCTCTGGCCTGGCGATGGGGCTCAACGGTGCATTGACGGCTCTTCTCATTCCGATTTTGGTGTGGCTGTTCGGGCTGTAGCTCTGCCAAGTGTGCGAGCTTGAACGGTTGATCCGTATCCCAGGCGGCTCTATGTTCAGGCCCTGAACGACACTCGCCTGATCTTGTCATGGCCATAGACGATTTCGACAGCTGGATGTGGGCCGAAGCCGTGGCCCGCCAGGAGCGCGCCGAGCGGCTGCAGAAGCAGTTCTTCAAGCGCGCCACGCCGCGCCCGCGCCGGCAATGGGAGCCGCCGGTCGATATTTTCGAGACGCGCGATGCGCTCTACGTAATCGTAGCCCTGCCCGGAGTATCCGATACGACGCTCACCGAGCTGGAAGTTCGGGGCGATACGCTCTACGTGGCCGGCGATCGACGCGTCCCCACGCCCGGTCAGGAGGCAGCGCTGCATCGCTTGGAGATCCCGCATGGCCACTTCGAGCGTGCCGTCGCCCTGCCCTGGCCGCGGCTGGCTATCGCAGCCCATGAACTCAAAGACGGCTGTCTGTATCTGACGCTGTCCAAACGTTAAAGACCTGCATGAGCAAACAAGACACCGAGACCCGCAACGAGTCCGCCACCGGGCCCGCACCGGGCGAGACGATCGACGGCCCCAGCACGCACCTGGTCTATAACCGCGCCGAGGCCGCGCGGCCCGAGACGATTCGGATCCTGCCCATGACCGAGACGGTCATGTTTCCCGAACTAGTCATGCCGGTAGTGCTGAACCGCCAACCCAATATCAACGCTGCCCAGCGCGCGATGAACGCCGATCAGCCCGTGGGCCTGCTCTTGGGCACCGAAGCCGCCGGCGCGGATAAGGGCACGGACGGCCTGCATCGCGTCGGCACCGTGGTCAATATCCTGCGCTATGTGACCGGCAACGACGGCGGGCACCATCTGGTCTGCCAGGGCATATCGCGCTTTAAGGTTCGCGAGTTCACCGAAGACGATCAGGGCGGGCTCATGGCCCGCGTCACGTGGATCGACGAGCCGCAGACCCAGGGCGACAAACAGATCGATGCGCGCATGAGCAACCTGCGCGACCGTGCCCTGGAGGCGATCGAACTGATGGACTCGCCCTCGCGCGAACTGGCCAACGCGATCCGCTCAATCGAGTCCGCGGCCTTGCTGGCCGACGCCACGGCCGGTTATCTGGGCCTCAAGGCCCAAGAGAAACAGCGGATCCTCGAGACCGTCGAGCTCCAGGCCCGCCTGGATCTGGTCCAGTCGTTCATGGACTATCGGCTGGAGGTCATGCGCCTGTCCCAGGACATCAACAAGCAGACCCAGGACCGGCTGTCCGAGCACCAGCGCAAGGCCATGCTGCGCGAGCAGATGCGCTCAATCCAGCGTGAGCTCGGCGAAGACGATAGCGTGGCCGAAGAAGCCGAGCGCCTGCGCGAGGCCCTGGACGGCGCCCACCTGCCTGAAGATGCCGCCGAGCAGACCACCCGCGAACTCAAGCGGCTCGAGCGCATGTCCGAATCCTCGGCCGAGTATTCGATGGTGCGGACCTATCTGGAGCTGATGGCCGAGCTGCCCTGGGACAAGCTGTCCACGGATGCCATCGACATCAAAGAATCGCGCGAGATTCTCGACGATGACCACTACGGTCTCGACAAGATCAAGCGCCGAATTCTCGAGCATCTGGCCGTCCACAAGCTCAATCCCGAGGGCAAGGCGCCCATCCTGTGCTTCGTCGGCCCGCCGGGCGTCGGCAAGACCTCGCTCGGGCGATCGATCGCGCGATCGATGAATCGCGAGTTCGTGCGCGCGGCCCTTGGCGGCGTTCACGACGAGTCGGAGATCCGCGGGCATCGACGCACTTATGTCGGCGCCATGCCGGGCTCCATCATCAGCCAGATCAAGAAAGCCGGCACCCGCAATCCGGTATTCATGCTGGACGAGATGGACAAGCTCGGCGCCTCGGCCCATGGGGATCCGGCCTCGGCCCTGCTGGAGGTTTTGGATCCGTCACAGAACGACACCTTCAACGACCACTACCTGGGCACGCCTTTCGATCTCTCGAAAGTGATGTTCATTGCGACCGCCAACGTGCTGGACACCATCCCCGGCCCGCTGCGGGATCGCATGGAAGTGATCGAGGTGCCCGGCTACACGCGCGAGGAGAAGAAACAGATCGCCAAGCGCTATCTGATCGATCGCCAGCTGGAACAATCCGGCGTCACGCGCGAGCAGGTGGATATCTCGGACGCCGCGCTGGAGGCCATCATTGCCGGCTATACGCGCGAGGCGGGCCTGCGCAACTTCGAGCGCCAGATCGGTGCGATCGCCCGGCACGCAGCGGTGCGCGTGGCCGAGGGCGAGGAGGGCCCGGGGCTCATTGAGCCGGATGATCTCCAAGACATCATCGGCGCGCGCCGGGTTGATGATGAAGTCGCCCTGCGTACCAGCGTGGCCGGCGTGGTCACCGGGCTGGCCTGGACGCCGGCCGGCGGCGATATCCTGTTTGTCGAGGCGTCACGCTCGCCGGGCAACGGCAAGCTCACCATCACCGGCCAGCTGGGGGATGTCATGCGCGAATCCGCCCAGGCGGCCCTGTCGCTGGTCAAGGCACGAGCCTCGGTGCTCGGCATCGAGCAGGAACACCTCGACAAGTCGGATATCCATATCCACGTGCCGGCCGGGGCCATCAAGAAAGACGGCCCCAGCGCCGGGGTCGCGCTCTATACCGCGCTCGTGTCGCTACTCACCGATCGCAAGGTCCGCAACGATGTCGCTATGACCGGCGAAATCAGCCTGCGCGGTCAGGTACTGCCAATCGGCGGGGTGAAAGAGAAAACGCTGGCCGCCCACCAGGCCGGCATCAAGACCGTGCTGCTGCCCGAGCGCAACGCCCGCGACGAAGACGATATCCCCGACAATATCCGGGAAGCTCTGGATATTCGCTATGTGGGGGAGGTCAGCCAGGCGATCGACATCGCGCTGGAAGACTGATGGCGACGGGCGCGGGCGTCGTGCCCGGGCCCGTGCTGCTTATCGGCCAATCAGTGCGCGCAGGCGCTCGGCCACCGCAAGACAGTGGGGGTCGTCGGCTTCGAGCTCGTCGAGCGCGTCGGCCAGGTCAAGAACATAGTCACGGTTTGGCCCGCTGGGCCCTTTCGAGGCTGCGACCTGTGCGGCGATGGCCTCGATATCGGCCTCGCCCAGCCAGGCTGCGTTATCGGGTGTCGCAATATAGACCAGGCCTTTTTCTTCGCTGCCGTCGGCAAAGGTCATGGTCTTGGCAAAGCGCAGATAGCCGTTCTTCTCGCGATGATCGAGATACCCGAATACGGACGGCGTGACGCGATAGGCCATACCGAGACAGGTCTCGCCCGGCGCCTCGACCAGCGTGACCACCCGGCCCGGCGCATCGGGCGTGCCGCGATGATCGTGCGAGCCCTGCCAGTAGCGTCGTACCCAGCCATCGATGGTGGCCGGTGCGCGCTCGATGTACTCAAAACCCGCCTTGTAGATCAGCGAGCCGTAGCCGAATAGCCACAGCTCGTCGTGATCGTCGAAGATCGCGGTCTCTCGATTGACCTCGGTGGTATCGAACGACACGGCCAGCGGCGCCTTCAGGCAGCCTGCGACGAGCACTCACCGGCGACGCCGAAGTGCGTATACAGCCGATCGAGCACGCCGCGAATCGCCTCGCCCTGCAGCGCGATACGGGCCGTCAGTTCGGCAACCGCATCATCGGCGTCGACCGAGTCGAGATCTTCCTGGATGAGATCCAGCGCGCGAATACGCTTGAGATCCAGATTTTCGTCGACGTCGAACTCCAGCGCGTCATCGACGGCCACGTTGAGCTTGGTGGCCTGCATACCCTGCGCCAGATGCGCACAGATCTCGTCCTGCTGGAGATCCATGGCCGTGATACGCAGGCTAGCCTTGGTTTCGTCGGTGGTTTCCAGCAGGCATCGATCGCCGCACTCGAAACCGTTGGGCAGCGCCCCGGCCTCGGCAACCCAGCGCGATAGCTCGCCGGCCACACCGATCGTAGGCTCGGGGCGCTTGACCGGCAGGCTGCCAAGCGCTTCGCGCAGTGCGGCGATGACTTCTTCCGCGCTGTTTTCCGACGACGTGTCGACCCAGACCCGGCTGGCGCGCAGATCCACGACCAAGGTGGTCCGCTTCGAGCGGGTGAACGCACGCGGCAAGAGCTCGAAGTGCACCTCGTCCTTGAGATCGGCTTTCTCGCGGCGGCTGACCTTGCGGTCTTCGCGGGCTTCGATGGCCTCGACGCGCTCGGCGACCTCTTCGGCCACCACCGGCCCCGGCAACACCCGCGAGATCGTCTGATAGCAACAGATCGCCAGGCCGTCCACGACGTGCGTCATGGCGTGCTCGCCCTTGAGCGGCGGCACGAACCCGCCGACCGACACCGTCTGATCCCCACAGGGCGGGCAGAGTGCGTCGCCCAGCGCTTCGTCCAGGCGCGCGGCCGTCAGGTCGAAGTCACTCGTTCCCAGAAAGACACAGAGATTACGTAACCACATACGAAAAGGATCGTCCGATGTTTGTTCGCGGATGTCGCTCGAACAACGCTCGATAGACACTGGGGAAGCTCTGCACAACCTGTC
>DCKU01000152.1 GCA_002320455.1 Salinisphaera sp. UBA1666
CGAGGCGTAGCGCGCGCCGCGCAGTCATTCTGCGCAAGCGTGCTAGAACGCTGGATTGCCACAAAACAGCGCTTGTCCCGAAGGGTTGGGCCGCAAATCGCGCTTAGCGGCGTTTCGAGTCTTGATCGTGGCACGCCACGATGCGGCGACTCGCGCCTTGCTAAACACGATTTGCGGACGCCAACGCGGCACTCGTATAAAACCTCAACAGACCCTAGGTCACGAACGATCGTGGCACGCGGTATGACTCTGACACAGTCCTGTCATATTCAAACGGGATATTCATGCGTTTTGGCAATACCCATGCCGTCATGCAAGACGAACGCCCGCTCAAGCGTCTGACCAATATTTGTTTCGAGCGCGACCGCGAGTTCTGGGTCTCGCACGCTCACCGGCTCATCTTTTTGAGTATTCCCAAAAACGCGAACTCGTTTCTGCGCAGCGTGTTCGTCAACAACCACCCGGCCGCCCCCTCGTACGACCCGGCGCGAGAGAGTGTTATCGCGTATCACCAGCGCGCGGGTGCGCGGGATATCGCTATCGCGCCGCGCCATATTGCCGCGTTTCCGCACTACCGGCGCGCGGTCGCACTTCGGGATCCCTTCTCGCGCCTAGTCAGCGCGTTTCTGGACAAGATCGTCAAGCCGGCCGCGGACCCGCGCGCTCGGCCGCCCGGCCCACGCTACTGGCGCCAGGTATCGCGCTGTCACGGCCGCGCTATCGCCCCCGATACCCTGACGTTCCGCCAGTTCGCGTCGCATGTACTGGCCACACCGGAGACCCGACGTAACCGTCACTGTCGCAGCCAAAGTCATTATCTGGGCCGCGAGCGGTTTACATTCTATGGGGATTTGTCCGACATGCGCGGGATGCTGCAACACTTGCAAGACTGCGGCCTGGACACGGCGCTGGCACCGCGCACCACCCATAAGCGCACCCGCTATGCACGACCGGGAAACCATGAAGGCTCGGTAGCCGATCAGCCGGTGCCCGCACTTGCACGGCTGGCCGCGTTCCCCCGGCCGAGCGGTTCTTCGACCGGGCGCTGTGTGAACAATTTGCTCACGGTTTTGCCGCGGATATCGCGCTCTACGCTCGAGCCACCCGTCGCTGTCCCGACAGGCTGATCGCGGGGTATCGCTAGGGCGTTCGTCATAAGATATGACGACACGCCCTAGCCAGCCTCACCGGCCGCGGCGGCCGCCGAGCGGCCGATCAGCGTGCCCACGCCGGCATCGGTGAACAGCTCCAGCAGCACGGCGTTATCCACACGGCCGTCGACGATATGGGCGGCGGTCACGCCGTCGGCCACGGCATCCAGCGCGCATTGAATCTTGGGTAACATGCCGCCGTGGATCACGCCCTCGGCGATCAGGCGCTCGACTTGTTCGATGGTCAGCCCGGTCAGCAGGTGGCCGTCGGCATCCAGCACGCCGGGCGTGTTGGTCAGCAGCATCAGTTTTTCAGCGTTCAGAACCGAGGCGATACGCCCGGCCACGAGATCGGCGTTGATGTTGTAGCTCTTGCCGTCCGCGCCCACGCCAATGGGTGCGATGACGGGAATGAAGTCGTCGGCTTCCAGCCGGCGCACGATGCGAGCATCGATATCGGCCACCTCGCCGACGAAGCCCAGATCAGATTCGTCGTCGACGAGCGCCAGTTTACGCGCTGTGATCAGGCCGCCGTCCTTGCCGGTCAGGCCCACGGCGCGCCCACCGTGCTGGTTGATCAGGTTGACGATTTCTTTGTTGACCAGTCCGCCCAGCACCATTTCGACCACGTCCATGGTCTCGGCGTCGGTCACGCGCATGCCCTTGATGAACTCAGTCTGTTTGCCGACCTGCTCCAGAACGCGGCCGATCTGTGGCCCGCCGCCGTGCACTACGACCGGGTTGAAACCCACCAGTTTCATCAGCGCGATGTCCCGGGCGAAGCCGGATTTGAGCGCCGGGTCGGTCATGGCGTTGCCACCGTATTTGATGACCACGGTCTTGCCGGCGAAACGCCGGATATACGGCAGGGCCTCGCCCAGCACGCGGGCCACGCGCGCGGCGGCTTCTGGATCCAGTGACATGCGTTTGTTGTTGTCCACGTCAGTTGTGTCCCGTTGAGCCGAAACCGCCTGCGCCCCGCTGGCTGGCGGCAAACTCGTCGACGACGGCCAGCTCGGCCATCACGACCGGCACCAGAATCAATTGCGCGATACGCGCGCCCGGCTCGATAGTGTAGGCCGTGGCCGAACGGTTCCAGGCCGAGATCTTAAGCTCGCCCTGATAATCCGAGTCGATCAGGCCCACGCCGTTCCCGAGCACGATACCGTGCTTATGACCCAACCCCGAGCGGGGCAGGATCAGCCCGGCCAGCGCCGGGTCCTCGATCCAAACGGCCAGCCCCGAGGCCAGCAACGTGCACTCGCCCGGCGCCAGTGTGAGCGGCGCGTCGAGCATGGCCCGCAGATCCAGCCCCGCCGAGCCCGCGGTCGCATAGGCGGGCATGGGCCAGTCGCGGCCCAGGCGCGCGTCCAGGCGTTTGACCTGTAGTTGTTTCATAACGGTTTTCGCTTTTTACGATCAGATCGATGCGGTATGGCGCTCGGCCAGGCGCTGGGCAAGCTCTGCGACGAGCCGCTTGGCCAGCGCTGTTTTGCTGTCGCGTTCGTAATAGCGCTCGCCCGCCGCATCGACCACGAACAGCGCGTTGTCCTCGCGGCCGAAGGCGTCGTTGGGTCCCACCACGTTGCCGGCGATCATCGACAGGCCCTTACGGGTTCGTTTGTCGCGGGCGGCAGCTTCCATATTCGTCGTCTCGGCTGCAAAGCCCAGCGTGAAGACCTGCGGATAGCGCTCGGACACGTCGGCGATGATGTCGCGCGTGCGGACCAGGCGAATCTCGGCATCGCCCTCAGATTTCTTGATCTTGTGGGCGGCGACATCGGCCGGGCGATAGTCGGCGACTGCCGCAGCGCCTATAAACACGTCGGCGGTGGCGATCTCGGCCATGACGGCAGCGTGCATGTCAGCTGCCGACTCCACGTCGATACGCGCAACGCCTTCCGGGACGGCCAGCGCTGTGGCCCCGGAGACCAGAACGACCTCGGCGCCGGCGGCCGCAGCCGCCGCGGCCAGCGCATAGCCCATACGACCGGAGGAGTGGTTGGTCAGATAACGCACCGGGTCGAGGGCTTCACGGGTGGGCCCGGCGGTGATCAGCACCCGTCGGCCGGCCAGCGGCTCGGGCTGATCCGGCGTCTCGCGCTCGGCGATCTGCTGCTCGAGAGCGGCCACGATCGTTGTCGGCTCGCTCATGCGCCCGGCTCCGGTTTCGCGCTCGGCCAGCGCGCCCACGTCGGGGCCGATGCAGGTCAGACCGCGCGCGATCAACGTATCCATGTTGGCCTCGGTCGCCGGATGGGCCCACATGACATGGTTCATAGCCGGGGCCACGATCACCGGCGCCGTGGTGGCCAGGGCGATGGTCGTCAACAGATCATCCGCCTGCCCGGTGGCCAGACGCGCCAGCACGTCAGCGCTAGCCGGGGCGATCAACAACACATCCGCCCAGCGGGCCAGCTCGATATGGCCCATGTTGAGTTCGGCGTTCTCGTCCCAGAGATCGTCGCGCACGGCGTGCCCGGACACCGCGGCCAGCGCCATGGGCGCCACGAAGCGCTTGGCTGCTGCGCTGAGCACGACCTGTACATCAGCGCCTGCGGCGACTAGCCCGCGCACGAGCGCCGGTGTCTTATAGGCCGCGATGCTGCCGGTGACTCCCAGCAGGACCCGTTGTCCAATCAAGCGTTGCATGGCTTGATTGTAACCGGCGGCGAGCCGTGGGGGATCGTCGATTTAAAGCGATGGGGCACATCAATGGGGATTAGGGACTGGCCGGCCGGCGAGCGGCCGCGAGAAAAACTGCTGGCCCGCGGCGCCGGCGCGCTGTCTGACGCTGAACTCTTGGCGATCTTTCTACGCACCGGCGTCGCGGGCACCAGCGCGGTGGACATGGCCCGTCAGATGCTCTCGGAATACGGCAGTCTGGATGCGCTATTAGCCGCGGATCAAAAACGTTTCGTGGCCACACACGGCCTGGGCACGGCCAAGTTCGCGCAACTTCAGGCGGTGCTAGAGATGGCGCGGCGGCATGCAGGCGAACGCTTCAAGACACGCGATGTCATCAGCGACCCTCAAGCCACCCGCGACTATCTGTCGCTGCATATGGCGCGCGTTGAACATGAAGTCTTCGCTTGCCTGTTTCTGGACAATCGCAATCGCGTGATTGCCTTTGAAGAATTGTTTCGCGGCACCATTGACGGCGCAGCCGTGTACCCGCGGGAAGTCGTCAAAGCCGCTCTCAGGCATAATGCCGCCGCGCTGATCCTGGCTCATAATCACCCATCGGGCGTCGCAGAGCCCTCGGCTGCTGATCGCGACATCACAGAAAGATTGATCGCCGCCCTGCAACTCGTTGAAATAAGAGTACTTGATCATTTAATCATTGGGCGCGAGGCCATCACGAGCCTGGCTGAACGCGGGATGATGTAAATACCAGCGTTGAAGCTATCAAAATGATTGCTTGATTTTTTATTGACATCTGAGAAGCGGCTTTCTATATTTCTAATCGCTGGATTTCCCCCTTATCTGGCTGATTGAACTGGAGAACATCAATGAAAAAAGCCGCGTTTATCATTGGCGCTAGCCTGATTCCCGCCGCTGCTTCGTTTGCAGCGCCGAGTTTCTTTACGTCAAGTGAAGACACAGACGGCCCGGGTTACACCTACGTTCAGGGACAGTACATTCCGCAAGGCAAGCTCGAGAACGCCCAAGGCGGCGACGACAAGGACTACGACGGCTACGGCTTCGACGTATCCTATGAGTTTCCGGGCAACCTTCTGCTGCAGGGCGGCTACGATCGCCTTGAGCTGAGCGAGAGCAGCATCGACGTCAACCGTGCGAACGTCGGCCTGGGCACGCACTATTTCCTCGACTACGGCGGCGCTGAAGGCACCGGCGTAGACATCTACGGCCTGGGTAGCTACGAGCGCCTGGAATTCCGCAACGCCGTGGGTGGCGACGATGCTACCGGCAGCGGCTACAGCATCACCGCCGGCCTGCGCTGGATGGTGGACCCGCAGGTCGAGATTAACCCGCACGCCAAGTGGGTCGACTACGGCTCCATCTCGGGCGGTCGCGCTGACTATGGCAGCCCGGACGGCTTCGAATACGGTCTGCAGCTGGTCGGCTATCTGAGTGAAGACCAGCACCTGGCGCTGACCGCCGGCTATGACCGCACCAGCGTCGACTACGGCCCGCAGGACGCCAACTTCCGCAACGAAGTCAACGTCGGCGCGCGCTACAACTTCTAAGATCGGTTCGATCGATGAAGGATACGCGGCCCGCGTATCGCAAAACGCCCCGCCCCGCGCGGGGCGTTTTCGTTGAACTCGATAAAAGCTATCGATTTTGGTTGTACGCCACGGCCTTTGATGGTTAAATACGCGGCTCGCCGACGCCGATAGCGCGCGACCAGGAGCCTAGAATCATGTCCCAGATTTGTCAGGTCACCGGCAAAAAGCCGATGTCCGGTAACAACGTCTCGCACGCCCAGAACAAGACGCGCCGTCGCTTTGTGCCCAATCTGCACTGGCACCGCTTCTGGGTCGGCAGCGAAAATCGCTACGTGCGTCTTCGCGTGTCGGCCAAGGGCATGCGTATCATCGACCGTCGCGGCATCGACGATGTACTCGTCGATCTGCGCAAGCGCGGGGAGAAAGTGTAAAACCTCTGAGCCGCTCGTTCGCGGTCGCGCCGAGTCCATGCGCGCGACTGACAAGGAATGAGGAAAGAGGTTTACGCTTACGTAAATGATTGACGAATGACGCCGCTCAGGCGCGCGCATGGCCTCGGCCCTTCGGGTTTGGCGCAAGCGCAGCGCCTGCGGCGTTACCCGACTCGATCGTGGCGCAACCACGACGCATCGTTGGGCGCCTTGCAGACACAGCGCTTGCGACACAAACGCGAGCCGTGAACGAACGACTCAGAGGTTTTGGAATGCGCGAAAAAATCCGTATGGTCTCGACGGCCGACACCGGGTTCTTCTACACCACGTACAAGAACAAGCGGAACACGCCCGACAAGCTCGAAATCAAGAAGTACGATCCCAAGGCGCGCAAGCACGTGACCTTCAAGGAAGCCAAAATCAAGTGATCCACGGCTTCTGCGGATCGTGATCGAAAAGCCGGCCCCGTGCCGGCTTTTTCGTGGGTGGCCGTATCTGGCTACAACAACGTTAGACACCATTTGATTCCGGACACCTAGAGTACTCGGATCACATCTATCGCCCCTGCGACCGATCGCGCCTATCGATGAGTGCCTCGAACCTGCTTGCTGCGACCGGACTGGCTTACGACTACGGCCGACATCGCGGCGTGGCCGATATCGATCTTGCGCTTGCGCCCGGCGAGGTCGTGGGGCTGCTCGGCGTCAACGGCGCGGGCAAAAGCACGATCCTGCAGCTGCTGGCCGGCACGCTCGGCCCCGGAGCCGGCCGGATCGAAATCGCCGGCCATGACCTGGCACGTGCGCCAACCCTGGCCAAGCGCCATATCGGCTATCTGGCCGAGCGACCGGCGCTGTATCGCGAGTTGTCGGTGGATGAAAGCCTGGATCTGGCCGCGCGGCTCCAGGGCCTGCCTCGGGCGAAACGCGCTGATGCCGTGGCCGCGGCCAAGCGCGATACCGATATCCAAGATCTTGGCCGGCGGCTGATCGGCGGGCTGTCCAAGGGCATGGCACAGCGCGTGGGCCTGGCTCAGGCCATCGTGCACCGCCCGGCCCTGCTGCTTCTGGACGAGCCGACGTCCGGGCTCGACCCCAGCCAGTTGCACGCCGTGCGTGCGCTTATTGCCCGCCTATCGACCAAGCACGCCGTCATCATTTCCAGCCACTTGCTGGCCGAGATTCAGGCCATGGCCAATCGTGTGGTTATCGTGGCCGGCGGGCGTATCGTCTCCGATCGGCCTGCCGCGGACCCGGACGCGCCGATCTGGATCGAGCTGCAGTGCGCGCGCCCACCGAGTGCTGCGCACTTGAGCCAGCTGCTGGACGGCGCAGCGGTGCAGACCCACGCGCCGGGCACGTTCCGGATACCCGGGCCGGCTGATGCGTCGATGCGAGAGCGCCTGGCCGATTTGGCTCACGCCCACGACTGGGGGCTGATCGGCCTGGCCTCGGTCGCCGATTCGCTGGAGCAGCGTTTCATGCAGGCCACCGGTGCCATCCCCCAGGAGTCGCAGATATGACGGGCTTGGCCGGTGTGTGGCGGCTGGAGACACGGCGGCTGTTCGTCTCCCCGCTGTCGTGGATGCTGGCCGCCATGACCCAGCTCATGGGCGGGCTGCTGCTCGTCATGACGCTGACCGATATTCAGAATAATCCGCAATCGCTCGCCGAAACCGGGGGCGTCACGGTCTATGCCGTGGGCGGGCTGATGCGCTTCATCACCCTGGTGCTGGTGCTGGTGGTGCCGCTATTGACCATGCGCTGTATCGCCGAAGAGCGAAAACAGGGCACCTGGTCGGCCCTCATGGCCAGCCCGGTGACCAGCAGTGCCCTGGTGCTGGGCAAGTTCGCCGGCGTCATGGGCCCACTCACCCTGATCTGGGCGCTGGTGGCCGCGATGCCGCTGGTGCTGGCCACGGCGACGCCGCTGGATATGGGCATTCTGGCGGCCGGCCTCATCGGTCTCTGGCTGATCACGGCCTGCTTTGCTGCCTTGGGCCTGCTGGCCTCCACGCTGACCCGCGAGCCTAGCCTGGCCGCAGCGATCAGCCTGACCGCGATTTTACTGGCGTGGCTGGCCTATGCCGTGTCCAGCGTCGACTGGCAGCCCACGGTGTTGGGCGCCACGCTCGATCCGGCAGCCGTGATCCGCGGAATATCGCCTATCGGCCACCTGGACCGGCTGCTTCGTGGGCTGATCGCGTTGTCGGACCTGGTCTATTTCGCCGCGTTCGTCGCGGCCTGCCTGGCGCTTGCCGTACTGCGTCTGGACGCAGAACGCCGATGAGCATGCCGCGTCGAATCCTGCGCGCTGCCGGTCTGGCCGTCTCTGCGGCATTGATCGTGGCCGCCGCGGTGCTGGCCAACCTGGCAGCGCAGCGCGTTGATCTGCGCTTCGATTGGAGTGCGGATCAGCGCCACGGCCTGTCGGAAGCCAGCCGCCAGGTCATCGCCGCCCTGGACGGCCCGATCACGCTGACCGCCTACATGGCGCCGGGTATCGAGCGATCCCGTCTACGAGAACGACTGGCCCGCTATACCCAGACCAGTGATCGCATCACATTGGTCTTTCGTGATCCGGCGCGTTACCCCGAGCGCGTACGCACGCTAGGCATCGACGCCGAGGGCGGCGTGGTCGCCGCTGCCGGCGGGCGGAGCACGCAGATCGACCAATACGACGAGGCACACGTTACCCAGGCCCTGCAGCGGCTGGCCCCCGGCGGCTCGCCCTGGATCGTGTTTGTCACCGGCCACGGCGAGCGCGATATATCAGCCCGCGCCAATGCCGGCTACGGCGACTTCGCCGCGGCCCTGGACGCCCAGGGCTTGCGCACGCGCGCGCTCAATCTCGCGCGCGCCGGCGCCGTGCCCAACAACACCGGCGTGCTCGTCATCGCCTCGCCTCAGCAGGATTTCCTGCCTGGCGAAGTCGCGATGATCCGTCGCTTCGTCGCAGACGGCGGCCGGCTGCTATGGCTGGACGATCCCGGCCCGCGCTATGGCCTGTCACCGCTGGCCGGCGATCTGGGCGTCGTCTTTATCGACGGCACGATCGTCTATCCCGACTATCAGCGTCTAGGCACGGCCAGCCCGGCGATCACCGCGATCGCGCAGTACCCGGATACACCCGTCACGCGGGGACTGACCCAAGTCACGCTGTTTCCGTTCGCCGGGGCGCTCGAGGCGCACGACGACACCGCCTGGCAACACGCGCCCATGCTGCGATCGGCCTCGCGCAGCTGGCTGGAAACCGGCTCGCTCGACGGCGAGAGCATCTCTTACCAGCCCGACAAGGGCGACCGGGTGGGCCCTATCACCCTGGGTTATACCCTGACCCGCGACGCCCCGGCCTGTGAGCAGGCCGCATGTGACGCCCAGCGCAGCGTCGTGGTGGCCGACAGCGATTTTCTCGACAACGCTCACTTGGCCACACTGGGCAATCGGCGCCTGGGACTGGCCATGGTGCAGTGGCTGGCCGGGCGCGACCGCCAGATTGCCATCGACGTGCCCGAGGCCCCGGATGCTCGCCTGCTGTTGCCCCCCGGCCAGCTGGGCGATCTGCGCCTGTTGTTCGTCGTCGTGGGGCCTCTCGTGCTGTTAGCGCTCGGCCTGGCGCGCTGGTTCTGGCGTCGTCGCCGTCGATGAGCCGCCGGCTGGTCATCAACCTGGTCCTGATAGCACTCGTCGCGGGTCTGGCGGCGCTGTTGTTTCTGCCCGGGCTTTTCGACCAAACGCGCACACAAGGCTCGTCGACGTCTGCGCTCGCGCCGCTGGGTGAACAGCTGGACCTGGCGGACAGCGGCCCGCGCACCGTGCGGGTTCGCCGCGGCAGCGATCAGATACGCCTGGCCCGCACCGACGGCGCCTGGCGCATGGTCTCACCGGCCAATGCCCGGCCCGACGCCGCCCATCTGGCGCTGATCAAGGCCCTGCGGAGCACGCCACCGGAACGTCAGCTGGCCGATACCACAATCGACTCCGAAGTCTCCGGTCTTGATACGCCGCTGGTGGTGCAATACGACGACCGCCCGCCGGTGCGTATCGGCGGGCCCGGCCCGACCGGGGCGACCCGCTACGTGGCCGCAGCCGGTGCGCTCTGGCTAGTTGCCCTGCCGCATTACGACACATTGTCCTGGCACTGGACCGACTGGCTGGACCGCGCGCTCGTGCCCGAGTCGCGCCGTCTGACGCGTATCGTTTTGCCCGACTACACGCTCAGCCGCACGCATGACACCTGGACGCTGGCCCCCAAAGGCCGGCGTCCGGCCGCAGCGGCCGGTGCCACGGCAGCGGCCTGGCAGCGCGCCGCGGCGCTCGCTGTCGTGCCGGCCGACCATCGACGAGAGCGGCTATCGCGCGTGACGCTGGTCTTCGCCGATGACTCGCAAAAGATCTACGACGTGATCGAGCGCGGGCCCAACCTGATATTGCGGGACGATGCATTGGATGTGGACTATCACCTGGCGGGCAATCGAATCGATGCGCTTTTGAATCTGGTACATCCGGGTCTGTCAAAATAACGCGATGCCCGAGCTTCCCGAAGTCGAGACCACGCGTGCCGGCATCGAGCCGCACGTTGCCGGCCAGGCCGTTCGCACCGTGATCGTGCGCCAGCCGCAGCTGCGCTGGCCGGTCTCCGAGCCCCTGGCCCGCGAGCTGCCGGGCCAGGTCATCCACGGCGTCACGCGTCGCGCCAAATATCTGCTGTTTGAAGCCGATACCGGCCATGTCTGCCTGCATCTCGGCATGTCGGGCCGGCTGCGCGTCGTGCCCGCCGGCACCCCCGTGGCGGCTCATGATCACGTCGATATCGAGCTGGCCAACGACTGGGTGGTGCGCTACAACGATGCCCGTCGCTTTGGCTCGATCTTTTGGCTGACCGAGCCGCCCGAACACTTTTCGCTGCTGGCACGGCTGGGCCCGGAACCGCTGTCGGCGGATTTCACCGGCGCCTGGCTCAAACAACAGGCCGCGCGCCGGCGCATGGCGGTCAAGGCGTTCATCATGGACAGTGCCGTGGTCGTAGGCGTGGGCAATATCTATGCCTGTGAGGCCCTGCACGCCGCTGGCATCCATCCGCGCCGGCCGGCGCAGAGTGTGTCCCTCGCGCGCTATAAGCGCCTGGCTGAAGCCATCAAAACCGTCCTAGCGCGGGCCATCACGGTCGGCGGCACCACGCTGCGCGATTACATTGGCGTGGATGGTGATACCGGTTATTTCCAGCTCAGCCTGGCAGCCTACGGCCGCGAGGGCACCCTCTGTCCGCGCGGCTGCGGGGCTATTCGGCGCGAAGTCATCGGCCAGCGGAGCACGTTTTTCTGCCCCACGTGCCAACGTTAAAGCCAAGCTCTCACGTAAGTGACAACCTATCGCCCGGCTCGTAAGCTGATCGTCTTGTTCTGATGTGAGCGTGCCATGCGTTATATCGCCCTGATCGCGGCCGCCGTTGCCACGGTGTTGTTCGGCCTGGCCAGCTGGATCTTGCCGCGTTATTTCGGTCTGTTTTTCGTCATCGCGGCCGTGTTCTTAATCATGGGCCTGCGAGACCTGTTTCAGTCCGAGCACTCGCTGCTGCGCAACTATCCGCTGCTCGCACATTTTCGCTGGTTTTTCGAGGCTGTTCGCCCGGAGATCCGTCAATATCTAATCGAGTCGGACACCGAGGCCGCGCCGTTCTCGCGCGAGTCCCGCAGCCAGGTCTATGCCCGCGCCAAGGGCGACAACGACTCCGATCCTTTTGGCACCGAGCTCAATGTCTATGCCGAAGGCCACGAATGGCTGGTGCATTCCATTGCCGCGCGCGAGCCGGCCGAAACCCCGCCGCGGATACTGATCGGCGGGCCGAACTGTACCCAGCCGTATTCGGCCTCGACGCTGAATATCTCGGCCATGAGCTTCGGTTCGTTGTCGGCCAACGCCATCTCTGCCCTGAACAAAGGGGCCGCCAAGGGCGGGTTCTTTCACGACACCGGCGAAGGCTCGGTCTCGAAGTATCACCGCGAGCACGGCGGCGATCTGGTCTGGGAGCTGGGCAGCGGCTATTTCGGCTGTCGTGCCAAGGACGGCTCGTTCGACCGGGCCCAGTTCGTGGACAACGCCGCCGACGATCAGATCAAGATGATCGAGATCAAACTCTCGCAGGGCGCCAAGCCCGGCCACGGCGGTGTCCTGCCGGGGGCCAAGGTCACCCCAGAGATCGCCGAAGCCCGTGGCATCGAGGTGGGCCAGACCTGTGCCTCGCCGCCGTATCACAGCGCGTTTTCAACGCCCATCGAGATGATGGAGTTCATCGCCGATCTGCGCGAGGGTGCAAACGGCAAGCCCGTGGGCTTTAAACTCTGTATCGGCCACGGCTGGCAGTTCATGAGTCTGGCCAAGGCCATGCTCAAGACCGGTATCACGCCGGATTTCATCGTCATCGACGGCGCCGAGGGCGGCACCGGGGCGGCGCCGCTGGAGCTGGCCGATAATGTCGGTACGCCGCTGCGTGAAGGCCTGGTCTGGGCACACAACACCCTGGTGGGCGCCGGTCTTCGAGAGCGCATCCGGCTGGGCGCTTCGGGCAAAATCACGTCGGGCTTTCGGATGGCCTCGAACATGGCCCTCGGTGCAGACTGGTGTAACTCGGCGCGCGGCTTCATGTTCGCGCTGGGCTGTGTACAGTCCGAGTCCTGTCATACCGATCGCTGCCCGGTGGGTGTGGCCACCCAGAACGCCTGGCGCCAGCGCGCACTGGTGGTGCCAGACAAGGCCGAACGCGTCTTTCATTTCCACCGCGCCACGGTCGCGGCCATGCAGGAAGTGGTGGCCACCGTGGGCCTGGATCACCCGGGCCAGCTCGCGCCAGAGCATCTGTGTCGGCGCACGCACGACTCCGAGATCCAGACCGCCGACCAGGTCTATCGTTTTCTGGCCACCGGCGAGCTGCTGGTCTCCAACCGCGCCGGGCGCTATGAGGCGGCCTGGGCACGTGCGCAGGCCGCCAGTTTCCTCCCCCGCAGCCAGGCGGCATGACGGCCATGTCGATCCGCAACCGTTTTCGACAACGCGCCCGCGGCCAGCGCACGTCCGAAGCGCCTCCCGAGACCCCCGAGGCGCTACAGCGCTATGCCAGCCAGTATTCGGAGACCCGTTTCTGGACCAAGATGTCTCATGTCGTGAAACGGGCCGGGCACGAGCTGCTGGAAAAAGCGCTCTGGCTGCACTATGCAGCCCAGCGTCCGGACACGCCGCAATGGGCCAAGGCGACGGCCTACGGCGCGCTGGCCTATTTCATCCTGCCTTTTGATGCCGTGCCCGACTGGCTGTTTGGCGTCGGCTTGACCGATGATCTGGGCGCGCTCACCGTGGCTGTGGCCACGATCTCGCAATATATCGACGACGGCGTGAAGACACGCACCCGGCAACGCCTGGACGCCTGGTTTGGCCGCACGCCGAATCGTGGCCCGTCAACAAGCCCAGCGCCGGAGACTCAGCATGACCGTGTTTAATCTCGAAGGCCGACGAGCGCTGGTGACCGGGGCGTCATCGGGCGTCGGCGAAGCCGTGGCCCGCAAGCTCGCCGAACACGGCGCGCGGGTGGCCATCGCCGCCCGCCGGGCCGACCGACTGACCGCCCTGGCCGAAGAAATCGGCGCCTGCCCGATTACGACCGACCTGAGCCAGCCCGAGGCCCCGGCCGCCTTGATCGAGCAGGCACAGAGCGCGCTGGGCGGCCTGGATATTCTGATCAACAACGCCGGCGCCCATCATCGCGGCGATTTCGCCGATCAAGAGGCCGACGCCCTGGCCACGATGATCGACGTCAACCTGCGCGCGCCCGTGGTGCTCTCGCGTCTGGCTCTGCCGCATCTCGAGGCCGGCGGCGCGGGCACGATCATCAACGTGGGCTCGGTGGCCGGGCGCATGCCCGTGCCCGGCAGTGCAACCTACTCGGCCAGCAAGCACGGGCTGCGGGCGCTGACCTATGCCCTGGCCGAGGAATTTGCTGACCGGCCCGTGTCGATATCCGTGGTCTCGCCAGGGCCGATCGCTACCGATTTCATCCTGTCGGATATCGATGCGGTCACCGATCTGACCTTTTCCCAGCCCATGAGCACGCCAGAGCAGATCGCCGACGATATCCTGGCCTGCATCATCGACGGCAAGACCGAGCGCACCCGCCCGGCGTCCACGCGCGTGATGACCACTATCGGCGCGCTTTTTCCGGCCATACCGCGTTGGCTGCGCCCGGCCCTGGCGGCCAAGGGCCGGCGAGCGAAGGCCCGTTATCGCCGAAACTGAGTGGTTGATGAACGTTTCCGCGCGGCTTGTCTTGTCAGTGCCATCCGCCGGGCGCATTCTGTTGTTACAAGCAACAACAATCTGCTCAGGAGTACAACGCTATGGGAATTATTGCGTGGATCATCTTCGGCCTCATCGCCGGTGCCATCGCCAAGCTGATCATGCCGGGTGAAGACCCGGGTGGCATCATCGTGACCATCCTTATCGGCATCGTGGGTGCCGTGGTGGGCGGTTTCATTGGCGGCATCCTGGGGTTCGGGGGCGTCTCCGGCTTTAACATCGGCAGTTTCCTGGTCGCGATTCTCGGCGCGATCGTCCTGCTGGCGATCTACCGCGCGGTGGCACGTCGCTAGCGGGGACGGCAGTTACGCAGAAAAAGCCGGCTTCGTGCCGGCTTTTTTATGCCAGCCATCCGCGAAAGCCGTCGAAGCCGAGCTTGAGCGCCAGCGCGATCAGGATCACGCGCACCACGATACGAAACACGCGCTCGGGCACGTAATCGTTGAGGCGGCGGCCGATGAGCGTGCCGGCAATCGAGACCAGAACCATGGGAACTAGCAGATCCCAGCGCGCCAAAACGCTGTAACCGGCCAACGAAAACGCGACGATCTTGGCCGCATGGCCGCAGGCCTGGCCCACGGCCATCGTGGCGATCACGTTCTCGCGTCGCCAGTCGCGCGCCAAGAAAAACGGCGCCACGAGCACCCCGATTCCGCCGACCAGCGGGCCCATGATTCCGGCGATTGCACCCGCCACGAGCAGGCCGCCCCGCCCGTCCATACGCAGCCACTGGGCCCAGGCCGGCCAGACGCCTAGGGCGATGAAGATCGCCATGACGAGCCGCAACAGGTCCGGATCGGCTGCCGCAACCAGCGGAGCAACGATAAAGGGCACCGGAATCGCGCCGAGGAGAAACAGCCCCAGCGCCGACCATTTGATGTCGTGGCGATAGGCGACACAACGCGAGCCGTTGGAGGCCAGCTGAACTCCGGCGTGCAGCGGCAAGGCCATCGCCGGCGCCAGGCCTACGGCAAACAGCACGCCGATCAGAATCATGCCGCCGCCCATGCCGGCCATAGCCGATATCACGGCCGTGGCCAGGGCGACGAGGCTCAGCGCGATAATCACAACAGCGCGTCAGTTCAGCGTGTAACGGTCATAGTCGCGCAGTACGAACAGCGCAATCGCCGCGGCCCACATCGGCCAGGCGGCGAAGAACAACAGATTGGGACCGGCAAAGGGGTCGAGGTATTGGGCCCAAGCGGCCAGCGTCGATACACCGTGGACGACGACCACGAACCCGTAGGTCCAGGTCTTGAACAAGCCGGCCACAAACGCCAGCAGGATGAGCGATTCGATACCGCCCACCAACAGGACAAGCACGTGGCCGACCTCGCCCAGGCCGTAGTAGGCATCGAACACATGCGCGGCGTGGCTGGGGTTGATGAACTTGTCGACCGTCCAGACCGCCATCACGAGAAAGATCGTCAGGCGGATGAACAGCAGGACGAGCCCGAGTCGGCGTTCGCTTGGCATAGGGTGATCCGTTGGTTATCTGAAAACAGCGGCGGGTTTCAGCGCCGCCAGGCATGAAAGCGGGCCAGCCAGGGAAATACCCAGTCCGGCGCATGGGCTTTTTTCCAGTTGCTGGCCGCGAACTTGTTGGCCTCGGCCAGCGTAGGATAGCTGTGAATGGTGGCCAGCAGCTTATTTAGGCCAATGCCCTGCTTCATGGCCAGCACCATCTCCGAGATCCACTCCCCGGCAGCCTCGCCCACGAGAGAGACACCCAGGATACGGTCCTTGCCTGGCACGGTCAGGATCTTGACCACGCCTGCGGTGGCCGACTCGGCCAGCGCGCGGTCGTGTTCGGCCAGCTCGTACGTCGTTATGTCGTAGTCGATGCCGGCTTTTCGAGCCGAGGTTTCGTTGTGGCCGACGTGCGCCACATTGGGCTCGGTGTAGCTTGACCAGGGCAGCGTGGCATAGTCCACGGCAAAGCGCTTGAACGCGCCGAACAAGGCATTGACGGTCGCATGCCAGGCCTCGTGCGAGGCCGCGTGGGTCAGCTGATACCCGCCGATCGCATCGCCACAGGCATAGACCGTAGGTACGGCCGTGGCCAGAGTGTCGTCCACCGCGATCTGGCCGTCGCGCACGATGCCCAGCGCCTCCAGCCCAAGGCCCTCGGTACGCGGCGCCCGCCCCACGGCCATCAGGATACGATCGACGATGACCGGCTCACCGGCGCTTAAAGTCAGCGCCCAGCCGTCGTCTTGCCGTCTGACCGACGTCAGCGCAGTGTCGGTGCGGATGGCAACGCCTTCGTCCACAAGCACGTCCGCCAGACGCTGGGCGATATCAGCGTCCTCGACGGGCAGAATATGCGACGCCTGCTCGACCAACGTGACGCTGGCCCCCAGGCGCGAGAACGCCTGGGCCATTTCACAGCCGATGGCGCCGGCGCCGATCACGGCCAGCCGTTCGGGCACGCGCTCCAGCGACCACAGGGTATCCGAGGTCAGCGGTTCGGCCTCGGCCGGCCCCTCAATATCCGGAATGACCGGCACCGCACCGGTGGCCAGCACGATCGCGCGCGCGGTCAGCCGGCTGCCGTCGCCGAGTTCTACCGTCCAGGGGTCGATGAGCCGGGCGCTATCGGTGCGCACATCGACACCCATCTTTTGGTAACGCTCGACCGAGTCATGCGGGGCAATCGTGGCGATGATGTCGCGCACGCGAGCCATGACGGCGCGAAAATCAAAGCTCGGCTCGACCGGCTCTAGACCGTAGCGATCGGCATGGCGCATGTCATGGGCCGCCCGGGCGCTTCGCAGCAGGGCCTTGGAGGGCACGCAGCCGGTATTCAGGCAGTCGCCGCCCATAGCGTTTTTCTCGATCAGCGTCACGCGCGCCTTGACCGTCGCCGCAATGAGGGCCGCCACCAGCCCGGCCGAACCGGCCCCGATGACGATCAGGTTGCGATCGAAATGGGCCGGCTTCTGATAGCCGGCCAGCGCCCGCCGGCGCCTCACGCCGTTCATGGCCAGCCGGGCGAGCAGCGGAAAGACGCCCAGCAACACAAACGAGGCGATCAGACTGGGCGATACGATGCCCGACATATCCCGTACCTGGGACAGCTGGGTGCCGGCGTTCACGTACACGAGCGTGCCGGCCAGCATGCCGAGCTGGCTGACCCCATAGAACACCGACAGACGCATGCCCGTGAGGCCCATTGCCAGATTGATGACGAAAAACGGAAACACCGGCACCAGACGTAGCGCGAACAGATAGAACGCGCCGTCACGCTCGATGCCGCGATCCAGGGCCTCCAGGCGCTTGGAAAACCGCTTTTTGACCCAGTCGCGCAGAATAAATCGCGCCGAGATGAAAGCCAGACTCGCCCCGATCGCCGAGGCAAACGAGACCAGCAGCGTACCGCCCCCCAGGCCGAACAATGCCCCGCCGGCCAGTGTCATCACCGCGGCGCCCGGAATTGAGGCCGCGGTAATCGCCACGTAGGCGCCGAAATAGACCAGCGCGGCGGTGGCGAAATGGGTGTTGACCCAGCCCGCCATCTGCGCGCGTTGATCGGCCAGGCAGGCCAGACTCGCCAGGCCGTGCTCGGCGCATACGCCGCCGATCCATTGCCCCGGCTCGGTCAGCAAAAACGTGGCCACCAGCCCCAGCAAGACACCGGCCAGAGCGATACGGATAACAGTCATAGGATCTACCGATGGTTTCGGGTCTGTTACGGCCTCATGCGAAACCGCGCCTTGCAGAACACACGCGCACTCTCGATGAGCACGCTCGCATGAAACCGCTACAGGCCCAAGGGCGTGTCGTCATGAGATATGACGTCGCATTGCTCGCGCCGGGCGTGTCAGGCAAGGCGCGGGCCGCCG
>DCKU01000104.1 GCA_002320455.1 Salinisphaera sp. UBA1666
CGGCGGCTATGTAGGGGGTCCTTTCCTTTGCTTACTTTCGTTTGGACAAGCAAACGAAAGTGAGTCGCACAGCAGTGCGAAACCGGCGTTCAAAACATTCTCTAGAGCTTTCTTAGCTCGAACGCTGTCCTAGCTCGAGAGCTTTCGCAGGCCGAACGCTATCCCCCAACCTTAAGCCGTCGAAGACGCCTGACCGGTAATAATCTCCCACCCGGCCCCAACCGCCTCACGACTCAAGCGCCGATCCGGCTCGACCGCAATCGCCTCACCCACGACGCGAAACAGATAGGCATCGTTGATCGAATCACCGAACGCAACAGCCTCGGCCAAGGGCAGCTTGGCATGGGCTGCCAGCGTCTCGGCGGCGTCGATCTTGGTGGGCCCGTAGGGATGTCGGCGCGGCGGTGCGGCTGTAAATACGCCGTTTTCGGTACAGCAGCGCGCGCCGATGGCTTCACCCACGTCCAATTTTTCGGCCAGCGCATCGGCAATGAACTGTGGCGTGCCCGACAGCAGCACCACCCGGTCGCCCGCGCTCTGGTGATAGCGCAGCCGCTCGACGACCGCCGGCGACAGCGCGTCGTCCAGCACCTCGGCAACGAAACGCTGGGCAAGTACGGCGATATCGCGCTCGCTGTGTCCGGACAGATACGCCTTGTTCTTCTGCATGACGTGACGGCGGTAGCGCGGCAGATAACGCAGCGTGAACCAGGCAAACGCCACCAGCTGACGCAGACCCAGCGCGCCCTGCTGCCACAGGAACCGCGCGAAGCGGGCTTCAGACGATGCGCCGGTCACCAGCGTGCCATCGATATCGAAAATGATCAGACGCATGTCAGTTGTGAGAGTCCGTCTTGCCGGGGCGCGCGTTGACACAGAATTCAATGATGACCGGCAACCCTCGCGCAACACAAATCGCCGCCGATGCCCAGGCCAGGCCCAGCCCAACGGCCGTTAACCAGGCCCCGTTGGCGGCCCAGAAATCCGGCGCCAGTACGTCGAAGGGTTGCCATAACAGAATCCATGCAAACGTCGTGGCCTTGAGCACCGCATAGAACGCGCGCATGAAGCGTCCGGCGACCAGAAAGCGCCCGATCGGCGACTGCATCATGTCGAACGCTGCTGTTCCCGAGGCCGCGCCTTTGCTGCGAATGGCATCCACTAGGTTGCCGCGGATGATGAACAACAGCGGGATCCATACGCCGATAAAACCGAGATGGGCCAGTACCACCCAGAGCACGGTTTCCACGATGCGATCGATGGCGATATCGAAGGTGGCGCCGAACAGGGTTTCCTGATTGAAGCGCCGCGCGACCCAGCCATCCACGCCGTCGAGGGCGATGATGAGGACGGTCAGCGGGGCATTGATGAGCTGTAGCCACGGATCATTCGAATAGATGATCGCAAGCAGCACGAACAGCAGGACAAAACGTCCAAAAGTGACCCAGTTCGCCATAAGCGTATCGACAGTTCTCGTGTCAGCCCCGTGGCCGATTCGGGTAATCGGCCGTCCGCAGACGCGTGGCGTCCTGCGACGAACACCGCAGTTTACATGAAGCGGGCCAGCGCGCCCGGCCCCAAGCCGGCGGCAGAATCACTCGGCCTCGGCCCGATAGGGGCGATCGGTCAGGCGCCGGACCGCATCTCTGGCAGCCACGCCCTCGTGCAGCACGGCATAGGCTTGGGCCGCGATCGGCATATCGATGCCGTGGGCCAGCGCCATGCGATGCACCTCGCGCGCCACGCGCACACCCTCAACCACCTGGCCGATCTCGGCGGCGGCCGCCTCCACGCTCTGGCCGGTGGCCAGCGCCAGGCCCATGCGCCGGTTGCGCGACTGGTCGTCGGTGCAGGTGAGAAGCAGATCCCCCAAACCGGCCATGCCGATCAGCGTTTCACGCTGGCCGCCGAGTGCGGCGCCCAGGCGCATCATTTCGCTTAAACCACGCGTGATCAGCAGCGCGCGTGCGTTGGCGCCATAGCCCAGGCCGTCGGAAATACCCACGGCAATCGCCAGCACGTTCTTGACCGCCCCGCCGACGCCGACGCCGATCACGTCGCCTGCGGTGTAAACACGAAACATGCCGTCGTGAAACGCCGCGGCCATGTCATCGGCAAAGACGGGGTCCTCGGAGGCGATCGTGACCGCCGTGGGCAGTCCGCGGCCGACCTCGCCGGAAAAGCTGGGCCCGGAGAGCACGCCGAGCGGCCGGTCTTGCCCCAGAATATCGCGGGCCACCTCATGCGGCAGGCGCGCAGTCTCCGGCTCTAAACCCTTGGTAGCCCAGAGCACGCGCTGATCGGCGACCAGGTGCGTTGATAGCTGTGTCAGGCAGTCGGCCAGCGCATGGCTGGGCACCACCACCAACACGTCGTCGGCACTGGCAACGGCCGTGGCCATATCCGCCTGGCCGGTCAGCATCTCGGGCCAGGGTGTATCGGGCAGATAACGGGTGTTGCAGCGCGCGGCCTCGTGGGCGGCGATCGCCTGGCCGTCACGCGCCCAGAGCGCGACTTGATGGCCGCGGCGGGCCAATTGAACGGCCAGCGCCGTGCCCCAGGAGCCGGCGCCCAGCACCGCAAACCGCTGTCGCGTGTTGCCCGTCATGGGTTTAGTGCGTCGCCGCACTCGCGTCAGACGGCCCATCGTTGCCCTGCGCCTCGTTGGCCCGATGCTGGGCGTAGAGCAGGTCAAAGTTCACCGGCTGCAACAGGAAATGCGGGAACCCGGCCCGCTGGACCATATCGCCCACGGCCTCGCGGATATAAGGAAACAGCACCGACGGGCAGTAGGCGCCTAGCACCTGATCGCGCTCTTCGGCCTCGAACCCCTCGAGCTGGAACACACCGGCCTGCTGGACTTCCACGATATACGCGGTGCGCTCGTCCTGCTTGGCGGTGACGGTGACCGTCAGACACACCTGATGGGTTTCTTCCGAGAGGTTCTGGATCTGGGTGTTCAGATCCACGTTGACCTCAGGATTGTAAGCCACGGTGAACACCCGCGGGCCGTCCGGCACCTCGATCGAGGCATCGCGAACATAGATTTTCTGCAGCCCGACCTGTCGCTGCGGCTGCTCGTTGTTGCCCTCTTCGGCCATGGTTGCTCCTTGTTACTTGCGCGTGACCGGCCGGCCGTCGGCCTGCCAGCTGTTGAAGCCGCCCTTGAGCGCGTAGACCCGCTCATAGCCCTTGGCCTTGAGCTTGATTACGGCACTGGGTGCCTGTGTTCCGGCCGCATCGTAGACCACGATCGGCTTGGCCGTATCCTTCGTGATCTCACCGGTGCGGGATTCGATGCCGGCCAGCGGTACGTGACGTGCGTTGATGATGTGGTTTTTCTTGTAGTCGGCTTTGGCGCGCACGTCCACAACGACCGCGTCCTCGCTATTCATCAGCCGAATGGCCTCGTCCGGGGCGATTGGCCCGCGGCCGGTGGCCCCGCGCCAGATCTCGTTGGCGATGAGGGCCACGACAATCAGGGCCAGCGCGCCCCAGAGAATCGGGTGAGCGGCGATGAATTCGAACAGCTGATCCATAGAAAACGGCCCGGCACGGCGAGTGGGACGACAAAAAATACGAAGACGGGCCAAGCGGCCTCGCGCGGTGCGCGATTATTGCATACCCGGCCAGGGCGCGGCCCGGCCGCTCACCGAGAACCATGTATCCGTCCGCGCAAGCTTTAGCCTGTCATACAATCTTGCTCATGCGATCAATCCATCGTCTCAGCGTGCGTCTCGTGCCGATCCCGACAGCGATCCTGATCGGGCTATCGAACGTCGCGATGCTTCCGGCCGGCGGCGCCCATGCAGCCGATAGCGACTCTGCTCGCGCAGAACTGTCGGCGCTGCGCGAGCGCATCGAGCGCGTACGCGACAAGATCTCGGCCGACTCCAACCAGCGCAGCTCCCTGTCGGATGCCCTGTCGCAGGCTCAGACGCAGATCAGCACGGCACGCAAGCGTCTGGACACGCTGGATTCACGCATCGACCAACAGACCCAGCGCATCGACAAACTCACGGCCCAGCGCGACGCCGAGGCCGCCCAGCTTACCGACGAGCTGGCCGCTCTCCGGGCCCAGGTACGGGCAGCCTATGAAACCGGGCGCATCAGCCGCATGCGCCTGTTGCTGTCCGGCGAGGACCCGGAGCGTCTGGGGCGCATGCTCGAATACTATCGCTACTTCGCCGATGCCCAAGGCGTCGAGGTCAATAAGCTCAAGCGACTGTTGGCACGCCTGGCCTCGCGCCAGCAGTCACTGGAAGCCGAGCAGACCGAGCTGGCCAGTCAGCGCAAGACGCGCTCGGCCACCCTGGCGCGCCTGGAAAAGAGCCAGACCGCCCAGCAGAAGACGCTGGCCGCACTGGATGCCTCGCTCTCCAAGCGGCGCAGCTCTTTGTCCGACATGCGCGAGCAGGCCGACCATCTCAAGACGCTGCTGAATTCGGTGCAGACCGAGCTGTCGGATCTGCCCGAAACGCCGAGAGGCGCCAGCTTTGCCTCGCTCAAAGGCCGTATGCGCCCGCCCGTGGGCGGCCGCACGTTGGCCGCCTATGGCCAGACCAAAAACGGCGGGCCACTGCGCTGGCAGGGTCGGTGGTTCGCCGCCGATGAAGGCACCCCTGTGTCGGCCGTGGCCGGCGGCCGGGTGGTCTACGTCGGTTACATGAAAGGCTACGGGCTGATCGTGATCGTCGATCACGGCAGCCATTACTACTCGCTCTACGGCCACGCCGCGGCCAGCTATGTCGACGTCGGCGACGCCGTGCAGGCGGGCCAACCGATTGCGACCGCCGGGCATAGCGGCGGCCATGATACCAACGGCATCTATTTCGAGATCCGCCGCGGCGAAACCCCGGTCAACCCGCGGCGCTGGCTGGCCGGCTAGGGCAGGCCCGGCGCGCGAATGCTATCGTCGGCGCATTCCATGCAAGGCCCGTGTCTTCGAGATTCCATCATGACTATGCGCACCACCACCGCGATCGGGCTGTTGCTGGCCGGTCTGACGACCAGCCCGTTCGTGTTGGGCCAAGACACAAAGGCGCCGTCGGCCACGCCCGACACGCCGGCCGATGTGCCCGCCGATGACGCGCCGAACAGCGCCCCATCCGGCAGCGACAGCGAGTCGGCCACCGCCGAAGACGAGAGCCAGCGCCCCCTACCCTTGAAGACGCTGCGCAAGTTCACCGCGCTGCTCAACCAGATCGAGGCCGGCTACGTCGAGTCGGTCGACGATGAGACACTGCTGGATAACGCCATCCACGGCATGGTTTCGCGCCTGGACCCGCACTCGGCCTATCTCGACGCTGAAGAATACGAGGCTCTGCAGGACGCCACCTCCGGGGAATTCGGCGGTCTGGGCGTCAAGGTGCAGATGGAATCGGGCTATCTGCGGGTGGTCTCGCCCATCGACGACACACCGGCGGCGCGGGCCGGCATTCAGCCGGGCGACATGATCATCGAGATCGACGGCAAACCGGTCAAGGGCATGGCCATGCCCGCCGCCGTTAAGGCCATGCGCGGCGAAGCCGGCAGCGCGATCGCGTTGACCATCCTGCGCGACGGCCAGGACGAACCCATAGAGCTGAATCTCGAGCGCGCCGATATCGCGGTGGCCAGCGTCAAGTCACGCCTGCTGGCCGATCACTACGGCTACCTGCGCGTCACCCAGTTTTCCGAAACCACCGGCGACGATGTCGACAAAGCCCTGAGCGAGCTGGACGACCAGACCAAAGACGGTCTGCGCGGCGTGGTACTGGATCTGCGTAACAACCCCGGTGGCGTCCTGACATCGGCGGTCGACGTCTCCGATCTGTTTCTGGACGGCGGCACCGTCGTGACCATCCGCGGGCGGGCGGCCGAGGCCGAGCATGTCTTCAAGGCCACCCTGGGCGACGCCCTGGCCGGCGCGCCGATCGTGGTGCTGGTCAACGAAGGCACGGCCTCGGCCGCGGAAATCGTGGCCGGCGCCCTCCAGGACGATCGGCGGGCCGTGGTCATGGGCGCCGACACCTTCGGCAAGGGCTCGGTCCAGACCGTGCTGCCCTTGAACGACGGCTCGGCGCTCAAGCTCACCACCGCACGCTACTACACGCCCAGCGGGCGCTCGATCCAGGCCGAGGGCATCGTGCCCGACGTGCCTCTGGCCTCGGTGCGCGTCACCGCCGATGAATCCGTCAGCGGCTTCGGCTACAGCGAAGCCGACCTGCCCGGCGCGCTCGCCAACACCGGCGCCAACGCAGATGCGACCGACTCGGCTAAAGACAACGCTGCCAAACAAGATGATACGACGACGCCAGACACAGTCGGCACCGACCCGACAAACGACGACACCGCGGACACCGCCGACGACGCCCCGAGCCTGGCCGAGCGCGACTACGGCCTGTACGAGGCCCTGGTCCTGCTACGCGGACTATATACGCTGCGCCCGAACGAGGCGGCCAACGAGAAACCTGGCCAGCCGGCTTCTGCACAGAAAGCCGACGACGCAGCCGACCCGAACGGCTAGCCGCGGGCAGCCGGCGGCCAGTCCAGCCAGACGTGGCGCGCGTTGCGCGCGCTCTGGCGAAATCCGTGGCGCTCGTAGAACGCTAGCGCCCGCGGATTGCTGTGATACGCCTTTAAGTGCAGCCCACAGCCGCGCGTGAGTGCCTGCGTCTGGAGCCAGCCCATCAGCGCCGAGCCGTGGCCGGCGCCTTGCCACGCCGGCCAAAAGCCGATATTGACCACGTGCAGCACGCGCGATCGGGCCATTACTTGCAGATAGCCTGCACGGCATCCGCCTACGGTGACGAAGAAACTCGGCACGCGGTCCAGCAGCTTGTCGAAGTCGGCCCGGCGCTCGGGCTCGACCCAAGGCTCGGGCAGGCTGGGCTGCATGGCCGCTCGGTGCAGACGATAAGCCGCTTCAGCCTCATCGGCGCCGACCGGCGCCAAGGCGCGCCGGGCATCCAGCGGACCGGCGGCCAGGCTAGCCGCCGTGCGCGGCCGCGCGACGCCCGGCCGCGGCGCCGCGATACGATAATCGGCCAAGCGGCCGCTCAGCCCTTGGACGAGCCGCGCCAGGCCTTGATCCAGGCGGCCAGGCCCGCCAGACCGCCCACCGCCGATACCCAGACCGGCACCGGCGGGTAGACGAAGACCAGGGCCGAGGCCACCACCAGCCCGGTGCCCACCAGCGTCCAGCGCATGGCCCGCCGGGCCGAGGTCAGCTCGTGCTTGATATCGATCAGCGATTCGGTCAGGCGCCGGCTGCCGGGTGTTTCGCCGTCGCGGGCATAGGCGATCAGCCGCGGGGCCAGCGCCGGCAGGCTATCCATGATCTCGGGCAGTTGGTTACGCAGGCGCTCGGCGGCGCGCTTGGGATCAGCCCGGTTGCGCATCCAGCCTTCGAGAATCGGCTTGGCCGTGGTCCAGAGATCCAGCTGGGGATAGAGATCACGCCCCAGGCCTTCCACGTTGAGCACCGTCTTTTGCAACAGCACCAGCTGGGGCTGAACCTGATAGTTGTAGCGACGCGCGATCTTGAACAGCCGCAGCAGAAAAAGCCCGAAGGAAATCTCGGCCAGCGGCTTGTTCATGATGGGCTCGGAGACGGTACGAATCGCCCCCTCGAAGTCCTCGATGGAGGTATCGGCCGGCATCCAGCCGGATTCCACGTGCAGCTCGGCGATCCGGCGATAGTCCTGGTTGAAGAACGCCAAGAAATTCTCGGCCAGATAGCGCTGATCCTCGGGCGTCAACGAGCCCACGATGCCGAAATCCAGACCGATATAGCGCGGGCGCGCCGGGTTGTCGAGCTGCACCTGAATATTGCCCGGGTGCATGTCGGCGTGGAAGAAGTTGTCGCGAAAGACCTGCTTGAAGAAGATCTCCACGCCGCGCTCGGCCAGCACCTTGAAATCTGCCCCGGCAGCTTTGAGCGCCTCGACGTCGTCGATGGGCGTGCCGTGCATGTGCTCCATGACCAGCACGTTCTCGGTGCTGTAGTCGAAGTAGATCGTGGGATGCGTGATCAGGTCCGAGCCGGCCCAGTTGCGCCCCAGCTGGCTGGCGTTGGCGCCTTCGCGCAGCAGATCCAGCTCGTCGGTGATGATGCGCTCGTACTCGGCCACGATTTCCACCGGACGCAGCCGATCGGCCTCGGGATGAAAACGCGCGGCCAGGCCGGCCAGCCAGTACATGACCGCCACATCGCGCACCACCCGCTCGTGCACGTCCGGGCGCAGCACCTTGACCACCACCTCGGCGCCTTCGCTCTCGCCGTCATTGGCATGCAGACGCGCGGTATGCACCTGAGCGATGGAGGCTGCGGCCATGGACTCGTCGTCGAAGACGGCGAAGAATTCGTCCAGCGAATGGCCGTAGGCGGCCTCGATCAGCGCGCGGGCCTTGGCACCCTGAAACGGCGGCACGTCGTCCTGCAGGCGCGAGAGCTCTTCGGCCATGCCATCCGGCAGCAGATCCCGCCGGGTGGACAGCATCTGGCCAAACTTGATGAATACCGGGCCCAGCTCTTCCAGCGCCAGACGCAGGCGCTTGGCCACCGGGTCATCAAAGTCTTTCTTGGCCCCCACCAGCCAGCGCGGGGCGGCCTCGCCGGCCAGCTCGCCCAGGCCGTAACGACGGATCGTGCCCAGGATTTCAAACAGACGCCGGGTGCGCACCACCGACTTGGGAACTAAAGCCATCAACGATTCCTTTCGGCGCGGGCAAGCCGCGCATGGGCGCGCTCGACGTCATCGGCAAACGCGGTGACCTCGTCATCGAGCCGGGCCTGTTCATACGTGCCCACGACGTCGCGGGTTTCCTCGCGCAGATATTCGGCGGTCTGGGCCGGAAGCTCGGTACGCAGACGCGACAGCAGCCCGCCGGCCGTGGCCAGTCCGCGCTCGATGAGATGCCCGGCGACGGGGCCAAAGCGCGCATCCAGCAGATCGCCCAGATCGAAGTCCACCCGCGCGAACAGATCCGCGAACTGCTGGGCGATGCCGATATCGCCCTCGATGCGCAGCCCCGCGCCCAGGATGCCGTCCGATCCGGCATCAAAGAACACCCGCGCAAAATCACGCGAGCGCCCGGCCAGATAGACATCCGGCTCGTCCTCGGGCTGGCCCACGATCTGTACGCCATGACGCTCGGCCACAAACGTGATCGCAATACCCAGATCGGTCAGGCCGATCGAGAGCGAGCGCCCGGCCAAGGCAGCCGCCCGGGCCAAAGCGCGCTCGTCGGCGCCGAGATACTGGTTGAGCGCGATTTCGGCCGCGCCCCGTGCAGCGCTCGGCAGGCCGGCGAGCCGGGCTCGGTCGTAACGTTGCCCCCCGCTCACGGCGCGTATCCGCGGTGCACGGCCACGATGCCGCCGGTGAGGTTGTGATAGCCACAGCGGATGAACCCGGCCGAGGCCATCATGCCCTTGAGCGTTTCCTGGTCGGGGTGCATACGGATCGACTCGGCCAGATAGCGATAGCTGGCCTCGTCGCGGGCGACATTCTTGCCCAGCCACGGCAGCACCGAAAATGAGTATCGATCATAGATCGGGCCCAGCCCGGGCACCGCGGGCTTTGAAAACTCCAAAACGATAGTGCGCCCGCCCGGCCGCGTGACGCGCGCCATTTCGGCCAGGGCAGCGTCCTTGTCGGTGACGTTGCGCAGGCCGAAAGCGATGGTCACGGCATCGAAGGAGTCGTCGGCGAACGGCAGTTTTTCGGCGTTGGCCAAGCAGTAATCGATATTGGAGACCAGGCCGCGATCAATCATGCGATTGCGCCCGTTAGCCAGCATGGCGGCGTTGATGTCCGACATCAGCACCCGCCCGCTGGGGCCGACCTTCTTGGCAAAACCGGCCGCCAGGTCGCCGGTGCCGCTGGCCAGATCCAGCACTTTCTCGCCCGGGCGCAAAGCCGCCAGGCCGATGGTGAAACGCTTCCAGATGCGGTGTACGCCCATCGACATCAGATCGTTCATGACGTCGTAGTTATCGGCCACCGAGTCAAACACGGCGCCTACGCGGCCCTGTTTGGCCGTGCGATCGACCTGCTCGTATCCGAAGTCAACGGTGTTGTTTGCGGACTCGGGCGCGTTCGAGCCGCCGCGGGAATCGACCATCGCGGTTATCGCAGTGCAGAGACAGACGCCCAGCTTACCGCAGACCCTACATCGCGTGCGTGCGCGAACGGCCGGCTTAGGAAGCTCTGCACAACCTGTCGCGGTCGCGCCGGGTGCTTTGCGCGTGGCTGGCGAGGAAAGGTGCGCGTAGCGTGCTTATTGCACGGTAGCGTGCCTTGACGACGACCAGACGCGCGCAAAGCCCCGGCCGCTAAGCGGTTCGGCCTTACAGACGCCGCGGCTGCGTTGCCAGGCTTGACCTGCCAATCAGGCAGGCGCTGCGCCTGGACGCCTTGCCGCACCGTCTGTGA
>DCKU01000101.1 GCA_002320455.1 Salinisphaera sp. UBA1666
GCCTTATCTCATGACGACACGCCCTAGTCCATATCCGGCGGTGCCGCCAGCCAGGCCTTGACCGTCTCGGGCAGCTCGCGCGGCTGCGGATCATAGCCCTGGCTGCGCAGCCAGTCGCGTACGGCCAGGCCGGTGCCGCCGGGCCAGTATTCTGCTTTGTTTTTAGCGACGTGAAAGGCTTCGGCCAGTTCGCCGTCGGGCAGGGTGATCTCGCCGTGGCCGATCAGGTGATAGGCCAGTAACACCTGGTTTTTCCTGGCAAAGCCATAGACACCGATCAGCGTTGTCACTTCGGCGACAAGGCCCAGCTCTTCGGCGACCTCGCGAATCACCGCTTCGGCCGGTTCCTCGCCAGGCTCGAGAAACCCGGTCACCAGGCCATACATGCCTTTGGGCCAGCGTGCGTTGCGCGCAAAGACCAGCTGGCCCTCATGCTCGACGACGCCGGCGACCACCGGAATTGGATTGTCCCAGAAGACGTGGCCACAGTCGGGTGCAGAGCAGGCCAGGCGCTCGATGCCGGCAATCGGACGAGCGACGAGCGCACTGGCGCATACGGGACAGAAACGTCGACGATCCATGGCGCTTTGAATAGAAAATCAGGCGTTAGTGTGCCATGCAGGCATCGTTATCGGGCCCTGAACCGACGCGTGGCCCGGCGAAACGCGCGGACATCGCCCGGCACGCCGCCCGGTCGATAGCGCAGGGTTTCATAGGACTCGGCCAGCGCGACGAGTGCGTGCGCGCCCGGCGCGCCGGCGTCGTGCAGTCGAGCCGCCCAGGCGCCGGCCGGCTCGCCGTCGCCGCGTGGCCAGCCGGCCCGGGCCATGCGGCGCTCGACGCGCTGCCAGGCCACTACGACCCGATCACGCGAGCGCGTCGGGCGCATGCGCCAGCCCATGAGCGCGGATATCACCCCGAGACACAGCACTGCCGTGATCGTCAGCACCGCGATAGCCCGGCCGTAATCGGCCAGCCCCAGGCGGCCGAGCAGGCGCGTCTGCAGGGCCGGGCCGTAGGCCAGAAACCAACGGTTCCACTCGGCGTTGACGGCATCCCAGCCCATGCGCGTGCGATACAGCAGGCCGCCCAGAAAAGCGGATCCGCCGTTGCGATGGCTGCCGGACGACGACGCGCCGTCAAAAGCCGGGCCGCGCTCGATACGAGCCGGGGCCACGATGCGAGTGGCATCCACCCGCTGCCAGCCCACCTCGTCTCGCCAGACTTCGGCCCAGGCGTGGGCATCGGCGTCCCGAATAATCCAGTAATCGCCGTAGAGCGCGTGCTCGCCGCCGAGATAGCCGGTAACCACGCGCGCCGGTACGCCGGCCGCCCGCATCAGCCAGACCAGGGCACTGGCATAGTGCTCACAAAAGCCGGCCCGGTCGTCAAACAGGAACTGATCCACGCGATCGCGATTGGCAGAGGCCGGCGGAGACAGCGTATAGACGAAATCGCGGGCGGCGAACCAGGCCAGCGTGTGGTCGATCAGGTCACCGGTCGAGGTACTCTCAGCGGCTAGACGCTCGGCCAGGGCACGGGTCCGCGGATTGCCCGCAGGCGGCAGGGCGCTGGCCCGTCGGCGGGTAGGGCGGGCCAGCTGGGGGTCGAGCGCGCGCCGGGTTGCCGAGCGGGTGGTATAGCGAATGCGCTCCGTGATCGGTGTGTCGGCGACGAGCGTGGCCCCCGGGCGCTGTGTGAAATCGCGATTGGCAGCCAGCGGCGTGTCGAGTGCGATGAGCCAGGGTTGGTCGCGCGGCTCCAGCGTCATGGTCACTCGGGTTGTCGGCCCGCGGGGCACCACGTCGGCTGCCGGCAGGTCGCGTCGGTCATCGCGGTTCATCCAGCTGCCATCCACGCTGTCCCAGAGCACCGGGCCGCGCCAGTAGCGCTGGTCGGGCGGCGGCGCATCAGCGCTAAAGCGCGCCCGAAACGCCACCGCTTCTGAGGTGGCTAGCTGGCTGATCGAACCCGGTGACATACGATCGGACAGGCCTGTGACGCCTGCGCCGGTGTTATCGCGCTCGATACTCCAGAGCGGCCCGGGCAGCCTTGGGAACAGCACGAAACACGCCGCGGCCAGCGGCACGGCCCAGGCCGTAAGCGTTGCGGCCTCGCCGATGGCATGGCGTAGCCGGCCTGCGCCGGGCTGCGTGTGCACATAGACGAATACGGTCACGATCGCCAGAAGGCCCGCGACCAGATACGCGGCCATGGCCAGCGACTGGGAAAACAGGAATTCCGTGGCCAATACGAAGCAGCAGAGCAGCAGTACGATCTCGCTGTCGCGTTGTTTTTCCAGCTCGCTGAGCTTGAGCGTCGTCATCAGCGCCAGGAGGGCAACACCGGCCGTCTGGCCGGTGATCTGGCCGATGCCGAAAAACACACAGGCGAATACGCCGAGCGTGGCGCCGGCGCGTAGCCAGCCCGGCGGCGCGGGCCGCTCGTGCCAGTGGGCCCAGCCTTGCCAGACGAACAGCCCCAGGGTCACAACAGAGAGCCAGATCGGCAGATGGGCGATGTGACCGGCAGCCACGAACAGCGCCAGCCCCACCAGGGCGAGACGCTCACGCCGGGCGGGTATAGCCTCGAATCGTCCCGTCACGGCAGGCGGGCCAGGGCGTCGAGACAGGCCCGACGATGGGCCGCACCATGCGACGGACCGATTGGCCCGTTGGGCAATACCAGACGAAACGTCGTGCCGGTACGGGCCGCGTGAACGACCTGACGGGCCAGCCGCGAAAGCCGTGTCTCGTGGGCCAGGCCGGACAGGGCGTGATAATCGAACACGGCCTGGGGCGCTTGGCGCGGCGGCTCGAACTCGCGCACCAGCCAGTAATCGTAGCGGGCGCTGTGTTTCCAATCGATATGCGTCAGTGCATCGCCGTCGCGATAGCGCCGGTGCGAGACGAAATCGTCGGACGCCGGCCCGGTTGGACGCGCCGAAGAGGACACGGGGTCACCGCCCGGTGTAGCGCCGGCGTCGTGCGAAACCGAGTACGGCGCCAGACGCGGATAGATCCAGGCGACGTGATCCGGCGCAAGGCGCGCCCAGCAGCGAAACAGCCCGAGTGGATAACGCGATTCGAGGCATACGCTCGGCACGCGCTGGGGCCCTCGGCACTCGGCGGGCATCGAGAGGATCACCGATTGGTTTTCGCCGATATCCAGCGTCCGAGTCGGGCCGTTACCCAGGCCAACGGCCACGCTGCGCCGGACTCGGCGCGCTCGGCTTGCCCAGACCAGTCTGACGTCGAGCGCCTCGCCGGCGTGGCAGCCGGGCGTGTGAATAGCGACCAGTGTGAGACCGGCCAGATTGCGATGTGCCCGGTGCATGGAGACAAGCGCGATCGCGCCCAGCCAGAACGCCAACGCGAAAGCCAGATTATTACCGTAGTTGGTGGCCCCCACGAGCAGGCCCACCATCAATAAGACGAATACGCCGCCAAAACGCGTCGGCAGGATATAGAGCCGGCGCGGCGAGACCCGGATGGGGGGGACGCCGCTCGGGCTGCGGCGCTCGATCTGGCGCGCTATTACTCGTCGGAGTCGCGCACGCATCAGGTGAGGGCGACGTGGGCCAGCAGCACCTCCGAGGGACGCTTGTCGGTGTGCGCCGGTGCCAGTACCAAGCGATGATCCACGACCGGGCCAAGAACGGCCTGTACGTCGGCCGGGCGGACGTGATCGCGCCCGGCCAGCCAGGCCTGCGCCTGAGCGGCTCGGCGCAGCGCGATACCCGCCCGTGGTGACAGGCCGGCCACGAACAGCGAGGTATCCCGCGAGGCAGCCAGCAGGGCCAGCAGATAATCGAGCAGGGGCGGGGCCAGGCGCACCTCGCGGACGTCGTCCTGGCAGGCGGCCAGGTCGATGGCCGCCGCAGACGTCGACACACCGCGCTCGGGCAGGGCACCGGCCAGCAGGCGTCGCTCGGCCTCGGGCGGCGGATAGCCGATCGAAATACACATTAGGAACCGGTCCATCTGCGAGTCGGGCAAGACGAACGTGCCGGTCTGATCGGCCGGGTTCTGGGTCGCGATGACGTGGAAAGGCTGCGCCAAGGCGCGGGTCTCGCCGTCTACCGTAACCCGGCCTTCGGCCATGGCCTCGAGCATCGCGCTCTGGGTGCGCGGATTGGCGCGATTGATTTCATCGGCCATGACCAGCGAGTGGAAGATGGGCCCGGGCCGAAACACAAAGCCCGCGCGGGCCGGGTCGTGGATCGACAGGCCCAGAATATCGCCGGGCAACAGATCACTCGTGAACTGAATACGCCCGAAATCCAGGCCCAGCACGTCGGCCAGCCCGGTGGCCAGCGTGGTCTTGCCCACGCCGGGGACATCCTCGATCAGCAGATGACCGCCGGCCAGCAGGCACACCAGCGCGGCATCGATGACGTCTTGCTTGCCATAGAGCCGCTCGGCCAGCATCGCTCGGCACTCGGCCAGGCGGGGGCGGTTGTCGGTCGACGGGAGAGGAGAGGCTGCGTTGCGCATAGCCGCAACACTGACACAAACCTATGCCGCCGTGGCGCCAGCGGCGTTTAGGGAAGCTCTGCATAACCTC
>DCKU01000181.1:0-376 GCA_002320455.1 Salinisphaera sp. UBA1666
CAATGCGACGTCATATCTCATGACAACACGCCCTAGAAGCGCTGTACCAGCGCGGGAGAACGCGCTGTCCGGTGTCGGGCATGTAGCCCGCGATAGACCCGAACCCGGCGCGCTCTTAAAGTAGCGGGCATTGCTTGCCGACGATGCCCGTCATGCCCGACTCCAACGCCCAGGCCCCGCTGATTCTGATCGACGGTTCCTCCTGGCTGTATCGCGCTTATCACGTGCTGCCGCCGCTGACCAATGGCAACGGCGAGCCCACGGGCGCGATTTACGGCATGACCAACATGCTGGCCAAGTTCTTGCGCGATTACGATTCCGACCGGATCGTAGTGGTCTTCGACCCGCGGGGCCCGACGTTTCGCAACGAGCTGTT
>DCKU01000181.1:615-10097 GCA_002320455.1 Salinisphaera sp. UBA1666
GCGCAAGTTCCTGCGCGAATACGAATCGGACCGCATCGTGGTGGTCTTCGATCCCCGCGGGCCCACGTTCCGCAACGAGCTGTTCGCCGACTACAAGGCCAATCGACCGCCGGTGCCGCCGGACCTGGCCGACCAGTTCGAGGGCATCCAGGCCGTGATCCGTGCGATGGGCCTGCCGATCCTGCAGGTCGACGGCGTCGAGGCCGACGACGTGATTGGCACGCTCACAAAGGCCGAGAGCGGTCCGGTGATCATCGTCACCGGCGACAAGGACATGGCCCAGCTGGTCAACGAGCGCGTCGTGCTGCTGGACACCATGCAGGACAAGCGCACCGACGTGGCCCGCGTGCACGACAAGTTCGGCGTCGCGCCGGAGCGCATCACCGACTATCTGGCGTTGGTGGGCGATACCTCGGACAACGTACCCGGCGTGGCCAAGGTGGGCCCGAAGACCGCCGCCAAGTGGATCGAGAAATACGGCGACCTGCAGGGCGTAATCGACAACGCGGGCGATATCGGCGGCAAGGTCGCCGACAACCTGCGCGCGGCCCTGGACGATCTGCCGCTCTATCAGGATCTGGTGACCATCCGCACCGCGCTGGATCTGGGCGAGGCTGGCCACGATTTGGTGCGCAAGCCGGCCGACGAGGACGCCCTGGTCGCCCTCTATCGGCGCTATGAGTTCCACAAGTTCCTGGACGAGATGGATGCGGGCTCCTCGGCCGACGAGTCCGCCGTGGCCGCGCCCGCCGAGACCGATTATCGCTGCGTGCTCGATACCGACGCGCTCGAGGCGATGATGGAAAAGCTGGCAGCCGCCGAGCTGGTCTGTGTGGATACCGAAACCGATGCCCTGTCGGCCATGCAGTCCGGGCTGGTGGGCCTGTCGTTCGCGGTCACGCCCGGCGAGGCCTGGTACGTGCCGGTGGCCCACGATTACATGGGCGCGCCCGAACAACTGCCGATGGACCACGTGCTGGATCGTGTGAAGGGCGTGCTGGAGAATCCCGCCATCGCCAAGCTCGGCCAGCACATCAAGTACGACATCAACGTGCTGGCCCGCTACGACGTGCACCTGGCCGGCACCATCCACGACACCATGCTGGAATCCTACGTGCTGGATTCCACGGCCACGCGCCACGACATGGACTCGCTGGCCCAGAAATATCTCGAGCGCAAGACCACCAAGTTCGAGGACGTGGCCGGCAAGGGCGCCAAGCAGGTTGGCTTCAACCAGGTCGGCCTGGATGAGGCTACGCCCTATGCCGCCGAGGACGCGGACATCACGCTCCAGCTGCATCATCTGCTTTACGGCCGGCTGGCCGAGATCGGTCGCCTGGCCGAGCTGTATGAACACGTCGAGCTGCCCCTGATGCCGGTGCTGGCGCGGGTCGAGGCCAACGGGGTACTGGTGGATGCCGATCTGCTGGGCCGCGTGTCGGCCGAAATGGCCACCCGCATGGGCGAGATCGAAGAACAGGCCTATACGGCGGCCGGGGAGAAATTCAATCTCGGCTCGCCGGCCCAGCTCAAGACCATTCTGTTCGACCAGCTCGAGCTGCCCGTTATCCGCAAGACGCCCAAGGGCGCGCCGTCCACCGCCGAAGACGTCTTGGCCGAGCTCGCCGATCAACACGAGCTGCCGGCCCTGATCGTGGCCTGGCGCGAGCTGTCCAAGCTGCGCTCGACTTATGCCGAGAAACTGCCCACGCTGATCAACCCGGCCACCGGGCGGATCCATACCAGCTATCACCAGGCCGTGGCGGCCACCGGCCGGCTGTCGTCGTCCGATCCCAACCTGCAGAACATTCCGATCCGGACCGAGTCCGGCCGGCGGATCCGCGAGGCCTTCATCGCACGACCGGGCTATCAGATCTTGGCCGTGGATTACTCCCAGATCGAGCTGCGCATCATGGCGCATCTGTCGGGTGATGCCGGCCTGCTGGCGGCTTTCAACGAAGACCGCGACGTGCACGCCGCCACCGCCTCGGAAGTCTTCGATACGGCACTGGCTGATGTGACCGCCGACCAGCGCCGGGCCGCAAAGGCCATCAACTTCGGGCTGATGTACGGCATGTCCGCCTACGGCCTGTCGAAACAGCTGGAGACCTCGCGCGAGGACGCCGGGGCCTATATCGACAAGTTCTTCGAGCGCTTCGCCGGGGTGGCCAAGTTCATGGACGACACCCGCAAGGCAGCTCAAGCCCAGGGTTATGTCGAAACCCTGTTCGGCCGCCGCCTGTATCTGCCCGAAATCAACGCCAAGAACGCCGCCCGCCGACAGTACGCCGAGCGTACGGCCATCAACGCGCCGCTCCAAGGCACCGCGGCCGATCTGATCAAGAAGGCGATGATCGCTATCGATGCCTGGTTGAGGGAGACCGAGACGGACGTGCGCATGGTCATGCAAGTCCACGACGAGCTCATCTTCGAGGTGCCCGAAGATCGAGCCAAGGTCCTGGGCGAGGAGATCGCGCGTCGAATGGGGGCGGTGGCTTCCCTGGATGTGCCGTTGCTGGCCGAAGCCGGCGTGGCCGACAACTGGCAAGAGGCGCACTAAGGAAGCTCTGCACGACCTGTCACGGCCGCGCCGGCGTGCTTTGCGCATGGCTTGCAAGGAAAGGCGGGCGTAGCGTGCCCAGAGCGATTAATGAGTTGCACGGTAGCGCGGCTTGACGCCGACAAGGCGCGCGCAAAGCCCCGGCCCGCAAGGGGGTCGGCCTCACAGACGCTGTGCCTGCGTTGCCGAGCTTGGCCTGCCGATTGTTCATCACCCGGGGCAGGCGCTGCGCTCGGGCGCCTTGTCGCACCGTCTGTGAGGACTCGAACGCGATCCGCGAGAGGTTGTGCAGAGTTTCGCTAAGCTTAGTCGACCTGAGCTGCCGGACCGGTCGACTGGCGAAATCGGCTTTCAAATCAAGCCGTTACAAAATCGGCGCAAAAATTATGTCTAAAACAGGAACCTTTGCTGACCGGCCCGGTCATAAGGACTGTAAGCATTCGGTTGCTTGCCCGCTTTTCTCCCTGAGCGGTAACCCCCTCCGATTTCCCCCAAGAATCGGAACCTTACCCCGACGGTATTTCCCCCACCGTCGGGGTTTTCTTTTGCCCGCGACCTCAGCCTCCGGCAAAAATTTTTAAAAAAATTTTGCCACTCCTGGAACTTCTCCAAGACCGGCCGGTCTGACTCTATGCAAGCCGCAAGGTTTGCCCGCTTTTCTCCCTGAGCGGTTAATCCGGTTTTCCCCGACCGGAGCGCCCCGACGGTTTCCCCCGACCGCCGGGGCTTTTTTATGCGCGATCGTCCGGGCTCGATAGAGCCGTTACACGATGAATGGCCGCCGGCGTTCAGACACCAAACTTACCGATTCAAAAAAATTGTCGATCGGCAGGAACTTCTGGTCCGACGCGGCGTCTGACCTTATGCAGGCGGTGAGCCTGCCCGCTTTTCTCCCTGAGCGGTCAATCCGGTTTCCCCGACCGGAGCGCCCTGACGGTTTCCCCCGACCGTCGGGGCTTTTTTTTTTGGGCCGTGTTTGGCCACGTCCACGCGATGCTCGAATGTTGCGCTGACGCATCCCCCGACGCGTCGCTGCACCTGTGTTCGAGCCGAAATGCCGTCGATTCAAAAAAATATCGAATCGGCAGGAACTTCTCGCGGGCCGTGTCGTCTGACCCAATGCAGGCATGATGTCTGCCCGCTTTTCTCCCTGAGCGGTAACCGTCCGGTCCTCCCCAGACCGGACTATCAGCTCCGGCGGCGTTCCCCCCGCCGCCGGAGCTCTTTTTATCTTGTTGTTGCCTTCCCGAGCGCTTGTTGTGTCTTTGCAACGCGTCTTTTATCGCATAGCGGCTGGCCGGCGTCGACGCCAAATGCCTGATTAGCCGACGAAAGGTCGGTTTCGGTCGATGAACGTCACATCACTGGCTGATCGTGTCGTCAGCCGGGGGCCGACAGCGCGCGGTCATCGGGCGTGGGTAGCAGCTCGCTGATGGCTCGGCGCGCTTCATCGACGCCGGTACCCTTGGTGGCCGAAAACAGGCTTACCGACGCGCCTTCAATGGCTTGGCGGGTTTGTCTCAGCACGTTGACCTGCTGATTGCGCGCCAGTTTGTCAGCCTTGGTCAGAAGCAGATGAAAGGCCAGTCCGTATTCGCCGCCCCAGTGAATCATCTGTTGATCGAACTCCAGTAGGGGCCGGCGGGCATCCATGATCAATACGATGCCGGTCAAGGCTTCGCGCTGGGCCAGATACCCTTCGATCAGCGCGGCCCACTGGGCCTTGACCTTGGGCGGCACGCGCGCAAATCCGTAGCCGGGCAGGTCGGCAAAACGCAGGGTGCCGTTGTCGAAGAAGTTGATGGCCTGTGTTCGGCCGGGCGTCTTACTGGTGCGCGCCAGGGCTTTTTGCTGGCACAACGTATTGATGGCGCTGGACTTCCCGGCGTTGGAGCGTCCGGCAAAGGCAATCTCGGGGGCCCCGTCAGCGGGCAGGGCCGATACGTTGGGCGCCGACAGCAGAAAACGCATCGTGCGGAAATCGTCAGGGGTGAGTGCGGCCATGGGTCGGGCTCGTGTGAAAACGCCGGTAAATCGATCGCTGGATAGTCGTGACCAATCGATGTGATTGTCGCAGCCAGCGACAGCCTTGCTATTGTAGCCGCATCAATGAATACGCCCGGAAGAGAGGTCGCGTCATGCGGCAGCGGTTGAGTGTGGTTTGTCTGTTGGTTGGTCTGTTGGCCGCCTCGAGTGTGGCCTGGGGCCAGTCTCTGGTCACGCGATACGTGCCGGGCGAAGACTATCGCGTCGTCGAAGATGCGCCCCAGGCACCGCGCGGGCCGGTGCGGGTGGCCGAGTTCTTCTCTTATGCCTGCCCGCACTGCTACCACTTTGACCCGGCACTCGCGGACTGGGTGGCCAAGCATCCGAACATCCGCTTCGAACGGGTGCCGGTGTTGTTCGGCCAGGGCGGCACCGCTTACGCGCATCTCTACTATACCGAGCAGGCGCTAGGCGTGACCGATCGGCTGCACGAGGCTGTTTTCGACGCGATCCACGAGCAGGGCAATCCGCTGGCAACCCGCGCGGCCCAGAAGAAATTCATGGTGGCCCACGGTGTCGAGGCCGCAGCCTTCGACAAGGCCTATGACAGCGAGGCCGTCGAGACGAAGATCCGTAACGTCGCCAAGCGTATGAAGCATTTCCAGGTCATGGCTGTGCCGAGCCTGTCGGTCGGGCAGCGATACTGGGTCAGCGGGCGTCTGGCCGGCGATAACGAGCGCATGCTCGACGTGGTGGATTATCTGGTCGAGCAGACGCGTGGGAACGACGGTCGCCGGAACAACGGCTGAGAAGCAGCACGAGGCGTATGATGCGTCTCGTATTGTCTTCCGCGGCCTGATCGCTGTGTCTTACGTTATCGCTTCTCATTTGCCATGTTGATTCCGGTGCTCCTGGCCGGCGGGCTCGGCACGCGGCTGTGGCCGGCCTCGCGCTCGAGCCGGCCGAAACAGTTCTTGTCATTGATCGACGAAGACCGCTCGTTGCTGGCCGATACGCTGGCACGCCTGGCCGCGGTGGACGAGCTTGGGCCGGTAACGACCGTGGGCAGCGAAGCGCATCGGTTCATGATCGCCGAGCAGATGCAGCAGGCCGGACATTCCGGGCCGATCCTTTTAGAGCCGGCTCCGCGAGGCACCGCGGCGGCGGCAGCAGCGGCCGCACTTCTGGCGCTGGAGCACTACGGCGACGACGCTGAGCTGCTGTTGCTGCCGACCGATCACGCGGTGGCCGACGGGCAGGCGTTTGCCCGGGCGCTGGAGCGGGCACGGGGTGCGACACGTGACGGCCAGCTGGCGCTGTTCGGCGTGCGCCCTGATCGGCCGGAAACCGGCTACGGCTATATCCGAGCCGGCGCCGGGCCGGCCGACGGCCTGCGCCACGTTGATGCGTTCGTAGAAAAGCCCGCGCCCGAACAGGCGGCCGCACTCGCGGCCGCGCCCGATCACTTCTGGAACAGCGGGATGTTCGTCTTTCGGGCGCGTGATTATCTGGAATTGCTGGCCGATTACGCGCCGGACATCCATACCGGCGTGGCCCAGGCTTATGCCGAGTCCAGCCGCGATATCGATTTCATCCGCCTGGCCGCCGAGCCGTTCGAGACGCTGCCGGCCAATTCTATCGATTACGCGGTGATGGAGCGTACCGATCGTGCCGTCATGGTCGAGCTGGCCACCGGCTGGTCGGATCTGGGCAGTTGGAGCGCGGTCGCCCGTGCCCGCGGCCGCGACGCGCGCGGCAATACGGCGATTGGTGACTGCTGGCTCGAGGATAGTGACGACACAGTGGCCTACAGCGAGGGCCGGCTCGTGGTCACGCTGGGCATCGCCAACCAGATCGTGATCGAGACGGCGGATGCGTTGCTGGTCGCCGATCGCTCTCGCGAGCAGGACATCAAGCATCTCGTTGCTCGGTTAGAAGCCGCCGGGCGGTGTGAGGCCACCGAACATCGCAAGGCGTATCGACCCTGGGGCAGTTATCAACAGATCGCGGCCGGCCCGCGCTATCAGGTCAAGCATATTCGTGTGACGCCGGGCGGGCGCCTGTCGCTACAGTCGCATCACCACCGGGCCGAACACTGGGTGGTGGTGCGGGGAACCGCTCGGGTCACGCGTGACGATGACGTCATGTTGTTGTCCGAGAACCAGTCCACCTATCTGCCGTTGGGCTCGGTTCACCGCTTGGAAAACCCGGGCAAGGTGGATCTCGATCTGATCGAGGTGCAGTCGGGCAGCTATCTGGGTGAAGACGACATCGTGCGCTATGACGATGTCTATGGCCGAGCCGATGACACGGTCGGCGACGCCCCAGACCCAGACGACAGCGCACCCGCTTGATTCAAACGCTTTAAGGAGCAAGAGCCCATGGGCCAGTATTATCCGTTCTTCAAGGCATATGACGTGCGCGCCAAGGTGCCCGAGGAGCTCGACACCGATCTGGCGCGGCGGATCGGCGCGGCGTTTGCCAGCGAGCTGTCGGCCAAGCGCGTTGTGGTCGGACGCGATATGCGCCTGACCAGCCCGGATCTGGCCGCGGCTTTGATCGACGGGCTGACCAGCGCCGGCGCCAACGTTCTGGATATTGGCCTGTGCGGCACCGAAGAAGTCTATTACGGCGTGTTCTCGCAAGACGCCGACGGCGGCATCATGGTCACGGCCAGTCATAATCCGAAGGATTACAACGGGCTGAAGTTCGTGCGCGAGGCCGCCAAGCCGATCTCGGCCGACACCGGGCTGGCCGATATCGAGCGCCGTGTTCACGACAACGATATTGTTGCCGCGGCCAGTGCCGGCACCGTGGAGCCGCTGGATCAGCGCGATGCCTATATCGATTTTCTGATGGGCCAGATCGAGCCCGGATCGATGAAGCCGCTCAAGATCGTGGCCAATCCGGGTAACGGCTGTGCCGGGCTGGTGGCCGACAAGCTCGCTGACCGTTTGCCCTTCGACATGGTGCGCATGCAGTTTACGCCCGACGGCGAGCTGCCCAACGGCGTGCCCAACCCGTTACTGGTCGAAAACCGAGAGGCGACGGCGGCCAAAGTGCGCAAGGTGGGTGCCGATTTCGGCGTGGCCTGGGACGGCGACTTTGATCGCTGTTTCTTCTTCGACGAGACCGGCGCCTTCATCGAGGGGTATTACATCGTGGGCCTGATCGCCCAGAAACTGCTGGAGATGAATCCGGGCGAGGCGATCGTGCACGACCCGCGTCTGACCTGGAACACGCTGGACCAGGTCGCCGCCGCCGGCGGGCGCGCGGTGGAGTCCAAGTCCGGGCACTCGTTCATGAAGCAGGTCATGCGCGATAACGACGCGCTCTACGGCGGCGAGATGAGCGCGCATCATTATTTCCGGGCGTTTTCTTATGCCGATAACGGCCACCTGCCGTGGCTGGTGCTGGCACAGCTGATCTCGGAGTCCGGCAAGCGGCTGTCCACGCTCGTCGAAGAACGTATCGCGGCCTTCCCGGCCTCGGGCGAAATCAACCGTAAGGTCGATGATGCGGATGCGGTGGTGGCCGATCTGGAAGCCGCCTACCGGGATCACGCCGAGGCGGTGGATTATGTCGACGGCCTGTCCATGGACTTTGGCGCCTGGCGCTTCAACCTGCGCAAATCCAACACCGAGCCGGTGATCCGCTTGAACGTCGAGTCGCGGGGTGATCGAGCGCTCATGGACAACAAGACCGATGAGCTGCTTACGCGTATCGGCGGCGCGCCCTGATGGAAGCCCGTGACGGCATTGGCCTGAAGATCACGGATGACACCCTGTGGGTGCTCGACCAGACCGGCCTGCCGCATGCCGAGCAGTGGCTGGCCATAAATGACGCCGGCGCCATGATCGAGGCCATCCGCGGTTTGAAAGTTCGCGGCGCGCCGATGATTGGCGTGGCCGCGGCCCTGTTTCTGGCCACCCGGGCCGCCGCCGGCGCTGATGCCGATACGCTGGCCAACGAGCTGGCTCGTCTGCGAGCGGCCCGGCCCACGGCCGTCAACCTCATGTTCGCCATGGATCGGCTGTCGGCCGCACTCACGCGCAACGGCCCCTCCGGGCTGATCGCCACCGCCGAATCCCTGGCGGATCGTGACGTCATGCTCTGCGAGGCCATTGCCGATCACGGCGCCGCGCTGATCGGCGATGGCGAGCAGATCATGACCCACTGCAATACCGGGGCCCTGGCGACCGCCGGAATCGGAACAGCGCTAGGCGTCATCCGGCGCGCGCACGAGCAGGGCAAGCAGATTCACGTCTGGGTCAACGAGACCCGGCCGCTGTTACAGGGCGGGCGCTTGACCGCATGGGAACTGGGCCGGCTGGGTATTCCCTACACGTTGATCGCCGACAATATGGCTGCTGCCGTGATGGTCACCCAGTCCATCGACCGGGTGATCGTCGGCGCAGACCGCATCGCCGCCAACGGCGACACGGCCAACAAGATCGGCACCTACGGGCTGGCGGTGGCCGCACGCCATCACGGTGTGACTTTTGATGTGGCTGCGCCTTACACCACGCTGGACCCCGAGTGCGACGACGGCCAGGCTATCGACATCGAACAGCGCGCCGCCGCCGAGGTCCAGGGCGTGGCCGGGCCGGCCGGAGATCTGCGCTGGGCCCCAGCCGATGCCGGGGTCTACAACCCGGCCTTCGATATCACCCCGGCCGATCTCATTGATCACTGGATATTGGATATCGATGTCTTCGACCGGGCCGCGGTGGCCGCCGGGGCGCTGGATGCCGGCGGGGCAGCGTTTGGTTAGGGAAGCTCTGCACAACCTGTCGCGGTCGCGCCGGGTGCTTTGCGCGTGGCTGGCAAGGAAAGGTGCTCGTAGCGTGCTTGTTGCACGGTAGCGTACCTTGACGACGACCAGGCGCGCGCAAAGCCCCGGCCGCTCAGCGGTTCGGCCTCACAGACGCCGCGG
>DCKU01000012.1:0-2229 GCA_002320455.1 Salinisphaera sp. UBA1666
GTTGGGCCCAAAATTGGGCCATGCCGCGTTGCTCGCCTTGATCGTGGCCCGCCACGACCGGCGGCTCGCGCCTTGCCTGGCCCAATTTTGGGCGCCAACGCGGCGCTCGTACGAAACGGCAACAGCCCCTAGGCGAGCGTGCGCGGGCGGTGACCTGTGACGTCGGCAAGGCCGATGACGTCGCGCGTCTGTTCGACACCGTGCGAGCGCACTATGACGGTATCGATCTACTGTTCAACAACGCCGGCGTGGGCTACAACGACCCGTTTGCCGAGTCCAAGCCGGACGAGTGGACCCAACAGATCGATGCCAATCTCTACGGCGTGATCCGCTGTACCCACGCGACTATTCCTCTGATGAAAGACCGGGCTGCGCCGATGATTTCGACCGTCTCCAGCGTAGGCGGGCGCTACGGCGTGCCCGGCTGGTCGGTCTACTGTGCGACCAAGTTCGCGGTGGTGGGCTTTCACGACACCCTGCGCAAGGAGCTGGGTGGCGACGGGATTCGGGTCTCGCTGATCGAGCCGGGGGCGGTGTATACCAACTGGGGCTTCAACGTCAGCGAGGAGGCCATGCAAGAGCGCCGCGACAAGGTCGAAGCCTTGCACCCGGAAGATATCGCGGCCTCGCTGGTCTATGCGTTTGCCCAACCCGGCCACGTCAACGCCCAAGAGATTCTGGTCATGCCGACGCGCCAGGTTTCGCCCTAGAGTGCCTCGGGGATGTTGACTACGGCCTGGCCGAGTGCCGCGCTCCGGCGGCGCTCTACGCGCAGGCTGGCCAGCGGCACGAGGCTGTCGTCGGCGTCCAGCCCCCAGAAGCCCATCAGCCAGTCGTTGTCTTCTCGCCAGCCGACTTGGCCGTGACCGATGCGCCCCAGGACCCAATTGCCGCGCGCGGCGATCGGAAAGAACACGGCACTGGGCGAGAAATGATCAAAAGGCGCCAGTGTGTTGTCGCCGGCCTGACTGAGCGGGGCGGCGACCGCGCCGTCGGCGCCCGCCTGTGCCAAAACCTGCGCGCGGGCGCCGTCGATGCGGGCGCTGTTGGCCGGCGACAACGCGGCACGTGTGAAGCCCGGAACCGGTCGCTGGTCGAACGCTCGGGCGGTGGGCGCTGCCAGCCGCCGCCAGAAGCCGGCGTTGCTGTCATCACGGTGTAGGACGTCGTCGAGTTCCAGCCCGTGGTCGTAGCGAGCGATCACGCGTTGTGGCTGGGTCTGATCACGGCCCGACACTGGATAGATATCGACATCGATTTCGTCCACCGACGTCTGGCCGATTGCGGTGAGCACCGGCTGGCCGGCCAGCGATAACAGAGCCACCGTTTTGCCACAGCCTTGGCCATCGGCCAAAGCGGTATCGAGCGGGTTGTTGATACGCTCGAGCGTGGCGTCGTCGGTCTGGCGGAACAGAACCGTCACGGGGCAGTGCGCACTGCCCTGCATCTGTGTGATGAGGCCAAGCTGCGGGGCTGCCAACCAATCCAAGCGCACCGGCGCTTGGTCCAGAGCGTTGATGGACTGGTTCAGGGCGGCCGAGGCGCCAGCCGAGTGTGCCTCTGCCAGCGCCTGACGGGCGGCGGCCGGCGTGTCGTAGCGGGTCTGACTTAGCCCGGCGCTTGTGTTGGCGAGATGACGGGCCGGATCAGCGCCGGGTTCCAGAGCACTGAGTATGCGTACGATTTCGGCAGCCGGTGTACCGGAGTCCTCGCTCGACGCGGCCGCCGTATCGGCGCGACGCGGGGCGACCGCCATATGGGCGATATACGCCAGCCGCTGTCGATAACGCGATGCCAGCGGCGTGGCCAGATCCGGCGCATCGTCATGGGCCATGGCGGCCCAGGCGATGGATAGCGTCTCGGCCTGCCAGTTGGCCTGGTCGGTTTTGAGCGAGGCAGCCGTCGACGGCTTGTCGGCTCGCTGGGCGGCTACCGCGCGGTTAAGGTGAGCGTTGAGCTTGGCCAGCGTCGGTTGCGCGCAGATGGCCTGCTCGACCGGACGGCTGCGGTCGGCGGCTGCGTCGCAGTTGATCGCGGCCGGGGCAGCCGTGGCCGCGCTCAGCCACAGGCAAAAGACGAGGGTCAAATACCGGAATAACGTTCGCGTCATGAGACAGCGGCAATGGGTCGTTCGCGCCAGTCTGGCCGGTGCGCGTGATGCTGTCTATTAGGGCGTATTGTTATGGGATATGGGGTCGCATTGGCCGCGCCGGGCGTGTCAGGCAAGGC
>DCKU01000012.1:2542-6708 GCA_002320455.1 Salinisphaera sp. UBA1666
CAGGCAAGGCGCGGGCCGCCGAGCGTGGCCAGCCACGCTCAAGGGCCGCAACGCCGTATGGCGCGTCCGTCGCGGCCAACCCGGAGGGTCGGCGGCCTATCTTATGACGACGCGCCCTTAGCCGCCGGTGTCGGTCGGATCGAGCGTCAGGCGATAGAGCGTGGTGGAGCCACTGACCTCGTTGCCGACCGCCAGCAGAGCCTGATCGTTGGCGGGAGAGTCGTCGGCGCCGATGAATACGATCGACTCGGGGCCCAGGTCGCCCGCGCGCCCGGAGGCCGGATCGATGCCCAGATCGCGGTTGTTGATATAGGTCACAAACCGCGGCGCGTCTATGTCGCTGATGTCGTAAACCATGAAGCCTGACATGCGCTCGAGGCCGATGAATACGAATCGCTGCCCGTGGATGACGCCGGTGGCCAGGGCCTCGGGCTCGGGGCCCTTGTTGTCGGAGCGGTCGTCGCCGTCGTTGCTGGTGTTGTCGGCGTTGAACCCATCGCCGTAGCGCTGGCCGGTGACCTGCTCGAAGTCGTCACCGGAGTCATAGATCAGGCGGGCGTCGTTGGCGCGCCGGATCGAGAACGAACGGGCGCCGTAGGCATAGAGCGCGTCATAGTCGTCGTCTTCGTCAGTATTGTTGTCGGTGTGGCCCAGCGTGGTGGTGATTTTCAGATCGCCCAGGGCGCTGTCTTGTTGCAGCGCCGCGGCGCTCGGAAAAGCGCTCGGGTCCAGATCGATGTCCTTGACGTCAGCCTCTTCGGAAAAGCCGTCGTAGTCGCGGGAGTCGCCTTCGTTGGCGGTCAGTAGATAACGCGTGTCGTTAGCGGTGAATACCGCGATGGTATCCGGCTGATACAGGCCGAAGACCGGCACCGGGCGGATGTTGCGTCCGTCGCTGTTCGACGGATCGATGCCCTGGCCGGGACGGTTGAAGTCTTTCACGCCCAGGGGGTTGATCTGGGTCATCCGGGCCGCGGCCACGTCGAGCGTTGCGATGGCGTTGTTTTCCTGCAGCGAGACATAGGCCGTGGTGCTGTCGTCGGCCACCGCGATATATTCCGGCTCCAGATCCTGGGCCACGCTGGCGTTCGGGCCGAAGATACGTACGCCGCGGGCGCGAAGAGCCGCCGCGCGGTCGTTATAGCCGGTAAAACCCGCGGTGCGTACCGGCGGCACCTGGAAGCCGCGCGAGACGTCGATGACGCTGACCGAGCCTTCCGGGTCGGTCTGGTAATCATCGCTGGGCTCGCCTTCGTTGGCGACCAGGACATGACGACCGTCGGGCGTGAAAGTGACCATGTCGGGCAGGGCGCCCACCGTCGCTTCGCCCAGCTTGGAAAAATCGCTGGCGTTGTAGAAAACCACCTTGCCGGGTGCGGTCTTGTTGTCGGCCTGGATGGCGACGGCAACCGTGGTGCCCGATACGGCCACACTGTTGGCCGAGGCCCCTTCGACGGTGGCGTCGATCTGGCCGATACGCGTGACGTTGTCAGGATCGGCGATATCCAATACATCGACCGTGCGAGCACTGGAATTGACCACATAGAGCCGGGACAGGCGGGCGTCGTAGGCCAGAATCTCGGCCGCGCCCTTGTCGAAAGCGAACGGGCTGACCTGATAACGCCCGGCCCGGGTAATCGACAGCGTGGCGCCCGGACGGGCCTCTTCAGCCGGGCGGCTGGTCGACGCCGAGGGATTCACGTTGTCGTCGCTGCTACAGCCCGCGGCCAGCAGTACCAGGCCGGCTAGAGCCGTACCCGCCCATTTCATCTTGTCCATCAGTGACGCCCGGTTCGTCGGCTTATGAGAAATGAGCTCGCGCGAGCTTTGAGCCGCGCGGCGCTATTTAATCGGCCAGCGTAGCGGGCGTTCATGTCGGTTTGATGAATCTTGCGATCGCTTCGTCTTTGACGAAAGTCGACCTATTCAAACGCGCCGAAAAGAAATATTTTCAATAAGAATCGTTAACGGTTCGGCGGTATGACTCAGGCCGCCGGGTGTCGTCTTTTAGTTAATGCAGCGGGAGGATCGCATGCAATTCAAACGAAAGTTTCTTGGGGCCGCGCTCGTCGGTGCGGCCGCAGTGGTCGGGGGCGCGCTACAGCCGGCCGCGGCCCAGACCGAAACCCGGACGTTCTGTGTCTACGACCCGATCGGGGCCAACGGTTTTATCTACCAGGCGTTTCAGGACTATCTGGTTCAGGCGCGTGCGTGGGGATACAAGCTACAGCCGCGGGCCTATACCGATGAAGCCGTTGCTGCCTCGGATTTCAAGGCCGGCAAGTGCGATATGGTCTCGATGACCGGCGTGCGCGCGATCCACTACGTCAAGTTCGCGGGCAGTCTTGACATGGCCGGCGGCTTGCAGACCTACGACCAGGAGCGTACCGCGGTCCAGGTCATGTCCAGCCCCAAAGCGGCGCAGTATATGAAATCCGATGGCTATGAAGTCGTCGGCATCGTGCCGCTAGGCAAGGCGTTCTTGTTCTCGCGTGATCGACAGCTTCTGGACAGCATCGACAATATCGCCGGCAAGAAAGTCGCCGTGCTGTCGTATGACAAGCAGGCCTCCACACTGGCCAACGTGGCCGGTGCATCGCCGGTGGGCGCTTCGATTGCCTCGTTTGGCCCGATGTTCAACAACGGCAGCGTGGACCTGGCTTATGCCCCGGCGTTTGCCTACAACGCGCTCGAACTCTACAAGGGCTTGGGGGACAACGGCGGTATCGCCGATTTCGTGCTGGGCATGCTGTCCGGTCAGATCCTGATCCACGAGGATCGGTTTCCCGACGGGTTCGGCCAGAAATCGCGTAGCTGGGTGTTCAACAACATGTTCGACTCCACCCTGCAGCGCGTGACCGGCGCCGAAGACGATATTCCCAGCAAGTTCTGGGTGAAGATCAACGACCAGCGCTCCAAGAAGTATCGTGAGCTGTTCCGCAACGTGCGCGACAAACTCTGGCAACAGAACTGGTACAGCCATCGTACCCAGCATCTGCTGAAGAAGATCCGCTGTGACACCACCCCGGGTCTGGCCGAGTGCAGCCTGGACTCTGAAGGCGGGCCGGTGAACTAACGCCGTGATTACGGTGATCCGACAGTCCACGAGCCATCGGTCGATACGACCGATGGCTCGTCTTTTTGCGGTCCTGCTGGCCGCCGGTTTGTTCTTTTTATCCAGCTCGGCCTATTCCGCGCCCATCAAACGCACGCTGTGTCTGTTCGATCCGGTCGGGGCCAACGGCATGGTGGTGCAGCAGTTTCAGGATTATCTGATCTGGGCGCGCTCGAAAGGCGTAGATATTCAGCTGTCGGCCTATACCGATGAAGGCGTCGTGGCCAAGGATCTACGCGCCGGACGCTGTGACGCCGCCGGGCTGACCGGTATTCGGACCAAACAGTTCGTCGATTTCGCCGGCAGCCTGGACATGGTGGGCGGGCTACAGACGTATGCCCAGCAGCGCACCGCTATTCAGGTGATGGCCAGTGACAAGGCCGCTGATCTGATGCGTCAGGGCCGCTATACCGTGGCCGGCGTGTTGCCGGGCGGCAAGGTGTATCTGTTCTCGCGCGAGAAACAGTTTCTCGACAGCCTGAAAGCAGCAGCCGGCAAGAAGGTGGCGGTGATCGGCTACGACCGTCAGGCCAGCGTGGTCGCCAACGTGGCCGGTGCGTCGCCGGTGCCGGCGAGCATTGCCAGTTTCGGGCCGATGTTCAACAACCACAGTGTGGATATGGCCTATGCGCCGGCAATCGCCTACGAGCCGCTGGAGCTGTACAAGGGGCTTGGCGAGACCGGCGGCGTCGCCGATTTCGTGTTGGGCATGTTGTCGCTACAGATGGTGATCATCACCGACCGGTTTCCCGAAAACTTCGCAGCGGCCTCGCGGCGCTATGCCCTGAATCAGGGCTGGGGCAGAGCGATGCGCCTTGTCGAGAAAGCCGACCAAACCATTCCGTCGCGTTACTGGGTGCATATCAACGGCGAACGCGAAACCAAGTATCGCCGCATGCTGGGCGACATCCGTCAGCGTCTTTGGGATGAAGGTTGGTACAACCACCGCATGCAGCATCTACTGAAAAAGATTCGCTGCGATACGAATGGTGGCCTGGCCGAGTGTAGTACAGCCGGCGAGGGCGGGTGAGCTGGTCCCCAGAATTTGGAC
>DCKU01000178.1 GCA_002320455.1 Salinisphaera sp. UBA1666
GATACGTCGGCAATCCAGCGTTCTAGCACGCTTGCGCAGAGTGACTGCGCGGCGCGCGCTACGCCTAGTCTTGCCGCAAAACAGCGCTTGGCGCGGGCTCGTATGAAGTGTCGGCAGGCCCTGATTCAGCCAGCTTGCGGCAAGCGATACCAATGTCACGGTCACGATCGCGCCGCCGGCGCTGCGTACGCGCCCGGCCAGTGCATCGAGCACCCGCGCGACCGGCGGCGAATGCGCCAACATGAACCCGCTAATCAATACCAGCAGCATCTGCATGGAAAAACCCAGCAGATCCCAGAACCCGTCGCCCCAGAGCTGCACGATTTCGCGAGGCGTATGCGGCGTGGCGAGCGTCGCAGCCGTGCCCGCAACGAGCGTCAGCAACAAGACAAAAATGTACGGGTCCGGCAGATAGCGCTCGACCAGACGCACCGCCGGACGAGACAGCCAGCGCAGCATGGATCAGCCTTTACAACGAGCAGAGAACTGGCCGGCGAGTTTATGGTCGAACCGGTCTTGGCGACAGACGCCAAACGTCGAACACCGTACGGCCTACACGGGATTCGACCGATCGACAAGTACGGTCATCGCTGTATTCTCGCGCTGCATTGTCTTGACGTTAGACGGGTTTTCAGAACCGCCACAGATTGCGCAAGATTTGACCATGCGTGCGCCAGAACCCGTGTGACAAGCGATAAGCCGATTCACCCACGGCTTTATCCACAGATTTTGTGAGTTGTTCACGACGCTGCCGATACGTGTTGCCGGCGTTGCGATCATCGACCGCTGAGAGAAAAAATCATCGACCCGGCAAATCGCTTAGCCTGATGGCTGCATAACTGCGCACTTGCCCAGGACACATTTTCATGCCTTATCTTCAGCTCGACACCAGCGCCTCGTTCAATCGCGACGACAAGGCTCGCTTTGCGGCTGCACTGGCTGATTGCTACGCCAAGACCATGGCCATGGATCGCCGCCGGATCAGCGTAGCGATTCGAGAGCTGGGCGAAGACGGCCTGTGGCGACTCATCGACGGTGCGCCCTGCTCGGCGCATGTACTGATGTGCGATATACGGCGCGGCCGTGATGCCTCGCGTCGACAAGTGCTCGCCGAGGCCATGCTCGCAGTTTGTGGGCGTACGCTCGGTCTAGCCCGGCAGCGCGTCAATATCGAGTTCACACAGCACAGCGCCGATGAGATGTACCACCCTGCGCTTGGCGGATTCAGCCCTGAATGGTCGCCGACCGAGGAAGGATCGCAGGGCTGAGAGTGCTGGCCCGCGGCGCTTTCGGTGCGGTAGCGCGTCCGCGGTCTATTCGTGGTTCACGTCGCTGACGTCAGCCGGGGGAATACGCGATCGACTCTCGCCTTTGCCGTGGCTCTCCAGTTCTTTTTCTTTCTCAATCGCTTCGTCGGCCAACTCCTGAAATTCCGGCCAGTCCGTTACCGTTGCCACGGCCTCGGCCTGAAGCCGCACGGCCTCGACGGCGAGCGGATTATCAGCCTGCGCCAATGCTTTTTGACGGCTCTGATAATAGGTTGCACGACGATGGTCGGTGTTTCGCATCTTTTAATCCAGATCAAACGATAGGCGTCAGCATATACGAGCCCACGTTGGCTTAGGGTGCGGCGCAGCCCGATAAAAACGCCCGAGAAGGGTCGAATCGGCGGGCATGCAGCACCGCAAGGACGGACTCGCTCACGCCACGCCGTCGTCGGCGGCGTGCTTGAGCGGCTCGCGACCGATGTAGTCTTCGAAGGCGATCGGCGCCGACAGACAGCCATCAGGAATTGCGAACGCCTCGACATAGCCGAGCGCGTCCGGGCGAATCTCGTCGAGCAGCTTGATGCGCAGCCGGCGCAGTGCCTTGCGCTTGGCCGGCTGGAAGTACCCTTGATCCAGATACCAGGCCGAGTCGGCGTAGATGGTGTCCACGGCCGCCAACTGGCGCATGGTTTCCAGGGCATCACGGGTTGGGCCCGCATCCAATGCCGCGACGCGTTTGGCAAAGCATTCGGCGATGTGATGCTCCATATCCGCCTTCGCGTAAGCCATCAGGTGATCCTGAATGTCGGTGAAGGCAATGAACGGCTCCATGCCGTCGGTGATCCGCTTGCGGATACGCCGCGCAGCTGAGACCAGCATGTTATGGGCCCGGAGCTTGAGCACCTCGATATGGAAATCCGCGTCGCGCAAGTGCAATTCATCGGTTTTACGCTGGATGACGGGGTTGCCCTCGAGCAGTTCGGTGCGCGCCTTGCCGGCCAGCTCCTTGGCGATGGTGGCCACCAGGTTCTGTTCAAAGCCCTTCGCATAGCTGGCGAGCTTGTTCTTGGCCAGCAGCTGCATGAGCACCGTGTTATCGCCCTCGAACGTCGCAAAGACGTCGATGTCCCGGCGCACGGTTGCAATCTGGTTCTCCGACAGAAAGCCCAGGCCGCCGCAGCACTCACGCGCCTGCTGACAGGCATCGATGGCTTCCCAGGAGGCCATGGATTTCAGCCCGGCCGCCAGCGTCTCGATATGGCGCGAGTCGCCATCACCGCGCGTGCGGAACTGCTCGATTAGATCTTCGATGGCGAAGTGCAGCGCATACGTGTGGGCGATCTTGGGAAACAGGCGCATCTGATGGGTGCGATAGTCCAGTACCCGCAGCTCCTTGCCGTCGTCGCCGCCGAACTGACGTCGCAGCGCGCCGTATCGGGTCGCAATCGTCAGGGCCTTCTTGGCTGCGGTGACACAAGCCGAGGCCACGCTGATGCGTCCCCCGACCAGCGTGCCCAGCATCGTGAAGAAGCGCTTGTTGTCCGAGGCGATCGGGCTTTCATAGGTGCCATCGGGCTGCACAACAGCATATCGATCCAGCAGATTGGTACGGGGAATCCGCACCTGATCGAAATACAAACGGCCATTATCGACGCCGATCAGTCCCATCTTCGGCCCGCAGTCTTCGATACGTACGCCGGGTGCGGCCTGGCCGTCGTCGCCGCGGATGGGGACAACGAACGCATGCACCCCATAGCCCTCGCCCTGGGTGTTGAGCTGGGCAAATACGGTCGCCGCGTGGCCGTCGCGTGCGGCGTTGCCGATCCATTCCTTGCGCGCCGACATGGTCGGTGTGTTGAGTACGAATTCTTCGGTTTCGGGGTCGTAGGTGGCGGTGGTTTCCAGCTCCTGGACGTTGGACCCGTGGCCAGATTCGGTCATGGCAAAGCCGCCCAGTAACTTAAGCGACGCGATATCGGGCAGATATTTGCGATGATGATCGTCGTTGCCGAGAAAGATGATGCTGCCGCCGAACAGTCCGTACTGGACGCCGAACTTCACCACCAACGACAGATCGAACATGGCAAGCGCCATGAACACATGGATGAAACCGGCCATATTGCCCTGCCCGCCCACGCTCTCGGGCAGCGCCGATGTCGCCATGTCGCGGTGCTCGGCCAGATGCTCCAGCCAGCGCAGCACCCGGGCACGCGCGGCCTCGCTGGTCTCGTCGTAGGCATAGGCGAATACATCGTGAGCCAGGATCTCTCGGACCTGGGCCCACTCATCCGCGTAGTCGCCTTCGAGCACCGCCTGAACGCGGGCCGGATTGAACCGCGCCGGTTGTTCGTTGAAGGACTGACCGACGGGCTCACCGGCGTCTTGGAAGATTTCCGACGACACGCCCATGCCGCTGATGTTGCGCTCTTCGGCGTAGCGAGCTACAGCAGCGGTGAGTTCGTCGCTGTCGTTGCCGTTCATGGCCGCCGCCATGGCGGCCAGCGACGGTTGCCGATGCTGGACCTGTTCGCGAATACGCCGTCGCAGTACCGAGCATTCGGTGGCCGAGGGCGCCGCGGCGGGCTCGAGCCACTGGCCCAAGATACGTTGATCCGTGTCGTCGAGCGGACCGACGGCCTCAGCAAGTTCGCCAATACGCGTACTTTCTTCGTGGGACAACGCGCCGTCCGCCCACGCGATATAGATGACGGGTAGCAACGGCTGCAGCCGCTGATTCTCGATCAGTGCATTCAGACGCTCGCTCATGGGATCACTTAATCAGAAAAGACCGCTTATCTTTTGTACCAGAATTGCGGCCCCGGCGGCGTTGTCAGCGGCTTTTTATCCATCCATAAAAAAGCCCGCGTGGTGACGCGGGCGAGTGGACGTGGCAAAGCGCGACGTGTCAGCGTCGATGACGCAGGGGCTTGCGATCAGGTACCGCTGAGAAACGATGCCCTGGCCTTGTCGGCAATACGGGTACACAGCCGGCGTGCCGTATCGTCTTCGGTTTCTGCAAGCGTGAATCGCCGGTCTTGTGCGCTGACCAGCACGCCGCGCTCTCCCTGAACAAAAGCCGGGTCCTGGCTCACGCTCTCACGCCCGCCCTGTGCCTCGACAAGCGCATCCGCGGTCGCAACGACCTTGTCTTCGGCCAGACTCCGGCTCTGGCAAAACCGCAGGACACCGGCAACATTGGCCGGCGCGCCCATATCGAAACTGCCGGTCATCAGATGACTCAACAACGCGCTGCCGGCGGACGTCGGGGTATTCGTGGGTTCGGCCGAAGATGTAGCGCCCGACTGATTCGACGTGTCGGCGTTTGAAGCGGTCTCGGCCACCGCTGCCGTACTTGCGATCGATAGAGCGGCAACAAGCGCTGCGATGGAATGTTTTAAAGACATGTCAGGGTCCTGGGATGTGCGTGGAAAATCGTGTGGTATGCAAGAGTCAATCGCCCGTAGAGCGTTGATATGCGGTGATAACAACGCCTGTATATCGCGTTCAATATTTCACGCCGTGACCCGGTATGCTCTCGCGTGTGCGTACGCTAATCGCCGTTACTTTCACCGTTTCTAAGGATCGCCATGATCATCCCTACCGTTCCTCGGTTTAAACAGGTTTTTACCGATATCTGGCGGCCGCTGGCCATCATGTTCATCTGGGACGTGGTGGTGACGGTGGCCTATTTCGCGCAGCCCGAGGGTTATACCGATTTTCAGTCATCGGCGCTATCGAAAACGACGCTTACCCTGTTCGGCACGGTCATCGCCCTGTTTCTGGGCTTTCGATCGAACTCGGCTTATGCCCGTTGGTGGGAAGGCCGGATGATGTGGGGCCTGATGATCAACGCCTCGCGCAACATCAATCGCTGCGCGCTTGCATTCGTTGGCGCGGCCGACGAACGCGCTCGAGCGCTTCGCGATCGCATCATCATCAACCAATGTGCTTACGTGCACGTACTGCGCTGCCAGCTCCGCGGCACCGATCGCGATGAGCCCGCCTTCCGTCTGCTGGAGAAGAAAGACGCCGAACAGGCGCTTAAGTTCGCCAACGCAGCCAACGCGCTGATGAACGACTCTGCGATGGCGGTCGAGGCCGCGCGCAAGGAGGGTTATATCGACTCAATGCAGCAGAGCCGCATGGAGGCGATCTTTATCGATATCCTGGATTCGCAGGGCGGCATGGAACGTATCAAGAAGACGCCGCTGCCCATGCAATACCGCCTGTTCCCCCAGACTTTCGTGCGTGTGTTCTGTGTGTTCCTGCCGATCGGCATGGCGCCGTATCTGGGCATCTGGACACCGATCGGCTCATCGCTGGTCGCTCTTATGTTCTTGGCCGCGCTGCGTATCGGTGACGATCTGGTTGATCCGTTCGCCAACACCCCGCACGACCTGCCGCTACACGCGATGTGCTGCACCATCGAGGTCGACCTCATGGAAGGGATTGGCCGCAAACCGCCGAAGATGCCCGAGCCCGTCGAAGGCGTGCTCTGGTAACCCGCTACGTCGCTCGCGTGACCGCTGGGTGACGCGAGCGACGGCGCTGTCATACAATGCGCAGCACGCGCCCGTAGCTCAGCTGGATAGAGCACCGGCCTTCGAAGCCGGGTGTCGTAGGTTCGAGTCCTACCGGGCGCGCCAATTCCTAGATGCCGATTGCGAACTTTGGCTATCGCCTAGGCTAAACAAAGCCCGATCGAACCTACGACACAATCGATAAGTCAGGTCGACGGCTGCGCGATAGCGCAGACGAACAGGGCCGCGCCAGCGGCACTGGCCCGTAGGGTGAGCCGACAACGTCGGCGAATAGTCCTACCGGGCGCGCCAATTCCTGGATGCCGATTGCAAACTTTGGTTGTCTCCGAGGCTAATCAAAGCCCTATCGAACCGACGACACAATTGGCAAGGGCAGGTCGACGGCTGCGCGATAGCGCAGACGGACAGGCCCGCGCCAGCGGCACTGGCCCGACGGATAAGCCAGTGCATCAGGCAATCTGCCCCTTTAACGCCGAATGCTCGACCCAGCTATCGCCGCAGGCGCTTCTGATCACGCCAAATCTTGGCGATCAAGGTGATCACCAGAAGCGCGCCCAGAACTTCGATGATCGTCGTCACAATATAGCCCGCCATGAGGTTGCCCCCGCGGGCCAACCAAAACAGGGGGCTCAGAACGACAGCCAGGACGATCGGCGTCCAAAGGGTGAGCAGCCAGCGATCGATCCAGGCCAGAATGGCCGAGCGTGGCTTGCCGTCCGACATCGCGCGCTCCAGCAGCGTGAACGATACGCCTTATTGTACGCAGCTCCATTCGCCGGCTCCACCGAAAGCTTTACCCGAAAAGCGCCAATGCGTTGTTGGCAAACGGTTTTTTGCGCTCTAGACTGCACGTTTATACAAGACCTGCCGTCGTGGCGAATTTTCGAACGCATATCAGCGTGGCCGCCGGGATCGGCGCCGCGGCGACGAGCTATGGCTTGTATATCGGTCTCTGGCCACTGGCCCATGCGCCGAGCCTGGTCGTGCTGAGCGCGCTGGGCGGCGTCATGCCGGATATCGACGCCGACAAGTCGCGCTCGGTACGTTTGATTTTCACGGTGCTGGCCGTAGCCGCTGCTTTTATCGCGCTCTCGATCGGCCGTGCGTATTTCTCCATGGCGGTGGTGTTGTGTATCGCGCTTGCGCTTTATGTCGGCATTCGCGACGTCGTGAGTCTGATATTCAAATTCGCGACCCGTCATCGGGCGAGCTGGCATTCTCTGCTGGCTGCCGGCGGCACGTCGGCGGCGACCGCGGCGCTGAGCTATCACTTTTTTGCCCAAAGCCCACGGCTTGCCTGGATCGACGGCGGCGCCCTGTGTCTAGGCATGCTGATTCATCTGATACTTGACGAGTGCTTCTCGATTGATCTGGAAGGCGCACGTCTCAAACGCTCCTTCGGAACCGCTCTCAAATTCTTCGATTACCAGCGACCGGTGGCTACCACCCTCATGTTGGGGGCCACAGTGGCTCTGTGGCCGTGGTTGCCGCCCTCGCCTTACGCACCGACGGCCACACGGGCACACTGTCCGACCGCCCAAGTTACGAGCGCCTCTGCCGAGTATCCGCATCATGCCGAGCTTTCATATTCAAGATAGCGTGCCGAGCGTTGCGACTTATCGCGCCTTACGACGTGGCGCCGGCATGACCGATCGCAGCTCGGCGGCAGCCGCCATCGGTCTGGCCGCCACGCTCTACGCGGTCATCGCCTATACCGAAGAGCGGGCCGTCGGTATGGCCCGTGTGATCGGCGACGGCGGGTGTTTTTTCCAGATCTGTGACGTCGCCGTGGTCGCCGACTGCCAGCGGCAGGGCATCGGTGATGCGTTGATGCAACGAATCACCACGTGGCTGGACGACAACGCCGAACCAAGCGCCTTCGTCAGCCTTCTGGCCGATGGCGTCTCCGACCGTCTCTATCGTCGCCACGGCTTCGAATACAGCGCGCCCGCCTCTCAGGGCATGATCTATCCGCGACGGTTCAGAGATCGGCGCTAATTTTTTTGGCCTATACAGCCAGCGAAGCAAATCGTAGCCCACCGGGTTTCGGTATCATGCACGCCGCAGCGAGCCGATAGCGACTCGTTGGCCCGCACCGACCGACCGGAGACGCTGACCGTGGATACGCCGACATTCGACCTTCGTCCGACCACCACCCCCACCGCCGACAACGTTCGCGACGAAATTCTGGCAGCGCCCGGCTTTGGCCAGTACTTCAGCGATCACATGGTGCATGTGCGTTGGACACAGGCCGAGGGCTGGCACGGCGCCGAACTGCGCCCCTACGGTCCATTGACCTTCGATCCGGCCTCGCCGGTGCTGCACTACGCCCAAGAAATCTTCGAAGGTTTAAAAGCCTATCGGCACGCCGACGGCTCAGTCTGGGGATTTCGCCCGGAGCGCAACGCCGCGCGTTTTCGCCAGTCGGCTGATCGCCTGGCCCTGCCGCGCCTTGATGACGCTACGTTTCTCGAATCGCTTCGCGTGCTGGTGGAAAAAGACGCAGCCTGGGTACCGACGCCGCGTGACGCCAGCGAAGAATGCAGCCTTTATCTGCGGCCGTTCATGATTGCCAACGGTCGTTTCCTGGGCGTTAAACCAGCCGCTGAGGTCGATTACTACCTGATCGCCTCACCGGCGGCCTCCTACTTCAAGGGCGCAGGCAAGCCGGTCTCGATCTGGCTGTCCTCGCGCTACAACCGCGCCGCGCCCGGCGGCACCGGTTTTGCTAAGACCGGTGGCAATTATGCCGCCTCGCTAATCGCCCAGCAGGAAGCCATCGATCACGGCTGTGATCAGGTCGCATTTCTGGACGCCGCCGAAAACAAGTGGGTAGAGGAGCTGGGCGGCATGAACCTGTTCTTCGTCTATGCCGACGGCCGGCTGGTCACACCTGCGCTGACGGGCACTATTCTCGAGGGCGTGACGCGCGATTCGATCCTCACGCTGGCCCGCGATCTCGACCTGACGCCCGAGGAGCGCCCGATCAGCATCGACGAGTGGCGCGACGGCGTGGCCTCGGGCGATATCGTGGAAGTCTTTGCCTGCGGCACGGCGGCCGTGATCACCAGCATCGGGCGCCTGATGAGCGCCGACGAGACCATCGACAGCCCGGCCGGCAACGATATCAGCCAGCGGCTGCGTACCCGGCTTCTGGACATTCAATACGGCCGCGCCGAAGACACCCACGGCTGGATGACGCGGCTGGCCTAGGGTGGGCGCGCACCGGCACTCTTGTGTTGCCCGGACATCGGATGCTTCGCGGGTCGGCCAATGTGCAGACGGGTCGTTCGAGCGCCCGCGCCCGAACTATGCCACGGACGCTTGCTGGGTCAGACGTTAACTCTTCGCAAACGGGGCCGATCCAGGCAGGTGCTTAACCGCGGCGAGTGTGGGCGACACACGCATCGCGGTCCGATTGATAAGACCCGAGCGCGAGAAAATCGGGCGTTCGAGACCGATTTAGAATTCGATTGCTCAGCTCGGCGCGGCTCATGACGAGCTCGATAGCCAGCGCGCGACGAGGCTCTGGTAGGCAGTACTGGCTTTGAACTCCGCCAGAGCCGCTTCGAAGCGTTTCGCAAGCGCCTCATCGGATGATCGGAAAGCCATACCCATCCCCTGGCTGACCGGGTAGCTCGGGGCGATGGTGCGATAACAACGTACGCCGTCGTTGAACATGGTCTGGCCGACGACCCGAGTGATGAATACCGCAGCCAGACGCCCCGCGTTCAAATCGACCTGCATATCCATGATAGAGCGATAACGCTTGATATCGGCGATGCCGGCGTAGGTATCGGTCACGTAGCGGTCATGCATCGTGCCGCGCTGCACGCCGATGCTCTGGCCGGCAAGCGTCTCGGGCGCAATCTGAGACAGGCCGCCATCGCCCGGCACGAACCACGCCGAGTCGAGCGTCACGTAGGGGCCGACGATCCGAAACCGCTTAACACGCTCCGGCGTTATCGCCATCGCCGAGAGGATCAGATCGTACTTGCGGGCCATCAATCCCGCGACGATGCCCTCCCAGGCCTGGACCACCCATTGGCACTCGACGTCGGCGATACGACAAAGTGCGGCGCCCAGAGCGATATCAAAGCCTTCGAGGGCACCGCCCGGCGTCTTGGATTCCATGGGCGCGTAGGGCAGATCCACGGCGATACGAACCGGACGATGGTGATCCGAAGCCGCGGCGGCTGCCGAGCCCACTACGCACACGCAGGCCAGTCCGACGGCCAGTCCGGCCCGGCACACAAGACGTCGTATCCTAGGCATATAGACGAGATGTGAACCCTTTAGGACGCTTAAGCCTGCCACACGTTGCATGCGCGATACAGACGCAGCAATCTGGGTGTTCGCCAGACGCCCCGCATATGTGAGACACGTTATGACGCCCCATAACATGATCGTGGATACGCCGCTTGGACCAGTGCGTATCCAGGGCACGGACAGCGCCGTGACACATCTCGCGTTCATGGCCCCCAACACGCCCGACGACGCTCAAGCCGGCCGTATGAGCGCACCGGTAGCGGAGGCCGCTCGCCAGCTCGAGGCGTATTTCGCCGGCCGGCGTGACGCTTTCGATCTGCCGCTTGCCCCGGACGGCACTGTGTTTCAAAAACGCGTTTGGCGAACGCTCTGCGAGATTCCCAACCAGCAGACCCGCACCTACGGCGATATTGCCAAAATGCTGGGTCAGCCGGGCGCATCGCGCGCCGTGGGTTTGGCCAACGCGCGAAATCCCATTGCAGTGGTCATCCCCTGTCATCGGGTCATCGGCGCGAACGATCGGCTGACCGGATATGCCGGCGGCATGACGCGAAAAATCTGGCTGCTGACGCACGAAGGCCACCGGGTGGACGCCTCACGTCAGCGCTTGGCTCGGTAACACACCTTTACCGCGCGTCAGTGGCCACCGCTGGTGTCGGCGTGGTCAGCTTCTGTCTCCTGGAAACGCGCTTTCTGGGCCGCACTGGCGTCCTGTTGATACGCCTGTTTCCAATGCGCATACGGCATGCCGTAGATACGCTCGCGGGCCTGGTCGTAGTCGATCGCTACGCCGCGAGCCTCCAGTTCGGCCCGATACCACTTCGACAGGCAGTTCCGGCAAAAGCCGGCCAGGTTCATCAGGTCGATGTTCTGCACGTCGGTGCGTTTTTGCAGATGCGCCACGAGATCGCGAAACGCAGCCGCCTCGGCTTCGATACGGGTTTGATCATCCATGATCGGTGCTCCTTCCTCTTTGAGTCGGTTCATCGTAAATCTGCCTGCGACGACCGCACATAAAAAACCCCGAAGCTCTCATGAGCTTCGGGGCATCACGTCACGCAAGACCCCGCTCTATGCGGGGCCCCGACACAGCTAGCGTCTTACAACGCGGCGCTGTTTTTGTCAGCGACGTCGAAGCGGTCATGCATCATGACCTTGTTCCAGACCGCGACGAAGTCACGGACCAGCTTCTCGTGGCCGCCCTTCTGGGCATAGAACTCGGACAGCTGACGCAGCTGCGAGTTGGCACCGAAGATCAGGTCACAGCGGGTGGCCTTGAACTTGGTGTCGCCCGACTTGCGATCGTTGAGCGTGAACTCGAGGCCGTCTTCGTCGACCTTCTTCCACTCGAACTCCGGCGAGGTCAGGTTGACGAAGAAGTCGTTGGTCAGCACGCCCGGCTTGTCGGTGAACACGCCGTGGTCCTTGTACGGACCGTCGCTGTTGACGTTCAGCGCGCGCAGACCACCCACGGCCGCGGCCCATTCCGGCGCCGTCAGGCCCAGCAGAGCCGCGCGATCCATGAAGATGCGCTCCGGGGCGATGTTGTACTTCACATCCGAACGGTGGAAGTTGCGGAAACCGTCGGATACCGGCTCGAGCCAGCGGAAGGCCTGCTCGTCGGTCTGCTCGGCGGTCGCGTCGTTACGGCCCGGCGTGAACGGGACGTGGACTTCCACGCCGGCGTCCTTGGCCGATTTCTCGACTGCGGCACAGCCGGCCAGCACGATCAGATCAGCCAGCGAGATCTTCTTGTTGCCCGACTGGGCACCGTCGAAGTCGCTCTTGATGCCTTCCAGCGTCTTGACGACCTTGTCGACTTCGCCCGGGTTATTAACCGGCCAGTCCTTCTGCGGGGCTAGGCGGATACGGCCGCCGTCGGCGCCACCACGCTTGTCCGAGGTACGGAATGTGGAGGCCGCGCCCCAGGCCACACCGGCCAGCTCGGACACGGACAGACCGGAATCCAGGATCTTGGCTTTCAGGTTCTTCACGTCCGAGGCGTCGACCAAGTCGAAGTCCACGGCCGGGATCGGGTCCTGCCACATGAAGTCGCGCTGCGGGACTTCTTCACCCAGGTAACGGGCCTTCGGACCCATGTCACGGTGCGTGAGCTTGAACCAGGCCTTGGCGAAGGCTTCCGTGAAGTAATCGAAGTCTTCCAGGAAGCGCTCGCAGATCTTGCGATAGGACGGGTCGACCTTCAGCGCGATGTCGGAGGTCATCATCATCAGGGGATGATCAACACCTTCCAGGTGCGCATCCGGCGTACGCGGCGCGTCCTTGTCTACCGGCTGCCACTGCAGGGCACCGGCCGGGCTGCGCGTCTGCTCCCATTCATACTTGAACAGGTTCTCGAGATACTCGTTGTCCCACTTCGTGGGGTTGGTGATCCACGAGCCCTCGATGCCGTTGGTCATCGTGTCTTCGGCGTTGCCCTTGCCGCGCGGGTTGTGCCAACCCAAGCCCTGGGCTTCCATCGGCGCGCCTTCCGGGGCGTAGCCGATTTCGTCCGGCGGGGTCATGCCGTGCGACTTGCCGAAGGCGTGACCGCCGGCGATCAGCGCCACGGTTTCTTCGTCGTTCATGGCCATGCGGCCGAACGTGATACGGATATCGCGGGCCGAATCTTCCGGGATACCCTTCTTGGCCGAGCCTTCCGGATCCACGTAGATCAGGTTGGAGTTCGAGGCCGCCAGCGGCGCTTCCAGATCGTAATCGTCTTCGCCGTTGGTACCGCTCCAACGATGATCACGGTTGACCATCTGGTCCGGGTGGCCTTCGAACGGGCCGCGCGGGGCGTCTTCGATCTTCTTGCCGTACCAGGCTTCCGGGCCCCAATACGTCAGGCTATCCGGTTCCCAGGCGTCGATACGACCGCCGGCAAAGCCTGCCGTCGGGAAGCCCATGATTTCCAGCGAGCAGTTGCCCGTCAGCACGATCAGGTCCGCCCAGGAGATGGACGAGCCGTATTTCTGCTTGATGGGCCACAGCAGACGACGCGACTTGTCGATGTTGCCGTTGTCCCACCAGCTGTTGATCGGCGCGAAACGCTGCATGGCTTCGCCAGCGCCGCCGCGGCCGTCGCCGATGCGATAGGTGCCGGCCGAGTGCCAGGCCATGCGGATCATCTGCGGGCCGTAGTTGCCGTAGTCCGACGGCCACCAGTCCACCGACGTGGTCAGCAGTTCCTTGATGTCTTTCTTCAGCGCCTGGAGGTCCAGCTTCTTGAAGGCCTCGGCGTAGTTGAATTCTGCATCCTCGGGGTTGGCTTCCCGCGGGTTCTGATGCAGCAGCTCTACTTCAAGACGGTTCGGCCACCAGTCATCATTCTGTGGCTTGCTGCCGGCGCCGCCGCCGACCGTGTCGCCGCCGAAGGGGCACTTGCCGCCAATCTTGACTTCTTCGAACGCTGCGTCCGAGCTTTGCTTGTCATCCATAGCTTGATTCCTGTTTGAGTCGACGCGATGCGTCAAGGCGTCTGGATTCGTTCGTATTGACTATCGGTCACGGCTCGGCATTGCCGTCAGCCAATGACTGACTCTGACAGCTGCCACACAGCCCCCAGAATACGATTTCGGCCTCATCTACAACAAAACCGTGGCCGTCACCGGGATGAAGGCACGGCGCCTGGCCGGTATGACAGTCGAGATCTTCGATGTGACCACACTGACGACACACCAAGTGGTGGTGGTTATCGCCGGTACGCCGCTCGAAGCGCGCTGGATGACCGGCCGGCTTAATCTGTCGTACCAATCCGGCTTCATCACAGGCGGACAATACGTCATAGACTGCCTGCTTGGAGATCGTTGTCAGGTCATTCACCACGCCGCGATGCACCTCGTCCACCGTGGCGTGCGGACGGTTGGAAAGCCATTCCAGAATGGCACGTCGCGGCGCGGTCACCCGCATTCCACGATCGCGCAAGGCGTGACGAATGTTCGAATCGATCTCTTTCATCGCATGGCGAATCATTGGGCATTAACTTGAATCAGTCAAGAATAGCCTCACGCACGAGAAATCATCATTTCGATAGCTCCCGGCAATAGAGCGACGATCGTGCCAGCGCGTGACCGCACCGCCGACGCACAGCCTGCCGCGGTCGAATGACGTCTCGGTGACCGTGGCCCGTTCTAGCCCCCGCGCAACGCATCGATTCGCGCGGCCAGTGCAGCCACCGATCGCGGCGCGCTGCCCTCGGCCTTGTTATTCACGGTAACGAACACCGGTTGGCCGGCGCCGGCCGTGCCGGCGGCCACCCGGGCGATGTCGTCGCGCGTGGTGTCGTCCGGATCCACGAGCGTGTCGAACGGCGCATAGCTGGCCTTGGCCTGTTCGTAGCCATGGATGCCATGTCGCATGTTCAAGTTCCAACGACAGACGAACGGCCCCGGCCACAGCGCGCGCAGCATGGGTAATTGTCGGGCCACCGGCGGCAGCCGTGGGTGCAGACCCAGGCAATACGTGGCCCCGGCATCTTTCGAGGCATCGATCAGCGATTGGCACAGCCATTCAGGGTCACGCACTTCGACCGCGAGCACCACGTGATCGGATACCGTCTCGCGCGCCGCTCCGAGCATGGCGTGCAAGTCAGCGATCGTACGCTCGATATCGTTTCGGGTCGCGGCCATAAGCGGGCTGAACTGAAACACGAGCGCCCCCAGACAATCGCCCAAGCCGTCCGCAGCGGGCTCGGCCAGCAGCGAGCGTGCCAGCTCGGCGCGCATGAAATCCGGGTTAGGCGCGCGGGCCTTACCGCCGCTGCCCCGTGTGAGGCTGTCGGTGATCTGGGCCGGCGCCTTGACGACATACTTAAACCCGTCGGGCACCGCATCGGCATAAGCCGCAAACTGTGCGCGGGTCAGGGGCTGATAAAACGCCCGGTCCAGGCTAACCGCTTTGAACAGCGGATGTTTGGCATAGGCTGAAATGCCCTCGCGCGACAGGCGTTTGTCGGAATAGTCACCGTCCCACACCAAGCCCCGCCAGCCGGGAAAGTTCCAGGACGACGTCCCCAAGTGAAGGCCAGCCGGCAGCCGGGCCGCCAGCGCATGCGTCGCGCTGTCCTGCTCGGCTGCGCCGGGCGGGCGGTCCTCCGGCAACGTTTCAGGGAACAGCCCGGCATCACCGGCGCCCGGCTGGCGCCCCATCAGGCGCCTTCGTCGGCCGGGCCGCCACCCGAGGTATAACGCTCGAAGTGCGTCATGCACTCGTCCAGATGGTCCTCGAACATCTTGCGATATTGGTCGGTGAAGTAGTTGACCGCATTTTCACGCTCGGCGGCCAGCTGCTCCCGATCGGCCACGCTGGCGGCCACCTGAAAGGCGTTGAAACGCGCGGTTGCATACATCGCCGACGCACTGACCTGGCCGGTGGGCACCTCGTTGGCCTGTCGGTTGAGCGTTTCGATCAAGGCATCGGCGCGAGCGCGAAATGCCGGCGACAAACGGTTGTCACTCATACAAAAGTAAATCGGTTTGAGAGTTGAATCTTGGAAAAGCGGTCCGAGCTAGGGCGTGTCGTCATAAG
>DCKU01000006.1 GCA_002320455.1 Salinisphaera sp. UBA1666
TCCAACCGATCGGGTCCAGCTCAGGGCCTGTGCGATAGAACTGACAGGCGCGAGGCGCCCGGTCTGTGGCGAGCGATTATAAATCGCGGTCCGAGTGATGCATGCGTTGTCATATAACGCTGTAAACATGACGTTGAAGCTTAAAGGGGCGAAATAACAACGCAGTCGCGTATGATCGGCTGCGGATGCGAGGGGGGACTATGCAGACACACGGCCGCTGTCCCAAGTGCGACAGCTTCGGCACCGCGCCGCTCAAGCGTGGCTTTTGGCGGCGTTTATTCAGACGCCCGAACATTCGCTACTGTATCGACTGCGGACACCGATTCATGACGCCGAAGGAATAGTTTCGCTTGCCGGACGACGATAATACTCAGAGCGCGCATTTTTGGCATTTTCCGGCGAACGGCACCGGGCGTGATTTCGTCGTGGGCGACATCCACGGGCATCTCGAACGGCTCTACGCTCTTTTGTCGCACGTACATTTCGCACCGGCGCGAGATCGGTTGTTCTCGGTCGGGGATCTCATCGACCGCGGCCCCGACAGCGCCGAGTGTCTCGGCTTGGTTGATGAGCCATGGTTTCACGCCGCGCGCGGCAATCACGAGCAGATGCTTTGTGATGCGCACCGCTACGGCGGCCAGGCCCGTGCGCTGTGGCTGATGAACGGCGGTGCCTGGTCGCGCAAGCTGAACGAGGCGGCCCTGGCTGGGCTTGCCGAGCGAGCGGCTACGCTGCCGCTGGTCATCGAGGTCGATCGGGTTGGTGGCGAGCGCGTGGGTCTCGTTCACGCCGATGTAGCGGGCGCTGACTGGCCGAATTTCATTGCCCGGCTTGGCGAGGCAGAGGCGCAACACGCCGCGCTGTGGTCGCGTGATACGCTAGGTCGGGTTGAGAGCGTCGAGCCGCACATCCGCGAGCGGCACGCCGCCGTCGAGGCAATAGCCACGATCTATCACGGACACACGCCGCTGGCGACGCCGCGCGCCACGGCCAATCGGCGTTGGCTGGATACCGGCGTATTTCTGGCCGACGGCTGTCTGACCCTGACCGAGCTGGGCTCGCACGAACCGCTCTGGTCGATCGACGCCGAGCACGTCATCTTCGACAACGCCTGGGCCGGCTGACCCGCAGGCCCTAGCCTTCCAAAGCTTCGCAGCCGGGCCCGTGCAGCACGCGTCCGGCGGCGCGCGCGTCAAGAAAATCGAGCGCGTCGTCAGCCTGCGTGAGCGCGGCGAGTATGTGCTCGCCCAATGCCCAGTCGTAGACCAACGGAGAGTGCAAATCGCAGTAACGCGCCAGCAGCGCTCGGGCCTGGTCGCGGCCCACGATCGGGTCGAGCGCGCCGTGGTAGTAGTACAGGGGGGCGACAAGCCTCTGCTCGCCTAGCCGGTTGGCGGAAAGAATGGCCTGGATGTCGGGCTGCTCTCGGGGCGCATCGACCGTGGTGTAATCGGCAAATGAGGCAAAGCCCAGGCCCGATAGCAACGGGTCGCGAACGCCGGACAGCCACTGGCCGAGACAGCTGGTCGACAAGCGTTGTTCGACGGCGCGGCCCTTGTCGTTCAGCAGCCGCTCCAGGTCGATCTCGGGATACGCATTGGCCAGGCCGAAGAACGCCTGGAAATACAGGCCGGCAAACGCGTGCCCGTCCAGATGCTCGGCCACGCGGTCCAGATCGCCCGGCACGCCGCCGGCCGCGACCCCCTTGATCGGCAGGCCGGGCGCATAGTCCACGGCCATCTGGGCGGCCCAAAGGGTCGCGAAGCCACCGCCCGAGTAGCCCCACAAACCGATTGGATCATCCGGCCGGCCGGTCAGCCGGTGAGCGCCGCGCAGGCCGTCCAGCACGGCGTGACCGGCCTGTCGCCCGGACAGATACGCCATATCCGGGCCTTCGTGATCGGGCAGCACGACCGACCAGCCACGTCTCAGGGCGGCCGAGACGAAGCGCTGCTCGAGCATCGTGCCGCGCAACAGCTCCTGGGATGGGTTACAGACCGGGTTGAGCGCATCATAGGCCACCTGATACGACAACAAACGCCCTCGGGCCGGCGCGGGTATCAGCAGGCTCGCGGTGTCGGCGATGGGCGCGCCGTGGGTATCGCGGCTGATATAGACGAACTGCCAGGCGTGTGCCTGTACATAGCCCAGCTTGTAGGATCGCGCCACGATCGGGCGATAACGCACGACCGTGCCCGGTGCGAGCGCGGCCAGGCGAACGCTCGCCGGCGAGCGATAGAACGGATCGTTGTCGGGGATGGCGATATCATCACCGGGCGCCGGCCAGGCGACGGGCTGCCAGATCGGCGTGTCATGCGCCGGTCGGCCAGGCGAGACGAGCCCCGGCGGTGGGGTGCTGGCAGCGTCGAACGGGCCCTGGACACAGGCCGTCAGCGCGACCACAAACAGGCCCGCCAGACAACGGTTTAACCGGCCGATATCCATCGATTACGTCCGGCACCGAGTGCCGCGATAATGGCGCCGGCGCCAATAGCGCCCAGCAGCACGCCGCAGGCGGCCCAGCTGCCTTGCCACTCGTGGATCACGCCGATGGCCAGCGGGCCCATGGCAGCCATCACATACCCCACGCCCTGGGCCATGCCCGAGAGCTCGGCCGCCGAATCGGCATCCGGGGCGCGCAGGGCAAGCAGGGTCAGGGCCATGGAAAAGCAACCGCCCTGACCGAGCCCGAGCACGACGGCGACCGGCCAGATCCAGGCCAGCGGCGCGTAAAGACAACCGGCCAGCCCGGCCAGCGTTACACATAACACCGCGACCAGCACGCCACGTTGATCGGCCAGGCGCGTCGCCAGCCAGGGAACGATAAGCGCGCTAGCCACCTGCAGAAGAATAGAGACCGAAAGGACAAGGCCGGCGGCGACCGGGCTCATGCCCCGGTCCGCCAGAATGGTCGGCAGCCAGCCGAATACGATGTACGCCAGCGACGACTGCAGCCCCATGAATGCGGTGACCTGCCAGGCCAGCGGCTCGCGCAGCAACCGAGACGCCGAACGTCGAGGAGCGCCCGGGCGCGGTTTCGGGGCCAGCTGCGAGACCCAGAGCAGCCCGGCCAGAACAGCCGGCACCAGCCAGAACGCCAGGGCGACGCGCCAGTCGTTGCCAAAAGCCAGACGCAGCGGTTCGGTGGCTCCGGCGGCCAGCGCGGCCCCCAGGTTGAGCAGCATGGTGTAGAGCCCCGTCATCAAACCGATGCGCTCGGGAAAGTCGCGCTTGACCAGCCCCGGCAGCAACACCCCCATGATGCCGATTGCCCCGCCGGCGACGGCGGTTCCGACGAACAGCCCGGCCAGGCCGGTGAAGGGCCGCGCGGCCAGGGCGATCGCCAGCACGCCTAGCACGGCCAAGACCGCCCGCTCGGGCCCTAGACGACGCGCCAGGCGCGGGGCCAGGGGTGCGGCCAGACCCAGGCACAGCACCGGCAGGGTGGTGAGCACGCTCTGCCCGAGCGAGGCCAGGCCAAGGGCAGCACCGATCTCGGACAGTACTGGCGCCACGCTGGTCAAGGCCGGGCGCAGGTTCAGCGCCACGAGCAACAAGCCGGCCAGGGTCAGCCAGGGAGAGGTCTTGGTCATGGCAGAGGCAGTGGACGCAGCCATCGGGCGGTCGGCGATCGTTGTATGGCGCCGGTATTCTGAGCATCGGCGGTGTATTTAGCCAGTCCGAGGGGTTGCCGGGCCGCACCGCCTCGCCGCGGGTCGGCCTTCAATCGGTATATTGCCCGCATGAATATTCGCGACGTCGATCTAAACCTGCTCGTCATGCTCGACGCGCTTCTGCGCGAGCAGAGCGTGACGCGCGCAGCAAGGGCCATGGATATCACCCAGCCGGCCATGAGCAACGCGCTCAAACGCCTGCGCAAGCTGCTGGGCGACCCCATCCTCGTGCGCACGGCCAGCGGCATGCAGCCCACGGCCCGGGCGGCCCAGCTGCATCGACCGGTGCGCAACGTTCTGGCCGAGATGGAAGCGCTGATCGCACCCAACCGGGCCTTCGAGCCGGAAACCGCCGAGCGTCTGTTCACGATTCTCATCACCGACTACGCCGCATCGATCCTGATGCCCCACGTGGTCGACGTGCTTGAGCATGAGGCGCCGAACATCGCCCTTAATATCCTGTCGGCCGGCTCGGATGCCATCGATCAGATCGAGCGCGGCGAGGCCGATTTTCTGGTCAACGAGTTCGGCCGGCTGCCGGCCAATTTTCACCAGCAGCGCCTCTGGGACGATCGCCTGGCCTGTCTCATCCGCGCCGATCACCCTGCGCTGGCCGCCGCCGACGGCACGCTCACGCTGGAGACGTTTCTATCCCAGCGCCATGTGTTGATCACCCAGACCGGGGTCGGGCTGTCCCGTATCGACGAAGCCCTGGCCGATCGCGGCCTGTCTCGCCGGATCAGCGTTCTGACGCGTCACTATCAGCTGCCCCGCGAGCTTATTGCCCACTCCGACATGATCGTAGCGCTACCGGCGCGCATCGCGCGCTATCAGGCACGTCATCTGGGGCTGGTGGTCCAGCCGCCGCCCATCGAGCTTGCGCCTTTTGAAATCGGCATGGCCTGGGGCGCACTGGACCATCACGATACCGCGCATCGCTGGCTGCGCGAGCGCATCATCGCCATCGCCCGCGAGCGGATCGTCTAGCCGAGCGGCGGCCGACACGAAAAAGCCCCCGCCGCAGAACGGCGAGGGCTTGTGCACCTAATCGACCGGGGGCCGATCAGCGCGTGCCGGGCGAGGTGTCGGCATCGTCATCGCGGATGTGATAACCCGACTGCATGTTGGCCGCATCGGCATCCTCGAGGTCTTCTTCTTCCCAGACATCGTTGAGGATGTCACGGGCCTCGAAGGCATCGGCGCCCACCGGCATGTCCTTATACTGCTCGTGCAGCTCCAGAAGCATGCGACGACGATCGTCACGCAGCTCGGCGGTCAGCACATAGACCATCAGATAGAGGATGACCATGAACGGCAGGGCCGAGAGCAGGGAGCCGGTCTGCAGGCCGCGCAGTGCGTTGCCGCTGGCCCCGCCGGCCCCGATCAGAACGAAACAGATCGCCGAGATCAGAAAGCCCCAGGCGAGGCGCTTGTACAGCGGCGGCTCGAGCGACCCGTTGTCGGTCATCTGCGCCACGATATAAGAGGCCGAGTCGGCCGATGTGACCAAGAAGATGAAGATCAACGCCATGGCCAGCACCGAGAGCACGGTGGTGAACGGCATCATCGCGAAGAACTCGAACAGCGCCGAGGTCAGGTTGGCGTCAACGGCCGCGGCCAGCTGGCCCGACGCATCGCCAAACAGCTCCATGTGCAGGGCAGCACCGCCGAACACGCCGATGAACAGACAGGCCAAGATCGGGGGGATGACCAGCACGCCCACGATATATTCACGGATCGTGCGGCCCTTGGACACACGCGCCACGAACGTGCCCACGAACGGCGACCAGGCGATGACCCAGGCCCAATAGAATACCGTCCAGGAACTGATCCAGCTCTCGCCGGTGGCGCGGAACGGGTTCATCCGCAGGCTCATGCCGATGAAGTTCTGGATATAGTCGCCTACGCCCACGACGATCGTGTTGAGAATGAACATGGTTGGACCGGTGAACAGCACCCAGCCCATCAGGCCCAGGCACAACACCATGTTGATGTTGGACAGCCACTGGATGCCTTTATCCAGGCCGGTATAGCTGGACATCGTGTAGCAGACACACATCACCGCAAGAATCACGAACTGCCAGAACAGGCCTTCCTGATAGCCCAGCAGTTCGTGCAGGCCGCCGTTGATCTGCAGCACGCCCAGGCCCAGTGAGGTCGCGATGCCCATCACGGTGGCCACCACCGCAAAGATATTCACGGCGTTGTTGATCGGCGCGTGGGTGGGCTTGGGCAGCTTTTCGGTCAGCGGTGCCAGCACCGTAGAGACCAGGCCTTCTTGTTCGCGGCGGAACTGATAATAGGCCACGATCAGGCCCACGATGGCAAAGCCGGCCCACTGGCTCAGGCCCCAGTGGAAATACGAATATTGGATCGCATAGCGCGCGGCTTCCGGCGTGCTGCCCGGCATGTCGTCGTAGGGCGGGTGCAGATAATGCAGCACCGGCTCGGCCATGCCGTAGAAGACGAGGCCGACGCCAAAGCCGGCGGCCAGCAGCATGCTGACCCAGGAAAAGAAGCTGTATTCGGGTTCGCTGTAAGGCGAACCGAGACGGATCTTGCCGTAGCGGCTACACGCCAGAACGACGAGAAACACCACGAAACCGAATACCGAAAACAGATAGAGCCAGCCGAAGTAATGCGACACCGTATTCAGTGCGTGGCCGGCGACGTCCCCGAAGCCCTTGGGAAAAATCCCGCCTAACGCAACCAGCACCGCAATGACGATGGCTGAGCCGAAAAATACAACCTGCTTGTTACCACGTTTGTCTTCCACCGATCACCCTCTTGGGAAATTCAAGCGCCGCGGCTGAATGCCGCAGACGCCGTATGTAGACGAACACGTCTGATTTTTCTTTGCAAAACCGGTGTTTAGTTGCCCTATGCAGGAAATCGGCCGCAAAGAAGCGTCCGTGGCGCTACGGATAGTCGTGTGGGGAGTGGCGTGTTGTCGTGCATCTGGAGCCTCGGCAACACCGTCGCTGAAGAGGGCCTTCAGGCTTTGCTGTCGGTGGTTCTGGCGTGCTCGGGGCGGGTGGCAATGAACAGACCAACCGAGACCAGAATTACGCCGACTAGAGCGATCAACCAAAGCCTGTCGACGGTCAGCCAAACGAGGCCCCAGCTGGCGGCCATCAACGTCAAGGCCAGGATCTTGGCGCGCCGTGCAATGGCGCCGTGATCCTGCCAGCGCCGCAGGGCGGGGCCGTAGGTGGGATGAGCGCGCAGTTTCTCGCGCAGGGCCGGCGAGGCCTTGCCGGCCGCCCATGCCGCCACGATCAAAAACGGCGTGGTCGGCAACACAGGCAGTACGACGCCAATCGCTGCCAGAGCGATGAAAAAACCGGCCAGCCCGCGGTAGAACCAACGCATGCTTCGGCTGTTGACGGTTTTCGGAGCAGCGTTTGACGACCGAGCCATGGTTTACATGGTGGCAGATTCACGAGGCGACCACAGGCAAGCCTTGAACAAGCGAACTAAAGGACGACTATGACCATCAAAGCGTTTTTCACCGGCGGCCTGACCGTGGCGGCCACGACAGCCGTGCTGGCCCTGGCCGGCTGCGGCGGCGGGGTCAATCTCAAGCCTGCCTCCTCCGTGGGGCCGAATAGTCAAAGCGATCGCGCGGTGGTAGACGCCGTCGACGGCGTGCAGATGCGGGTCAAGACCGGTCAGTGGGACGGCGACGCCAGCGTGCTGCGCGACGTGACGCCCATGCACGTACGCATCGAAAACGAAAGTGATCAGCCGATTCGCATCAGCTACGACAATTTCGCGCTCGTGGCGGCTGCGAGCGGCCAGCGTTTTGCCGCACTCCCGCCGATTGCCATCGACGGCTCGGTCGAGCGCAGCGCCAACGTCGTGGGCAGCCCCGGCTTTACGTCTTCGGGCTTTGCCGTTGCGCCCTACTATGCGTCGAGCTATCCCTCGATGAGCGCCTATGACACGGCTTATGGCTACGACTCGGGCTACTACAATAACTACACGCGCCGCTGGGCCGATTACAGCCTGTCGCTTCCCACGCCGCATATGCGTGAAGTGGCTATTCCCGACGGCGTGATCGAGCCGGGCGGCATGATCGAAGGCTTCCTCTACTTTGAAAAAGTGCCCACGGATCGCATCGCCGGGGTGGACTTTCGTTCGACGTTGATCAATGCCGAAACCGGCAGCCGTTTCGGCGAGATCGCAGTGCCGTTCATCGCCACGCAGTAAGCGTGCTGGCCTAGGGCCTGTTGAGGTTTCATCCGAGCGCCGCGTTGGCGTCCGCAAATCGTGTCCTGCAAGGCGCGAGTCGCCGTATCGTGGCGTGCCACGATCAAGACTCGCAACG